>NZ_JBHWKU010000006.1:0-380689 GCF_042730645.1 Streptomyces sp. NPDC059906
TGGCCATCCCCATCACCACCGCCGGCAACCTCACCGGCATCCCGGCCGAGGACGTCGCCGCGGTGGTCGGCAGGCAGAGCGGGGCCCTCGCCGGACTCCTCGGCCAGGCGCTCCATGCCGCTGGTGGTCTTCAGCGGCTTCTCCTTGATGAACACGACGGCGACCAGCGCGAGCACCGCGAACGGCGTGGCGACGAGGAACAGGTCGGCCGTGGCGACGGCGTAGGCGTGCTCGACGATCGTCCGCAGCGGGCCGGGCAGCGTGGACATGTCCGGGACGCTGCCCTCGCCGGAGCCACCGCCACCGGGGGCGGTGATACCGGCGTTGCCGAGTCCCTTGGCCGTCTCGTCGGCGACCCGGTTGGCGAGGATCGCGCCGAGGACGCTGACGCCGATGGTGCCGCCCATGCTGCGGAAGAACGACAGCACCGAGGTCGCGGCGCCCAGGTCGGCGGCGGGCACGTCGTTCTGGGCGGCCAGCACCAGGTTCTGCATCAGCATGCCGACGCCGACACCCAGGATCGCCATGTAGAGGCTGAGCAGGCCGAAGTTGGTCTTCGCGTCGATCGTGGCCAGCAGCGCCAGGCCGACGGCCATGATCACCGCGCCCGCCACCAGGTACCGCTTCCACTTGCCGGTCCGGCTGATCACCTGTCCGGCGACGGTGGAGGACACCAGCAGGCCGAGGATCATCGGCAGGCTCATCAGGCCCGCGACGGTCGGCGACTTGCCCAGGGAGATCTGGAAGTACTGCGAGAGGAAGACGGTCCCGCCGAACATGGCGACACCGACCAGGAGGCTGGCGACGGTGGTCAGGGTGACCGTGCGGTTCTTGAAGATGCCGAGCGGGATGACCGGCTCGGCGGTGCGGGCCTCGACGAACACCGCCGCGACCAGCAGCAGTACGCCGCCGCCCGTGAGGACACCGGTCTGCCAGGACGCCCAGTCGAACTCGTTGCCGGCCAGCGACACCCAGATGAGCAGGGCGCAGACACCGGCGACGATCAGGAAGGCGCCGAGCCAGTCGATGCGCACCGCGCGCTTGGTCGTGGGCAGGCGCAGGGTGCGCTGGAGCAGGGCGATGGCGAGCAGCGCGAACGGCACGCCGATGAAGAAGCACCAGCGCCAGCCCAGCCACGAGGTGTCCACCAGGACACCGCCGACCAGCGGTCCGGCCACGGTGCCCACCGCGAAGACGGCGCCGAAGATGCCGGCGTACTTGCCCAGCTGGCGGGGCGGGATGACGGAGGCCATCACGACCTGCGCGAGCGCGGTCAGACCGCCCGCGCCGATGCCCTGCACGACCCGGCTGAAGATCAGCAGCCCCACCCCGTGCGAGAAGCCGGCCAGCAGCGAGCCGACCACGAACATGCTCAGCGACAGCTGGAGCAGCAGCTTCTTGTTGAAGAGGTCGGACAGCTTGCCCCACAGGGGCACCGTCGCGGTCATCGCGAGCAGCTCGGAGGTGACGACCCACGTGTACGACGACTGGCTGGCGCCCAGGTCGGCGATGATCGTGGGCAGCGCGTTGGCCACGACGGTGCCGGCCAGGATCGCGACGAACATGCCGGCCATCAGGCCCGACATGGCCTGGAGTATCTGCCGGTGGGTCATCGAGGTGGGAGGCGCGTCGGCGGGCGCCTGGGTAGCGGTCACGGCATCTCTTTCGTGTGGTGGGTCCTGATGGGTCGCGAGCCCGGCGCGGAGGCTACGCGGACGGTGCCGGGAGACCGGCGGCGAGGAGGGTGAACACCTCGTGGAAGACGTCGAGGAAGGCGGCTTCCTCCTGGTGGGCGGACCAGTGGTCCATGCTGGTGCGCACCGCGGCGCCCGCCACCGCGGCCAGCAGTCGCGGGTAGAGCCCCGGCCCGTCCCCGCCCGTGTCGCCGTCCCCGCGCAGGCGCAGGGCGATGGCGTCGGCCAGGTCCGCCTCGGCCGCCATGTGGGCCCCGACGCCGCGCGCCAGCAGGTGCGGTGAGGCGTGCAGGACCTCGGCGTGCAGCCGCCACAACTCGTGCTGCTGTTCCGCCTCGGCCAGTTCCGCCGCCATGGCCTCGCGCAGGGCTGCCAGCGGGGAGAGATCGGCCGGTGCTTCCAGGACGGCGCGCCGCATGCGTGCGCCCGCGTCCGCGTCGATGACCACGAAGGCCTCGTCGCGGCTGTCGAAGTAGTTGAAGAAGGTGCGCACGGACACCCCGGCCGCGGCGCTGATCGCCTCGACGGTGACCTTCTCCGCCCCGTGTTCGGCGGCGAGACGCACCGCGGCCTCGGCCAGAGCGGCACGTGTGGCCCGCTTCTTCCGCTCCCGCAGACCGCCCCCCGCGGCACCCTTCTCCGTCATAAGTTGCATGGTATGCAAAGATGCACGGCATGCAAAATTGGCGGGCGTCGACCCCTTCGTGAGGGATCGGCGCCCGCCGCCACAGGTGTGCCTCAGGCCGCCAGCCGCGCCAGCGTCTCCTCGAAGGACGCGACGTCCCCGGTGGGCCGGTTGTGCGGCAGCCGGGCCAGTGCCGCGGCCATGCCGCAGGTGTTGGTCACTCCGGAGAAGACCAGTCCCGCGCCTATCGCGCCGGACAGCCAGTGCGCGGGGCGCCAGAAGCGTCCGGCCACGAAACCGGCGGCGACGAGCGACCCGGCCGCGAGGCGCACCTGCCGGTCCATGGGCCACGGCGTACGCGCCCCGGCCGGACGGTCGACGGGGTGACCGGCCGCCGCCCAGGCGTTCGTGCCGCCGTCGAGCGTGGCCGCCGCCACGTTCCGCGCCGCCAGCTGGGCGCAGCCCGTGGCGGACCGGTTCCCGGAGGCGCACACGAGCAGCAGCGGCCCGCGCGCGGCGGCCGCCGCCAGGGCGCCGGCGGCCTCGTCGAGGCGCTCCAGCGGAACGTTGTGGGCGCCGGGCAGGTGGCCGCCGGAGTACTCGCCGGGGGAGCGGACGTCGACGACGGTGAACTCGGCCAGGCGGGCCGCCGCCTGCCCGGTGGTCAGCGCGGTGGCGGTTGCTGCGGGGGTGATCACGGAGCGAGACCTTTCTCGTTGTTCGTCCCCCCGCGCGGTAGGATACCCGCGGGGGTATGTGGGGTTCGGTGAGGTATCGGGTGGAGGAGAGGGAGAAGCGTGGAGCTCGACATGTCGGCCGACGAACTGAAGTCGGCGCTGAACCGGCTGCGGCGTGCCCAGGGCCAGCTCGCGGGAGTCATCCGGATGATCGAGGAGGGCCGCGACTGCGAGGACGTGGTCACCCAGCTCGCCGCCGTCTCCCGCGCCCTGGACCGGGCCGGGTTCTCGATCATCGCCACGGGGCTGCAGCAGTGCATGACCAGTGACGACCCCGAGGTGCGCGACTCGGCACAGATGCGGGCCCGGCTGGAGAAGCTCTTCCTCTCCCTGGCCTGACCCGCCCCGGGCCCGGTGCGCAGCGGGGCGCCCGCCGGGTCACAGCACCGCCGTCGCGCCCATCGCCACGGCCACGGCGAGCAGCACGGCACCGAAGACGCGCCGCAGCGTCCCGGCGGAGACCTTCGCGGCCAGCCGCCTGCCGTCCCACGCGCCGAGGACCGCGGCTGCCAGGAACGGCAGGAGCAGGGTGAGGTCCAGGTGTACGGCGGTGTACGCCCGGCCCGCCAGGGCCACCAGCGCGTTCGCCCCGACCACCAGCAGACTCGTGCCCACCGCCGCGCTCATCGGCACCGCGAGGACGGTCACCAGCGCCGGTACCGCGAGGAAGCCGCCGCCGACCCCGAGGAACCCGGTCACCGCGCCGAGCCCGGCCCCGGCCCCGACCGCCCGGGCCCCGGACACGGTGCCGTTCCCGCGCGGTGTGCGCCGGTGCAGCATGTGCAGTCCGGCCAGGGCGGCCACGGCCGCGAACAGCAGCGTCAGCACCGCCGCCGGGACCCGCGCGGACAGTGCGCCCGCCCCGGCGGCGGGCAGCACACCAGCGGCCGCGAACAGCAGCCCGGCCCGCCACCGCACGTCCCCCGCCCGCGCGTGCGCGACCAGCGCGGTGACCGACATGACGACCACCACCACGAGGCTCGCGGTGGTCGCCGCCGCCGGGGTGAAGCCGAGCAGGTAGACGAGTGCGGGCACGGTGAGGATGCTGCCGCCCGCCCCCAGCGCGCCCAGGGACACACCGGCCGCGGCACCGGCCAGCAGTGCGAGGATCAGCGGCGTCATGCGGCGGTGGCGTCCGAGGGCGTCACGAGCGGGAGGCCCGCCCCGGCCGCCGCGGCGAAGCCGTCGTCGATCGCGACCACCTCGCGCCCGGCGGCGTCCAGCACGGACGCGGCGACCGCCGCCCGCATCCCGCCCGCGCAGTGCACCCACACCGTGCCCGGCGGCACCTCGTCCAGGCGCCGGTGGATCTCGTGGACCGGCAGGTGCACGCTGCCCCGGACCCACCCCTGGGCGCGTTCGGCGTCGCGGCGCACGTCCACGACGACCACGTCCGCACCGTCCCGCCGCGCCGCGGCCAGCTCGGCGAAGGCGGCCCGCCGGAACGAGGCCGGCCGCTCCCCCTGTGCGACCCAGTCGGCCGGGGAGCCCACCGCAGCCGCGGCCGGGAGGTCGATGCCCACCCGGGCCAGCTCGCGCTGGGCGCGGGCCAGGTCCTCGGCGCCGTGCGCGAGCAGCGTCACCGGCTTGCCCCAGGGGATCAGCCAGGCCAGATACGTCGCGAGCTGTCCGTCGACCTCGAAGTTGACCGACCCGGCGACGTGACCGGCGGCGAAGGCCACCCGGGAGCGCAGGTCCACGACCCACTCGCCCGCGGCCAGACGCCGGGCTATCTCGTCCGCGTCCGCGCGGCGGGGCTCGGTCAGGTCCAGGGGAGCGGGCCCCTCGCTGTTCACCGGCGCCATGTGCGCGTAGTAGGCGGGCACGTCGTCCAGCCCGGCCAGCAGCTCGCGGACGAAGGTCTCCACGTCCTGGACGAGCGCCGGGTTGGCGGCCCTCTCGGCGCCGATCGTGCTGTGCTCGCCGCCGGTGGCGGTGGCGGAGCAGAAGCTGCCGAAGCCGTGCGTGGGCAGCACGCTCACCGCGTCCTCGAGCCGGTCCGCGAGACGGTGCGCGGAGGCGTGCTGCGCGCGGGCCAGCTCCTCGGTCAGCCGGGGCTCCACGAGGTCGGGCCGGCCCACGGTGCCGATCAGCAGCGAACCGCCGGTGAAGGCGGCCACGGCCCGCCCCGCCTCCTCAAGGACGTACGACGTGTGGTGCGGGGTGTGGCCCGGGGTGGCCACCGCGCGCAGCTCCAGCCCCGCGTCGACCGGCTCCACGTCGCCGTCGGCCACCGCGACGCGCGCGTACGCCACCTCGGCCCCGGCCGGCACCAGATAGCGCGCGCCGGTGAGACGGGCCAGCTCCAGACCGCCGGTGACGTAGTCGTTGTGGACGTGGGTCTCGGCGACGACGGCGATCCGCACCCCGCGCCGGGCGGCCGCGGCGATGACACGGTCGATGTCCCGCGGCGGGTCCACGACGACGGCCGCGTCGGGACCGCCCGCCAGATAGCTGCGGTTGCCCAGTGACCCGGTCTCCAGGACGTCGACAAAGAACACGGCACGCTCTCCTTCCGGAATTACCCCCTGGGGTATCTCTCCCGGCCACCGTAACAGATATACCCAGGGGGGTATCCTAGCCGTCTGCTCACGCAGTCCACCCGTGCCGTCGCGGACCGAGTGCGCCGCCACTGCGGGCCGGTGCCGCCACGTTCGGGCAACTCCGGTGTACGACGCCGAAGTTGGGGTACCCGGCGCCTCGGCACGGTCGGCACCGGGGTCGGCGCCGGTGACGGCCGTGCTGTTCTCGTCGCGCACCGCCGCCCGCCACCCCTAGGGACCGCCGCCCGCCACCCCGCGGCACCGGCGCTCCGTGACCCGTTCGGAACACCACGTGACCCGAACGGCCCTCTCGGGTACCCGCCCGGTCGGCGCAGGGTTGGGATGTGCACGGGCACCCCGTGCCCGCGCGCCCCGACCGGCTGTCCCGACACGGAAGGACCACCGATGTCCGTCGACACGCAGCAGGCGCCCACCGAACTCACCGACGAGGAGCTCGCCGGCCTGGACGCCCACTGGCGCGCCGCGAACTACCTCGCCGTCGGCCAGATCTACCTGATGGCCAACCCCCTGCTGGCCGAACCCCTGCGCCGCGAGCACGTCAAGCCGCGCCTGCTCGGCCACTGGGGCACCTCACCCGGCCTCAACCTGGTCCACACCCACCTCAACCGGGTCATCAAGGCCCGCGACCTCGACGCCCTGTGCGTCTGGGGCCCCGGCCACGGCGGGCCCGCCGTGCTGGCCAACGCGTGGCTGGAGGGCTCGTACACCGAGACCTACCCGGACATCACCCGGGACGCGGCCGGCATGGCCCGGCTGTTCAAGCAGTTCTCCTTCCCCGGCGGCGTACCGAGCCACGTGGCGCCCGAGACGCCGGGCTCCATCCACGAGGGCGGCGAGCTGGGCTACGCGCTCTCGCACGCCTACGGCGCCGCCTTCGACCTCCCGGACCTGGTGGCCGCCTGCGTGATCGGCGACGGCGAGGCGGAGACCGGCCCGCTGGCGACGTCCTGGCATTCCAACAAGTTCCTCGACCCGGTGCACGACGGCGCCGTCCTGCCGATCCTGCACCTCAACGGCTACAAGATCGCCAACCCGACGGTGCTCGCCCGACTCCCCGAGACCGAGCTGGACGAACTCCTGCGCGGCTACGGCCACGACCCGATCCACGTCACCGGCGACGAACCCGCCGCCGTCCACCGCGCGACCGCCCGCGCCATGGACACCGCCCTGGATCGCATCGCCGCGATCCAGCGGGCCGCCCGCGAGGAGGGCGCCACCGGACGCCCCCGCTGGCCGATGATCGTCCTGCGCACCCCCAAAGGCTGGACCGGCCCCGCCGAGGTCGACGGACTGCCCGTGGAGAACACCTGGCGCGCCCACCAGGTGCCCCTGCCCGCCGTACGCACCAACCCCGAGCACCTCGCGCAGCTGGAGCAGTGGCTGCGCTCCTACCGCCCCGAGGAACTGTTCGACGACGCCGGAGCCCCGCGGCCCGCCGTCCTCTCCGCCGTCCCCGAGGGGCCCCGCCGCCTCGGCGCCACCCCGTACGCCAACGGCGGTCTCCTGCTGCGCGAACTGCCCGTGCCCCCGCTGGAGAAGTACGCCGTGCCCGTCGCGGAACCCGGCGCGAGCATCCACGAACCCACCCGGGTCCTCGGCGACCTGCTCCGGGACGTCATGGCGGCCACCGCGGACCGGCGCGACTTCCGCCTCGTCGGCCCCGACGAGACCGCCTCCAACCGCCTCCAGGCCGTCTACGCCGCCAGCGGCAAGGCCTGGCAGGAGCGGACGCTGCCCGTCGACGAGGACCTGGACCGGCACGGCCGCGTGATGGAGATCCTGTCCGAACACACCTGCCAGGGCTGGCTGGAGGGCTACCTCCTCACCGGCCGCCACGGACTGTTCTCCTGCTACGAGGCGTTCGTCCATATCGTCGACTCGATGGTCAACCAGCACATCAAGTGGCTGCGGGTGACCCGCCGCCTGCCCTGGCGCGCACCCATCGCCTCCCTCAACTACCTGCTCACCTCCCACGTGTGGCGCCAGGACCACAACGGCTTCTCCCACCAGGACCCCGGCTTCGTCGACCACATCCTCAACAAGAGCCCCGAAGCCGTACGCGTCTACTTCCCGCCGGACGCCAACACCCTGCTCTCCGTCGCCGACCACGCCCTGCGCAGCCGCGACTACGTCAACGTGATCGTGGCCGGCAAACAGCCCTGCTTCGACTGGCTGACCATGGACCAGGCCAAGGCGCACTGCGCGCGCGGCGCCGGCATCTGGGACTGGGCCGGCACCGAGGACGGCAGCCGCGAACCCGACGTGGTCCTCGCCTGCGCGGGCGACGTACCGACCCAGGAGGTCCTGGCCGCCGCCCAGCTGATCCGCCACCACCTGCCGGAACTCGCCGTGCGCGTGGTCAACGTCGTCGACATCGCCCGCCTGCTGCCCAGCGGGGAACACCCGCACGGCATGAGCGACTTCGAGTACGACGGCCTGTTCACCGCCGACAAGCCGGTGATCTTCGCCTACCACGGCTACCCCTGGCTGATCCACCGGCTCGCCTACCGGCGCACCGGCCACGCGCATCTGCACGTGCGCGGCTACAAGGAGATCGGGACCACCACCACCCCGTTCGACATGGTGGTCGGCAACGACCTGGACCGCTACCGCCTGGTCATGGACGTCATCGACCGCGTGCCCGGTCTCGCCGTGCGCGCCGCCGCCGTACGGCAGCGGATGGAGGACGTCCGGCAGCGGCACCACGACTGGATCCGCGAACACGGTGTGGACCTGCCCGAGGTCGCCGACTGGACCTGGGAGGCCCCGCGGTGACCGCGACCCCGTCGACCTGGGACTACGACCACTACGACGCCGCCGAGGAGCGGCTGCGCGAGTCCCTGTGCACCCTCGGCAACGGCTACTTCGCCACCCGCGGCGCGCTGCCCGAGTGCGCCGCGGACGACGTGCACTACCCGGGCACCTACGTGGCCGGCTGCTACAACCGGCTCACCTCCACCGTCGCGGGGCGCGAGGTCGAGAACGAGGACATGGTCAACCTCCCCAACTGGCTGCCGCTGCGCTTCAGGCCCGCCGCAGGGGACTGGCTCACTCCCGACACCGCCGAGGTGCTCGACCACCGCCAGACCGTGCACCTTGACTCGGGCGTCCTGGAACGGCTCACCCGCTTCGGGCTCGACGGGGTGCGCGTGCTGTCCGTGCGCCAACTGCGGATGGTGCACATGGCCGATCCCCACCTCGCCGCCCTGCGCACCGAGTTCACCGCCGAGGGCGGCCCGGTCGACCTGGAGGTGGAGGCGGCCCTCGACGGCGGCGCCACCAACTCCGGGGTACCGCGCTACCGGGACCTCGACGGCCACCACCTCACCCACGTGCACACCGGCAGCGCCGACGACGACACGGTGTGGCTGCGCTGCCGGACCCGCACCTCGGACATCCGGACCGGCATGGCCGCCCGCACCACGGCCGGCGCGCCGGTCACCGCGGCCCGCGAGCACCTGTGCGTCACCCAGCGCGTCACCCTGCGCGCCGAACCGGGCCGCACCACCACCGTCGACAAGGTCGTCGCCCTGCACACCTCGCGCGACCCGGCGATCAGCGACCCGCTCCAGGCCGCCGTCGACCGGGTGGCCGAAGCCCCCGGCTTCGACGAGCTGCTGGTCAGCCACCGCACCGCCTGGGGCCAGCTGTGGCGCCGCGCCGAACTGGAGGTGCCCGGCGAGGCGGGCAGCATCCTGCGCCTGCACCTCTTCCACGTGCTCCAGACCCTCTCGCCGCACACCGCCGACCTCGACGTGGGCGTACCGGCGCGCGGACTGCACGGCGAGGCCTACCGCGGCCACGTCTTCTGGGACGAGCTGTTCGTCCTGCCCTACCTGAACCTGCACTTCCCCGAGGTGTCCCGGGCCCTGCTGCACTACCGGCACCGCCGCCTGGAGAAGGCCCGCTCCGCGGCCCGCGCGATCGGCAGGCGCGGCGCCCTCTACCCCTGGCAGAGCGGCAGCGACGGCCGCGAGGAGACCCAGCAACTGCACCTCAACCCGCGCTCGGGCCGCTGGCTCCCCGACCACTCCCACCTCCAGCACCACGTGGGCTCCGCCATCGCGTACAACGTGTGGCAGTACTGCGAGGCCAGCGGCGACGCCGAGTTCCTGCACACCAAGGGCGCCGAGATGCTGCTCCAGATCGCGCGCTTCTGGGCCGACTCCGCCACCTGGGACGAACGCCTCGGGCGGCACCGCATCCGGGGCGTGGTCGGCCCCGACGAGTACCACGAGGCCTACCCCGGCGCCGACCGGCCGGGTCTCGACGACAACGCCTACACCAACGTCACCGCCGCCTGGGTCCTCTCCCGCACCCTCCACGTCCTGGACGACCTGCCCGAACCCCGCCGCCGTGAACTCGGCGAGCGCACCGCGCTGGACGAAGCGGAGCTGGAACAGTGGGACAGCGTCTCCCGCACCCTGCACGTCCCCTTCCACGAGGGCGTCGTCAGCCAGTTCGAGGGGTACGGCGACCTCGCCGAACTCGACTGGGAGGGCTACCGCGACCGGTACGGCGACATCCGGCGCCTCGACCGTCTCCTGGAGGCCGAGAACGACAGCGTCAACAACTACCAGGCCTCCAAACAGGCCGACGTCCTCATGCTCGGCTACCTGTTCTCCCCGGCCGAACTCCGGTCGCTGTTCCGGCGCCTGGGCTACACGCTCGACGAGCGGACCTGGCAGCGCACCGTCGACCACTACCTGGCCCGCACCAGCC
This sequence comes from Streptomyces sp. NPDC059906, assembly GCF_042730645.1. Classification (NCBI taxonomy): domain Bacteria; kingdom Bacillati; phylum Actinomycetota; class Actinomycetes; order Kitasatosporales; family Streptomycetaceae; genus Streptomyces; species Streptomyces sp. NPDC059906. The sequence continues at coordinate 10,343 of NZ_JBHWKU010000006.1, forward strand.
ACGGATCCACCCTCAGCGGACTCGTCCACGGCTGGATCCTGGCCCGCGCCCGCCGCGCCGAGGCCTGGGACTACTTCCAGGAGGCGCTCAAGGGCGACGTCGCCGACCTCCAGGGCGGCACCACGGGCGAGGGCATCCACCTCGGCGCCATGGCCGGCACCCTCGACCTCGTCCAGCGCGGCCTGACCGGCCTGGAGACCCGCGCGGGCGCCCTGTGGCTGGACCCGGTGCCGCTGCCGGAGCTGTCGTCGTACGGGTTCTCCGTGCGCTACCAGGGCCACTGGGGCGTGCGGTTCCGGCTGGAGCACGGCCGGCTGGAGATCGCCGTGCCCGCGGCCGGACCGCTGCCGATCGACGTCCGGCTGCCGGACCGCGAGGTGCGTCTCCAGCCGGGGGACACCTGCCGGCTGGTGCTGCCGGACTGACCGGGCCCGGCCGGACGACCGGGCCCGTCCGTCGGCCGGTCAGCCGGGCAGGGGGTAGGCCACGGTGCGGGGAGACCCGTCCGGCCTGCCGTCGGTGTAGGTCAGGGTGATCCGGGTGAAGTGCCGCTGACCCGTGCCCTGCTCCCCGCCCGTCGGCATGTCGAGCCGCACGGTCACCGGGTAGGAGTGGAAGGCGCCCGCGGCGCAGTACGGGTCGCAGTCGTTCACGGCGTTCGTGCCCCGGCCCACCGCCGCCTGCGGGTCCCAGCGGAACCAGCGCATGGAGACCAGGCGGCTGTTGCCGTCCCCGCAGGCGAGCACGTACGCCTCGGGCCCGATCTGCGGCTGCCCGGAGCAGTCCACCAGCACCGGATCCTGCGTCTGCCGGGTGTGCGCCGCGGGCTGCGCCGACGGTGCGGCGGAGGCCGTGCCCAGGGGTACTGCGAGCGCGGCGGCGGCACAGAGAGTGACCGCTGCCCTCATCGGGTTCCTGCCCATGTCTGCTCCCGCCGTCTCGGGGTCGCTTGTCTCCGCTTCCCGTTTTCCCCGTTCGACCGTACGACCGCCTCCGCGAACGCACCACTCGTACGGAGCAGCCGCCGGGGCCGCGAGGCCGCCGACCTGGGCGTCCGCCCCACCGTCCGGTTCGTGCGACAAGACGCCGATTGCATCCCCCGTGTGGTCCTCGCGCCGGCCCGCAACCGCCGTCCGCCCCCCGGTGTCTCATGCCGTCAAGAACGGCGACCCGACCGGGCGCCCCCTCACGTGGAGGACCGCGGTATGCACCCGACGACTGCTCCGACCGCCGCCGCCCCGACGCACTCGCGCTCCCGCGACACGCGGGGCGACTTCCTGCTCCAGCCGCCCGACCCCGCCCGGCGCGTCCCCTGCCGCGTCGACCCCGTCGACCTGCGCCGCCTCGACCTGCTCGCCCTGCTGACCGCCGCCGGCATCGCGCCCTCCGCCGGGGACCGGGCCGCCATCGAGCAGCTCAGTGTGCTCCCCGGCAGCGTGCACACGGCACTGCACCGGTGGCTGGAGCAGGCGTACGGGTTCTGCCGCTGAGTTCGCCGAGGTCACCGCGATCAGAAGTCGACGGGGTCGCGCACCAGTGGACACGTCATGCAGTGCCCGCCGCCGCGCCCCCGGCCCAGTTCCGCGCCCACGATGGTGACGACCTCCACCCGGGCCTCGCGCAGCAGCGCGTTGGTCAGGGTGTTGCGGTCGTAGGTGAACACCACACCCGGTTCCACCGCGACGGCGTTGTTGCCGCTGTCCCACTGCTGGCGCTCGGAGGCGTAGGCGTCGCCGCCCGTCTCCACCACCCGCAGCTTCGCCAGCCCGAGAGCCTTGGCGACGACGTCGACGAAGGGCGTCGACCCCTCGTCGACCACGTCGAAACCGGGGGCCCGGTCGCCGGGCCGCAGCGAGAAGGTGTGCACCGCGTCCATGATGCGGGGGTAGACGGTCACCACGTCGCGGTCGGCGAAGGTGAAGACCGTGTCCAGGTGCATGGCGGAGCGCAGCTTCGGCATCCCGGCGACGACGACGTGCTCGGCGGCGCCGCTGCGGAACAGCGCGGCGGCGACCTGGGTGACGGCCTGCCGGGAGGTGCGCTCGCTCATGCCCATGAGGACGACCCCGTTGCCCACCGGCATGATGTCGCCGCCCTCGAAGGTGGCCTGGCCCCAGTCCCGCTCGGGGTCGCCCCACCACACCTTCGAGCCCTTGAAGTCGGGGTGGAAGGTGTAGATCGCCTTCATCAGCAGCGTCTCGTCGTGCCGCGCGGACCAGTACAGCGGGTTGAGGGTGAGGCCGCCGTACAGCCAGCAGGTGGTGTCGCGCGTGTACAGGGTGTTCGGCAGCGGCGGCATCAGGTACTCGCGGGCGCCGGTGGACTCGCGGGCCAGCGCGAGGTGCGGGGAGCGGAAGTCCTCGGGCAGGTCACTGGTGGCGAGCCCGCCGACGAGGTACTCGGCGAGTTCCCTCGGCGAGAGGGTCTCCAGATACGCGCGGGCCGCGTCGATGAGGCCGATGCCGACCTGGTTGGCGGTGATCTTCCGGTCCAGGAGCCACGCCCTGGCCTCCGGGAGCGCCATGATCTGCGCCAGCAGGTCGTGCAGCTCCACCACCTCCACCCCGCGCCGGCGCAGTTCACCGACGAAGGCGGCATGGTCGCGCTGGGCGTTCTCCACCCACATGACGTCGTCGAAGAGCAGCTCGTCGGAGTTGGTGGGAGTCAGCCGCCGGTGCGCGAGACCGGGGGAGCACACCAGGACCTTGCGCAGCCTGCCGACCTCGGAATGGACGCCGAGCGCGGGACTCACGGCGCTCTCGTTGCTGGTCACACGGCCTCCTGGAGGGATGCGTACGAGCGGGGGAGGGGCGGGGGGAGAGGAGCGGGGAAAGGAGTCACAGGCTGATCCACCCGGCCACCAGGGCGAGGAGGCCGACCGCCGCGCCGGTCGCGGAGACGGCCAGGACGACGAGCTCCCCGGGCGAGAACAGCCGGCGGCCCTGCTCCCGGCGGGCCATCACGAACAGGACGGTCGCCGGGGCGTAGACGACGAAGGACACCAGCACGAACTTCAGCCCCGCCGCGTACAGCAGGAACGCCGTGTACAGCGTCGCGACGACACCGACGGCCAGCTCGCGCCGCGAGGTGCGGCCGCCCGCGGTGCGCGGGTCGTCCCGGCTGCCGATCCGCACCGCGAAGGCCGCCGCCAGCAGGTACGGGATCAGGGAGAGGGCGCTGGTCAGGTTGAGCGCGAAGTCGAAGGCGTTGCTGGAGAAACTGGTGGCGATCAGCACCAGCTGGGTGAGCAGCGACGTCATCAGCAGCGCGGGCACCGGCACGTCGGCGGCGTCGGTGCCGCGCAGGAAGCGCGGCATGTCCTCGTCCTTGGCCGCCACGAAGAGCACCTCGGCCGCCATCAGCGTCCACGCGAGATAGGCGCCGAGGACCGACACGATCAGACCGACGCTGATGAACACCCGGCCCCAGGTGCCGACGGCCGCCTCCAGGACGCCCGCCATGGACGGCTGGCGCAGGCCGGCGATCTCCGCCATCGGCATGATGCCGTACGACACGATGGTCACCGACGCGAAGACGGCGAAGACGCTGAGGAAGCCGAGCACCGTGGCCCTGCCCACGTCGGAGCGGCGCCGGGCGTGCCGGGAGTAGACGCTGGCGCCCTCCACGCCGAGGAAGACGAAGACCGTCGCCAGCATGGTGCCGCGCACCTGTGAGAACAGGGAACCCGCGTAGTCGGCGCCGCCGAAGTTGTCCGCGAAGACCCCCGGATCGAAGTACACCAGGGCCAGGACCACGAAGAAGACGATGGGGACGAGCTTGGCCACCGTGACGATCCGGTTGATGGCCGTCGCTTCCTTCACCCCGCGCCGGATCAGCCAGAAGAACGCCCACAGCCCGGCGGAGGACAGCACGACCGCCACGGCGGTGTCCCCGTCGCCCAGCTCCGGCCAGATCGACCCGGCGGTCGACATGATCAGGACCCAGTAGGTCACGTTGCCCACGCACGAGCTGGCCCAGTAGCCGAAGGCCGCGAAGAAGCCGAGGTACTCGCCGAAGCCCGCCTTCGCGTACGCGTACACGCCCGCGTCGAGGTCGGGTCTGCGCACGGCGAGGGACTGGAAGACGAGGGCCAGCGTCAGCATGCCGGTGCCCGCGATCGCCCAGGCGATCAGCGCGCCCGCGACGCCGGTCTCCTCGGCGAAGCGCCCCGGCAGCGAGAACACCCCGGCGCCCACCATGGACCCGACGACCATGGAGGTCAGGGTGAACAGACCCACCTTCGCGGCGGGCTGGGCTGAGCTGTCGACGTCGGAAGCAGCGGCCTGCGACATGCCGTCCCTCCGGATGGCCGATCGATTGTGACCACTGTGCAACATGTGGTGGCTTGGGGCATCTTGTTCGCGGTCAGCCGTGCAGGGCGAGGTACGGGGCGAGCGCGAGCAGCGTCGTGATCAGGGCGTACTTCAGGTGGCGGGTGGGCAGCGCGTGTGCGATCCGCCAGCCCAGTAGCACCCCCGCCAGCTCGGGAACCCCGACCAGCACCGCCAGCGGCCAGTCGACGGCCCCCTGGGCCAGGTAACCCACCGTGCCCACACCGGCGATGACGACGGACTGCGCCTGCGCCGAGGCGAGGGACTCCAGCACGGGGACGCCCAGCGCCACCAGCAGGGGCACGGTGAGCATCGGCCCGCCGATGCCGACCACCCCGGCCGCGACGGCCACCGCGCAGCCCATCCCCGCCACCACCGCCGTCGGCGGGTGGGCCCGCGAGGCGGCCGGACGGCGGTGCTCGCGGAACCACACCAGGCCCGCCACGCCCGCCACGAACACGCCGAGCACCAGCCCGAACATCCGCTTGGACACATACGAGTTGACCAGGACGCCGAGCGGGGTCCCGGCGACCGCGCTCACCGCGAGGACCAGTGCCGTGCGCCGGGTCCCGGGCTCGCGCAACTGCCCGGAGCGGGTGTAGGCGGCGGTCGCGAGGATCCCGGTGGCGACATGGGTGACGATGGCCGTTCCGGCCACTTGTGCCGGTGTCAGGCCGGTGAGGGCGAACAGACCGATCGTGGGCAGCACACCGCCCGGCCCGACGGCGGTGATGCCCACCCCGCCGACCAGCCCCAGCAGCCCCAGGGCCACCAGTACGGGCACACTCGCACCGGCCATCACCGGCCTCCTCTCACGGGGTCCGCGGCCCGCCGCGACGCAGCGTGGCGCGCAGGGCCATCCGGTCCGCGCGGATCCGGATCGACTCCGCGTCCACCGGCCGGCCGTCCGCCAGCCGGGTCAGCCGTTCCAGGGCGAACACCGCCGCCCCGGGCTCGATCCCCAGCAGCCGTGCCGTGCCGGGGTCCGCGTTGACCGCGTGCACGGCCACCTCGGCGCGCCCGAGCCGGGCGCCCGCGGCCTCCTCGATCAGGCCGAACACGTCCCGGCCCCGCAGGTCACCGGCGAGCACGGCACGGCCGACGTCGACGGTCAGATAGCTGGTGTCCAACGACAACGGCAGCCCGTCCAGCCACCGCAGCCGCTCCACGTACACACCGCCCGCCCCGGCCGGAACCTGAAGCCGGGCGGCGATCGCGGCGGGCAGCGCGGGGACCTCCACCGCGACCCGCACCTCGTTGGTCACGGTGCCGCGGCCGGTCAGCTCCTCGGCCAGCCCGGTCAGCCGGTCGAGACCGTGCCCGTACTTCGGCAGCAGCACCGTCGTCCCGACCCCGCGCCGCCGGGTGATCAGGCCCTCCTCGCGCAGCAGGGCCAGGGCGTCCCGCACCGCGTTGCGCGAGGCCCCGAACCGGCGGCCCAGGTCCCGCTCGTCGGGCAGCACGCCGTCGGCGAAGGCGTCGTCCGTGATCTGCTGCCGCAGTGTGTCGGCCAGTTCCCGGGCCCGCTCGGCGCGCGGCCGTCCCCCGTGGTGGTCCATGCCGCTCACGGTAACCCGAGTCATGTTTCGCCGAAGTTACGCCACCCTCATTGACCTGCGGAAACGACTGACCTGCGGGTTCGCGGGGAGCGTGGCGCACTTCGCCACCCGGCCCGCGGCGCGCTCACTGCGCGGTGCGCAGATCCGCACCTCGCCTGGCCAGGCTGAGGACACCCACGACGACCAGTGCCACCCCGAGCAGTTGCGGCACGACCCACCAGTGGCCGCGCACGTCCTCGCGGTAGAGGACCACGCCGAGCAGCAGGCTCACCGTCGCGTCGCCCAGGGTGAGGGCGGGCTGGGAGGCGACGAGCGGGCCGCCCTGCATGGCGTGCTCCAGCAGCAGCACGGCACACACCCCGGCCACGGCGAATCCGTAGGTCTGCCAGGCGGTGAAGAAGCCGACCACACCGGCGGAGTCCAGGGCGCGCATGGAGTCCTTCATCAGACCGGCCGTCAGCGCGTAGCACACCGCCGTGGCCGCGCCGAGGCAACCGGCACGGGCCTTGCCGACGGGGCGTTTGAGTCCCGCGGCGGCCAGCAGCACGGCCGCCCCGGCGCAGGCCACCAGAGCCGGTACCCAGCGGTCCAGGGGCACTTCGGCCTCGCCGCCCTCGGGCGCGGCCGAGGCGAGCGCGACGCCCAGCCCCACGACCACCCCGCCCACGGCGAGCCACAAGGCCTCCGGCAGCCGGTTGCCGGTCAGCAGCGAGGCCAGCAGCAGGGCCAGCGGAAGTTCCAGCACGAACAGGGGCTGGACGAGTGACAGCGGCCCCGTCGCCAGGGCCACCGCCTGCCCCACGCCGGCCACCACGACGGCCAGCATTCCGCCCAGCCACACGGGCCGCCGCAACAGGTCGAGGACGAGTCCGGGGCGGAATCCCCGGGACTGCGGCACGCTCAGCGCGGCGCGCCGTTGGAGCACGGTGGCCAGCGCGTTGCTGAACGCGGCGAGGAGTGCGAAGAGCACCGGCAGGACAACACCCATCCACCGATACTCACCCCGAAATCCCCCGGCCGCGCGCCCGCGGCCCGACGGGGACGGAGGGGACGGCGCAGCTGTCGCTCAGATCTCGCTCATCTCGCTCAGCTGCCGCTCCGCGCGGACTGGGTCCCGGCCGCGGGCTCCTGCTTCGGCTCGGAGGCGGGGGCCTCGGTGGCGGTGTAGTAGACCGAGGTGCCCTGCTTGGTGCGCTGCGCCTGGTTCTTGGCGACGAGTCCCTCGAGCGTGGTGCGCACGACCGTGGTCTTGACGGTGCGTCCGGAGTGGGCCTCGCTCAGCGCCGTGGTGACCTCGGCGGCGGACCGCGGTTCCCGCTGCCCGACGAGGTGCTCGCGCACCAGCTCCACCAGGGTGGGCTGGGCGGTGGCCCGCGCCGCCGCCTTCTTCGCGGCGGGCTTGGCGGCGGGCTTGGCGGCCGACTTGGCCGGTGCCGTGGTGGCCGCGTCGGACGCCGTCTTGGCGCCGGTCTTCGTGCTCGGCTTCGGGTCCGCCTTGGTGTCCGCCTTCGTGTCCGCCTTCGTGTCCGTCTTCGCGGTGGCCTTCGTGGTTGCCTTTGTGGTGACCGTGGCGGTGGACTTCGTCGCCTTCTTCGCCTTCGGCTTCGAGGCGGGCTTGGCACCGGGCTTCGGGGCCGCGGCGCGCTTGGGTGCGGTGGTGGTCTTCCTGCCCCGCGTCCGCCTGCCCGGCTCCGACTGCGGGGCGGCACTGCCGCGCGGCGCCGGCACGGTGGCCGCTCCGGTCGAGGAGGCCGGCTCGGGCGCGGGTGCGGCCTGGGCCGGCTGCGGGGTGATGCCGAGGGCCTGCTGCATGTTCACGAGCAGGGCGTGGTCGTGCTGCAGCGCGGCCAGTTGCTGCTGGAGAGCCGTGATCTCCGTGCTGACACGTTCCTGCTCCTTGACGTTGCGCTCCAGGTCGTCGGTCACCTGGACGCTGTACTGCGAGGCCAGTTCCGTGGCGGACTGCATCGTGCTCTCGGACATGGTGTTGACTCTCCTTGGTTCGCGGCCGTGAAGGCTGACGCGCAGCCCCCGGTTGTTGCCCTGTTCGCTGCCGAGTCGGTATACCACGTATGGCCGCCCTCGTGGTATGTGCCGCCGCAACCCCGGGTGTGTGTTCGGACCGCGGAGCGCGTCGTTCACCCGCCCTCGGGCACCTCCACGACCTTGCCGTGTTCGTCGACGGTGTGTGTCTGCCAGTAGGTGTCCCACTTGTCACCGACGTGTTCCGGGACCTTGCCCTCGGGGTAGCGGGTGTAACCCTCGGGCGGCTCCTCGCCGTTGGGCACACACGCGCCGCCGGTGCCCCCGACGGACAGCACCGGGTACTCGCCTCCGCCGCAGGTGGCCTCCTCCATGGAACAGCCGGTCAGGACGGCCGCGGCGGCGACACAGGCCAGGACGAGACCGGGAACGGCCCGCCTCATGCGGACGGAGGACGCGGTCGGCGGTCGGTGAACCGGGTTGCTGGTACGCACGGTTGACTCCCTGTGGGTGACTGGTGCGGCAAGCGTCCCCCGCCGGGGGGAAGCACCTCATGAGTACGGGTACTCAATCGGACGAGCCGTACGACCCGTCACGGCCGGCCAATCGGTCCAGTCGGCCTGCGCTCGCCCGTGCCTCCCGCTCGGCCCCCGCGACGGCGTCCGCGGCCGTTCGGTGCCGCTCCTGCGCCACCCGCCGTTCCCGCTCGGCCCGGTCGAGGTCCTCGCGGGCCCCGCGCAGTCTCTCTTCAGCGGCGGCCACCGTCTCGCGGGTCCGGTCCAGCTCGTCGTCGGCCCGGTGGAGCGACTCCCGTGCGCCACTCTGCTCGGCGCGTGCGTCCCGCAGGTGTCCCGCGGCCCGCTCCGCCTCCCGCTCGGCCCGCTCCAGCTCCTCCTGCCGTTTGCGGCGCCGCTCGGCGAGTTCGTCCTTCGCCCGGGCTCCGGAGGCGGGGCGGGGCGACTTCGGGCGCGGTGCCGGCCCGGGTGCCGTGGTCCGGGCCGGCCCCGCCGCAGCCGTGCCCGGGGGGAAGTCCGAGGGCGGGGTCAGGGAGACCTCCAGGCGACCCCCGGCCCACTGGTCGGCCGCGTCCGGGTCGGCGAGGACCGCGCGCAGGGTCGACTCCACCTCCCGCTGCGCCGCCTGGGACAGCCGGTGCCCGGCCTCACCGGCGAGCTGTGCGGTCTGCCGGGAGAGGGCGGCGACGATGCGCCGGCGCTGCGCCGAGAGTTCCTTGAGCCCAGCGGCGTCCAGGGTGCGGTGCGCCTCGCGCAGTGCCTGCCCCAGTTCCAGGAACCGCCGGGTCTCCTCCGGCCGGGAGCGGGTCAGTAGATTGGCCGCCCAGGCCGCGAGCGTGGGCCGGCGGGCGGCGTGGATACGACGGGCGTCCTCCTTGCGGCCCGCCGTTCTGGCGGCCGCGGCGCGTTCCTCACGGAGGGGGACGAAGCCGGACGGCGGCGTGCCGTAGAGCTCGTCCAGGACCTGCTCGACCCCTCCCGCGTCCGGTCCGCCGGTGTCCCGGCGACGCCCGCCCTTGCGCTGCATGACCTCGACCCTCCGCCGCCGCACACCACCATGCCCTCTGTCTACGGTCACGCGGTCCGCCCCGCGACCCGGCCGGGGCCCACCCGGGAACGATGCCGGGCCGGCGGCGGCGTGCGGGCTGACTCCGGTGGTGCGCTTGAAGCGGTCGCGGAAGGAGGTCGGCGAGCCGAAGCCGACCTGGGCGGCGATGCGTTCCACGGAGTGCACCGTGGTCTCCAGCAGGTGCTGCGCCTGGCGGTCCCGGGCGCGGCCGGCGGGAAGGTGCCGGAGCAGACGGAGGCGATCCGGGTGCCGTTCCCGGCCGCCGTGCCGGGCACGACGACGTGTGCGCGTCCGGGGTGTGCGTGGCGTTTTCCCGTCGAAAGCTGGCACTGCTGGCCACAGGCGGCCGGCCGAACCGCCTGTCTATCGCAATAAGTGATTTGCCTAATGACATTAGGATAATGCACAATCGGCGAAGGAAGGCGCTGTACAGCGAGAGACGCACCACCGCCGGAGGCGAGATGCACACCACGGACGACTGGATCACCACACCCCTCACCCGGGACCTGCTGCGGGGCGCCCTCGACGTGGAGCGCACCGAGCGCGGCCTGCTGCCCCACCGGCTGCCCGCCAGGGCCCGCGCGCAGAACAACGACGGCCAACTGGCCATGGCCGAGTCCCAGCCCTCCGGCGTACGCCTGGCCCTGCGCACCCGCGCCACCGTCCTCGAACTGGACACCCTGCCCACCAAGCGGGTCTACGTCGGCGTCCCGCCACGTCCGGACGGCGTGTACGACCTGCTCGTCGACGGCCGTCCGGCGGGCCGGGGCAGCGTCGCGGGCGGCAACACCCTGACCATCGACATGACCACCGGCACCGCGGCCGTCGAGCCCGGTGGGGTCGGCACCCTCCGCTTCGCGGACCTGCCCGAGGGCACCAAGGACATCGAGATCTGGCTGCCGCACAACGAGACCACCGAACTCGTCGCCCTGCGCGGCGACGCCCCCGTCGAGCCCGCCCCCGACCCCGGCCGCCGGGTCTGGCTGCACCACGGCAGCTCGATCAGCCACGGCTCGGACGCCGCGAGCCCCACCACCACCTGGCCCGCCCTGGCCGCCTCCCTCGGCGGCGTCGAACTGATCAATCTGGGCCTGGGCGGCAGCGCCCTGCTCGACCCGTTCACCGCACGGGCCATGCGCGACACCCCGGCCGACCTGATCAGCGTGAAGATCGGCATCAACGTGGTCAACGCCGACCTCATGCGTCTGCGTGCCTTCGGCCCCGCCGTGCACGGCTTCCTGGACACCGTCCGGGAAGGCCACCCCACCGCCCCGCTGCTGGTCGTCTCACCCATCCTGTGCCCCGTGCAGGAGGACACCCCCGGTCCCCTCGCCCCCGACTTCTCGGGCATCGCCGAGGGCCGCCTCCGGTTCGTCGCCACGGGTGACCCGGCGGAGCGCGCGAGCGGGAAACTGACCCTGAACGTCATCCGCGACGAGCTGTCCCGAATCGTGTCGGAGCGGGCCGCCGACGACGAGAACCTGTACTACCTCGACGGCCGCGAGCTCTACGGACAGGCCGACGCGGTGGACCTGCCCCTGCCGGACGCCATCCACCCGGACGCCGCCACCCACCGCCTCATCGGCGAACGCTTCGCCAAGCTGGCCTTCGCCGACCGTGGCGCTTTCGGCGGCTGAGCTTCACGGCCCGGTTCGCTTGCGCCGCGGCTCACGACCCGATGACAACCGCGGCGAAACGCCGGGCCACCTCGCGCCAGACCGCCTCGGCGGCGGGCTCGTCGAGTTCCGCCCGGCGGGAGAGCTCCACCGGGTCCAGCCCCCGGGCCTCGAGCCGGGCCGCGTCCCACGACCTGACCCGGTCCGCCGTCGCCTCGGGGTGGAACTGCACGCCCCACGCCCGCTCGCCGACCCTGAACGCCTGGTACGGACACCCCTCGCTCGACACGAGCCACGCCGCGCCGGGCGGCAGTGCGGTGACGGCGTCCACGTGGTGCTCGATCGCCGTCACCCGCTCCGGCAGCCCGCCGAAGAGCGGATCGGCACCGGCCTCGGCGCGCACCGTCAACGGGGTGCTGCCGAACTCCGGTCGGCCGTGCCGGCCACGCACCGTGCCCCCGGCGACCTTGGCGAGGAGCTGCCCGCCGAGACAGATCCCGAAGACCGGGGCACCCCGGTCCACCGCCTCGGCGACCAGGGCCCGGACGGGCGCGAGCCAGGGCGCGCGCACGTCGTCGTCGGGCAGGTAGCCACCGCCGAGCACCATGACGCCGTCGTGCTCCGGACGCCGGGGGAGGGCCCCACCGGCGTACGCGTGCACCACGTCCAGGGACACCCCGTCCGCGGTCAGCCAGTCACCGAACCGGCCCGCCCCACCGCCCCGATGGTTCTGCACCACCAAGAGCCGCGCCATCTCCCCACCCCGCCTCACCTCGTCCGGACCCGGCGTCGCCGGCTCAGCGGCGTGCCAGGTACAGGGCCACGGCCTTGTGCAGCACCCTGTTCAGTGGATACTCCCACTCGCCGAGGTACTCGACGGCCTGTCCTCCCGCGCCGACCTTGAACCGGAGCAGTCCCAGCAGGTGGTTGTCCTCGTCCAGCGTGTCGGTGATGCCGCGGAAGTCGTACACGGCCGCGCCCAGTTCACGGGCGTCGCACATCATCCGCCACTGGAGGGCGTTGTTGGGCTGCACCTCGCGCCGCCGGCCGGTGGACGCGCCGTAGGAGTACCAGACGTGCTCGCCGACCGTCAGCATCGTGGCCGCGGCGAGCACCTCCCCGTCGTGATGGGCGAGGTACAGACGCATGCGGTCCGGGTCCTCGGCCGTCAGCGCCTGCCACATACGCTGGAAGTAGGCGAGGGGACGCGGCACGAAGCGGTCCCGTCGCGCGGTCTCCACGTACAGCTCGTAGAAGGCGGGCAGGTCCTCCTGGTCGCCCCGGACGACCTTGACACCGGCCTTGTCGGCCTTCTTGATGTTCCGCCGCCACTGCTGGTTGAAGCCGTTCTGCAGTTGCTCCAGGGACCGTCCGGCGAGCGGTACCTGGCAGACGTGGCGCGGCTGGCCCGCGGCGAAGCCGTCCGCGCCGCCCGGCTCGGTGCGCCGCCAGCCCATCCGCCGCAGCCGCTCGGCGAGGTCGTCGGCCCCGGGTTCGTGCTCGGTCGCCTCCACGTTGCCCAGCCGCCGGGCCCCCGGGTCGGCGATCGCAGCCTTGACCGCGTCGGCGCTCCAGCGCCGCGCCACCACCGGCGGCCCCATCCGCACGGTGAACGCGCCGCGTTCCCTCAGGTGCGCGAGCATCGGCTCCAGCCACCGCTCCAGACCGTCCGCCGTCCAGTCGATGACCGGCCCCTCGGGCAGATACGCCAGGTACCGCTTCAGGCGCGGCAGTGGCCGCAGCAGCACAAGACCGGCGCCGACCAGCTCGCCGTCCTCGTCGAACCATCCCAGGCTCTCCGCCCGCCAGTCCGGCTTCACGTCGCCCCAGGAGGGGACTTGGAGGTGGCTCACGGAAGGCCGGGCCGCGACGAAGCGCAGATGCTCCTCGCGGGTGATCGTCTTCAGACGACAGCTCATGGGGTGTCCCTCTGTTCGCTTCTTTCGACGGTTCGACGGTTCGACGGTGCGGCTGTCCAGCGGTGAGGCGGCCGGGACGCGGGCGCGGTCGCCGGCCCGCACACCTCACAGGGAACAACGACGGAGGCCGATCCGCGCGCTGTCGTCCGCCCGGCCACCCGTGTGCTCCGTCCGGCGCGCGGGGCCGCCGACCGGATGGCAGCGTGGCGGGACCGGGCGGTGCGACGGGCACGGACGGACGGGACGGACGGGACGGACGGAGCGGAGGCCATGGCGCGGGCGATCTGGACGGGTGTGATCACCTTCGGGCTGGTCTCGGTGCCGGTCGGTCTGTTCACGGCGACCGAGGACCACACGGTCCACTTCCACCAGTTGCAGCGCGGCACCTCGGACCGGATCCGCAACCGGCGGGTCAACGAGCGCACCGGCAAGGAGGTCGACGCCGACGACATCGTCAAGGGCTACGAGGTGAGCGAGGGCGAATACGTCGTCGTGGAGCCCGGGGAACTCGACGAGATCGCGCCGGGACGCTCCCGCACCCTCGACATCACCGACTTCGTGGACCTGGACCGGATCGAGCCGGTCTACTTCGGCCGCACCTACTACCTCGCCCCGCGCGGCCAGGAGTACCTCAAGGTCTACGAGCTGCTGCGCACCGCGCTCGCCGACACCGGCAAGGCGGGGGTCGCCACCTTCGTCATGCGCAACCGGCAGTACCTGACCGCGCTGCGCGCCGAGGACAGGGTCCTGCTGCTCCAGACGCTGCACTGGGCCGACGAGGTCCGCGACCCCGTCGAGGAGCTTCCGGAACTGCCGTCCGACCGGGTGGGCCGCGGCAAGGAGCTGGACATGGCGCTGCGTCTCGTCGACGCCCTCAGCGGCGACTGGGAGCCCGCCCGCTATCGCGACACCTACCAGGACAAGGTCCGCGAGCTGGTCCGGGCCAAGGCCGAGGGCGAGGAGGTCGCCGTCGCCGAGTAGGCGCCCAGGGCCACCAACGTCGTCGACCTGATGGAGGTCCTGCGCGGCAGCCTGGAGCAGGCGAAGGGCAAGGGCAAGGGCACGGGTACGGGCGGCAAGCGGGGCGGGCTGCGAGAGCTGAGCAAGGCCGAGCTGTATCAGCGGGCCACCGAACAGGACATCGCCGGCCGCTCGAGGATGAGCCGCCAGGAACTCGTCGACGCGCTCACCGACCGCGACCGCGACCGCGACCACGGCCGCGGCAAGGGAAGCGGAAGCCGCGGCCGCCGGAAGAAGAAGACGACCGCGGCCTGAGGCCCGGGCCCCGCTCAGGCGGTGCTGAGCATGCCTTCCCGCAGCCGGGCCAGCAGCCGGGAGATCAGCCGGGACACATGCATCTGGGAGACACCGAGGCGCTCGCCGATGTCCTTCTGGGTGAGTTCCTCGACGAACCGCCAGTGGATGATCTGCCGGTCGCGTTCGTCCAGCTCGGCGATCATCGGGGCCAGTGCGTGGAAGTCGTCGACCAGGGCCAGGGCGGCGTCGTCGGCGCCGATGAAGTCGGCGAGCGCCGACTCGCCGTCCTCGCTGCCGTTGATGGCAGCGTCCAGGGAGGCGGAGTTGTAGCCGTTGGCCGCGAGACGGGCCTCGACGACCTCGTCCTCCGGCAGGCTCATCAGTTCCGACAGCTCCTGGGTGGTGGGGGTGCGGCCGAGCCGGCTGCGCAGTTCCTCGGTGGCGCGGGCGAGCTGGACGCGTGCCTCCTGGAGGCGCCGGGGCACGTGCACGGCCCAGGAGGTGTCCCGGAAGAACCTCTTGATCTCCCCGACGATGTACGGCACGGCGAAGGAGGTGAACTCGACCTCTCGGGTCAGTTCGAACCGGTCGATGGCCTTGATGAGGCCGATCATGCCGACCTGGACGATGTCCTCCATCTCCTCCGGCCCACGGCTGCGGAAGCGGCCGGCCGCGAAGCGGACCAGGGACATGTTCATCTCGATCAGCGTGTTGCGTGCGTACTGGTGCTCGGGCGTGCCCTCCTCCAGCACGGTGAGCTGCTGGAAGAACAGCTTCGACAACTCCCGCGCGTCCCTGGGCGCCACCTTGGACGGGTCCGCGATCTCCGGCATGTCCGTCGTCGTGGCATGATCGGTGGCCTGCACGGTCGTCGTCGTCATGATGTGCCCTCCCGGTGGATCGGTCGTCGTTGTCACCTTGTCGGCCGACGACCGATCGCCTACCCCGGGTCAGGCCCCGCACACCTCTGGGAGTCCCGCAACTCTCGGCGCGGGCTCCGGACCGGTGCCTCAGACGCCCAGGTAGAAGCGGACTGCGGTGCCCTCGTCGGCCGTGTGAACCCGCACCAGATCGGCGACGTAGTGGACGAGCAGGAGGCCGCGGCCACCGATCTGCCCGTGCTCCGCGGGCCGTCGGCCGGCGAGCGGATCCGTGAGCCGTCCCGCGTCGCGGACCTCGCACACCACCTGACCCGCCTCGGCCCAGACCGCCACCGTTCCGCTGCCGCCGCCGTGGACCACGCTGTTGGTGGTCAGCTCGGCCACCGCCAGTTCCGCGTCCTGCAGCCGTCGCCCGGACAGTCCGAGCGAGGCGGCCAGGCCGACCGCGAAGCGGCGTGCCTCGGGCAGCTCCCCGGACCCGAAGGCCAGGACGCCGGCGTCGGAAGCGCGCCCGAGCGGCTCGTTGTAACGGGCCACGACCGCCCGCCAGTCGTACCCCTCACTGACCCGCTCACTCCCCTCGGTGATGACCGTCGGGTGGGTGACCAGGGCGTCGGCCAGGACGTCCGCGGCCAGCCGGGTCTCGTCGTACGGGCACAGGATCGTCGCCCGGCGGCCCGCGAAGGCCGCGTTGATCAACGCCTCGTGCTGGGCGCACGCCGGGTACTCGGCGTCGCTGCGCCCGGCCCAGACCGGCTCGCCGACGATCCGTACCCGTACCCGAGGGTGCGCGTCGGCGAACGCCCGCAGCACGCCCGGGATGATCCGCCCCGGATTGCGTCCGGCCTCGGTCATGTCCAGGAAGGTGACGTCCCGCGCGTCCGTGCCCAGCCCTGCCCGGACCAGCTCCAGGTTGGGGCCCGGCACGGCCACCGCCACCGGCTCGCCCGCGGCCAGCCCGTCCCGCACGAACGCCACCGTCCGGTCCGTGTACTCGGCTGCCGAACGGTAGAACAGCGCCGGATGGGTGAACGCCTCGTCAGGGGTCGCCGTGCTCATCGTGGCGCCACCTCGAGCCGGTGCAGGGACGGCCAGAACAGGTCCAGTACCCGCGGCAGTTGCGGGGGCGGCCGCTCCACCACGACGCGGCCGACGGGCAGGTTCATGGCCGTGACGGCCAGTACCGCCACCCCGGCCACGTCGACGAACCGCACCGCCGACAGCTCCACGTAGGACACGTCCGTGTGCCGCCGGGACAGCTCGGTCAGGGCGTTCTCCCAGGAGAGCCGGGTGCTCACGTTGATCTCACCACTGGCCCGGATGCCCGGACGGCCGGACAGCGGACCCACGTCCAGCAGGCCACCGCCGTCCGTGCGGGCCGGACCGCCCACGGCGCCTGTGCCATCCACACTCGATCCCCTTCGGAACTGGGCCGGGCATATGTCGGCGGCCCGGGCACTTCTTCCGGCCAGGCAGCCTATCCCGATCGGGCGCCGTACGCCGGTGAGGGGACAAACTGGCGACAGTCGGGCGGATCGGGGAACAAGACAGAGTGAGCGCGTCCCCGGAAGGTCGGAAGGGAAGACTGGGCATGTTTGAAGCCGAGAACATTCGTGACTGGCGTGGCCTCGACGTCGTGGACTACGACGGCCGCAAGATCGGGACCCTGGAGTCCATCTACTTCGACACCCTCACCGACCGGCCCGCGTTCGCCACGGTCACGATCGGTCTGCCGACCCGTCGGCGGCTCGTCTTCGTGCCGGTGGACAAGGCCACGGTCGGACCGTCCTACCTGAAGGTCACCTACGACAAGTCCCTGGTCAAGGACGCACCCGGCATCGACCCGGACGGTGAGCTGGCCGCCGAGGACGAGGGTGCGGTCTTCGCCCACTACCACCTGCCCCACGAGCCGGGCAGCCGCGGCGAACGCCGCCTCGGCCGCCGCTGAACCCCGTGGGCGGTGCTCGGGCCGCGCGGCCCGGGCACCGCCGTCGCGGACCCGGGCGGTCCGGCTAGGCGACTTCCGCGCCGCGGGCCGCCGCCTCCGTCTCGGAGGTCGCGCTGCCCGTCGCAAGGGTGCCGCCGGCGCTTTCGAGATGCGCCCGCACGAACCACTGGAACTGCTCCAGGTCCCTGAGCTGACCGATCAGGAGGTCCTCCGTGGCCGTGTCGATCTTGCCGGCCTCCTCGACCGCCGCGCGCATGCCCTCGACCACGCCGGTGTAGACCACGTCGAGCGCGCCGAGATGGGCGATGGCGTCCGCCCGTCCGATGGAGTAGTCGTCCCACTTCCGCTCGGCCACCAGCGCCCCGGGCGTGCCCTGGGCCACCCCGCCGAGCGCGGCGATCCGCTCCGCGACGTCGTCGGCCATGTCGCGCACCTGGTCGACCTGGGGGTCGATCATCTCGTGGACCGCGATGAAGTGCGGACCCACGACGTTCCAGTGCACGTGCTTGAGGGTCAGGTGCAGGTCGTTGAGTGCGTGCAGGCGCAGCCGCAGTACACCGATCAGCCGTCCGGCGGCCTCGCGCTCGATGCCGGGGACCGTGTACTTCGGGGTCAGGTCGTGCGTCATGGCGGACCTCAGCTCCTCATGCGTTTCGTACGTCATTGCTCGTGCACGAATGCCCCGTATCGGCTCCGGCAGACATGCGCGGGCGGGGCCGGGATCAGGACGGCGGGGCCGGCAGCGGCATCGCGTCGAGGGCGCGCGCCGCGTGCACCAGGTTGGACGCCATGGCGCGGCCGGTGGAGACCGACCAGTCGTGGCCCCGCTCGTCGTCGAGGAAGTCCGGACCCGGTCCCGGGCCGAGGTGCCAGTAGGTCCAGGCCTGGCCGGGAATGGTGTAGCCGATGTCCGCGAGCCCGCCGCCGATCTCGCTGATGACGTGGTGGGCGCCGTCCTCGTTCCCGGTGACCAGGACACCGGCGACGCGGTTGTAGGCGACCGGACGGCCCTCGTCGTCGGTCTCACTCAGCATGGCGTCCATGCGTTCCAGGACCCGCTGGGCCACGGAGGAGGGGCGGCCGAGCCAGGTCGGCGACGCGATGACCAGGATCTGCGAGGCCAGCAACTGCTCGTGCACGCCCGGCCAGTCGTCCCCGTCGCCCATGTCGGTCTCGACTCCCGGTTTCAGGTTCAGGTCGACGGCCCGTACGACGTCCACCTCCGCCCCGTGGCCCTTGAGCGCCGCGATGACCGTGGCGGCCAGCGCCTCGGTGTTCGACGGCTGGGGGGAGGGTTTGAGAGTGCAGTTGATCACGAGTGCGCGCATGCCTACCCGTGTTCCCCGGCGGGCCTGCCGCTATCGTCGGCCGTATGGCTGACGAGTGCTTCCGGCATCCGAGGCTCGCCGCGCTCTACGACGTGTTCGACACCGAGCGCGGCGACCTCGTCCCGTATCTGCGCATGGCCGACGAGTTCGGCGCGCGGAGCGTGCTGGACATCGGCTGCGGAACCGGGGTGTTCGCCCTGCTGCTGGCAGGCCGCGGCATCGAGGTCGTCGGCGTCGACCCCGCCGGGGCCAGTCTCGACGTGGCGCGAGGCCGCGAGGCCGCGGAGCGGGTGCGCTGGATCGAGGGCGACGCCACCGCGCTTCCCGCGTTGCGCGTCGACCTCGCGACCATGACGGCGAACGTCGCCCAGGCGATCACCGGCCGGCCCGCCTGGCAGGGGACGCTGCGCGGCGCGTACGAGGCCCTGCGACCCGGCGGGCACCTGGTGTTCGAGACCCGGGACCCGGCCCGGCGCGCCTGGGAGGAGTGGACCCGCGAGCGCACGCACCAGGTCGCGGAGTTCCCCGGTACGGGCACCGTCGAGAGCTGGTGCCGACTGCTGGACGTGAGCGGCCCGCTGGTCACCTTCCGGTGGACCTACGTCTTCGGCGCGGACGGCGCGGTGCTGACCTCCGACTCGACGCTGCGCTTCCGGGAGCGGGACGAGGTCGCGGCCGACCTGGCCGAACAGGGGTACGTGGTACAGGAGGTGCGCGGGGCCCCCGACCGCGCGGGGCGGGAGTTCGTCTTCGTCGCACGGCGTCCGAAGACGGAGCGGGCCTGACGCCGCCCGCGCCCGGAAGCCCTCCCGGAACCGGCAGCCGACGTAGCCCTCCCGGAACCGGCAGCCGACGTAGCCGTCCCGGAACCGGCAGCCGACGTAGCGCGCCCGGAACCGGCAGCCCACGCCGCCCGCCCGGAACCGGCAGCCGACGCCGCCCGCTCACTGCCCGGCCGCCCCCGTGACGTGGCACCCTCCGGGCGTCCATCCTCACCGCATGGCCCGTTTCCAGCACACCGTGACCCTCGCCCCCGTACCCCGCCGCTGGTTCGAGTCGTGCGTCGCCACGCTGCACGACCTGGCGGAGGGCACGGACGCCGAGGGAGGGCGGCTGACGCTGCCCGACGGACGTCCGCTGCCCGGTCTGGTGCTGGCGGAGGGGCGGCATCTGGCGCCGGGCGCGCGGTACCGGCCGGTGAACGAGAAGGACGGGGAACCGGACGCGGACCAGTGCCTCACCGTCCTCGCCCGGGACCGCCGCGGGGAGACGGCGCTGGAGGTCGTCACCCTCGACGGCGACCCGGCCCACCCCGCGCGACTGGTCTGCGCCCTCGGGCTCACCAGCGTCCAACGGCCACGGGAGGCATGGTTGTCGGCGACGCTGCACTCGGACGGCGGCAAGCGGGCGAAGTACCTGGGCGGCACCGGGCGCCTGCGCCTCGACCTCGGCCGGTGGTGGCAGGCGACGAGCCACGGCCGGCGCCCGTCCCGCGCCCCGCTGAGCGGAACCCTGGCGCACCCGCTCGCCCGCGTCTCGGTGACGGTCGTACCACGCCCCGCCCCCGACGGACGCTGGCGGGTGACCGTGAAGGCGCGGGTCCGGGGCCGCTCCTTCGCCCGCCCGCTGCTGCCCCTCGCCACGGCGGTGCTGGGGCGCCGCGCCAGGCGGGCCTGCGCCGAGGCCCTGGAGCGTGCCGCGGTGGCGTGGAACGCACAGGTCCCCGCACTGGTCCGCAAGGACGGCGAGCGACTGAGCGCCGAACTGGCCGACGCGCTGCTCGGTCCCTGAACCGGCGCCGGGCGCTCGCCCGCGCGGCAGCGTGCGGAGGGCGCGTACAGGGCGCACACGAGAATCGAGTGAGCCCTGTACGCGCCCCCTTCGCGGTACGGACAATCCCAGTGACCGTGATCACCCGGCGGAGGACACGGTGTCGTCCGGCCGCCGACTCCCGGGAAGCAGGTCGATCGCCATGCTCTTGCGTCAGCCCACCACCGTGACCGAAGCGCAGGAGTGCATGGCGCAGGGCGCGGTGCCCGTCGGCGGGGCCTCGCTCGTGTGGGCCACCTGGCAACGCGACGGCTTCCCGGAACTGGCCATGTCGCTGCGTGGCCTGCCGGAGGCGACCGCCGTCGAACCCGAGTCGCTGGGCGCGGCCGTGGTGCTGCACCGCATAGACGACCGGGTGCCCGACGTGTTGCGCCGGGCGGCGGGCTCCGTCGGCACCGGAGCCGTACGCCGGACCGCGACGGTCGGCGGCAACCTCGTCGGCAGCAGCCTGCGCTGCCTGCTGCCCGCGGCCCTCGTGCTGGACGCCCGCGCCACGGTGCTGGGCCCGGACCGCCCCTACGAGACCGATCTGGCCGAGGTGCTGGCGAAGCGTCACCTGCTGCTCGGCCTGCGCTGGCGCACGCCGCTGGCCAGCGGCTACCGCAAGGAGCCCGCCGAGGCCGGCGGTCCGCCGCCCCTGGTGGTCGCCACCGCCGTGCACGCCGACGGCGAGGGCGGGCTCCGGCTGCGGGTCGCCGTGCGCGACGGCTACGACGTGCTGAGCGGGACCACCGGGTGCGGCACGGACGCCGAGGAGACCTTCGACGCCCTGGGACGGACGGACATCGGCGCGCTGCCCGCCGGGGCCCGGGACGTGGTGCGCGAGCAGGTCGCCGGCATCCTGGGCCCCCTCGCCGACCGCTGAACCGGCGGCCGGCGCTCCGTCCGTCCGCGTCAGCCGTTGGCCAGGGCCTTGACCCGGTCCAGCGCGCCGTTGAACTTGTCGTGGTCCCCGACGGTCGGCCCGGACGAGGTGTACTGCCACATCGTGTGGAAGTCCCAGCCGGCCGGGAGGGTCCCCGCGGTCGAGGCGTACCGGGCGATCCACAGCGGGTTGTTCGCGCCGAAACCGCTGTAGTTGCCGGTGCACTGCGTCCACCAGTTGGTGGAGGTGTAGATGGCGGCGTGGCGGCCGGTGCGCTGCTTGTACCGGTCCAGGAAGGCCCGGATCCAGCTGACCATCTGACTGTGCGTCCGTCCGTAGCAGGTGGCCCCGTACGGGTTGTACTCGATGTCGAGGACACCCGGCAGCGTCTTGCCGTCCTTGGACCAGGCGCCGCCGTGATCGACGAAGTAGTCGGCCTGGGCGGCGCCGCCCGCGGTGTCCGGGGTCGCGAAGTGGTACGCGCCGCGGATCATTCCGGCGTCGTACGAACCGCCGTACTGCTGGGCGAAGTACGGGTTCCGGTAGGAGGTCCCCTCGGTGGCCTTCACATAGGCCCACTTCACGCCGCTGTTCCAGAGGGTCGGCCAGGCGACGTTGCCCTGGTGGCTGGAGACGTCCACCCCCTCGGTCTGGGCGACGCGGGTGCCGACGGGGCGGCCCTGGACCCCTTCGTGGGCGAGGACGCCGGTGCCCATGTGGGCGGTGCCCCGAGCGGGCGGCGTCCTGGTGTCGTCGGCGGAGGCCGTGGCCGGGACGGCGGCCAGGGTCAGCAGGAGTGACTGGGCGGCGAGGATGACGCCTGAGGTGAGCAGGCGTGAGTGGCGTCGAGCCACGGCTATGGGTCTGCGCATGGCACCCATCCGAACCGCAGTCGGGCCCCACCGCATCCCACAGTCGCCCAGACGGTGTTGGGGGTGGTCCCGGACCGGCGCCTCAGACCGACGCCCCGGAGACGGGCACGGCCTGTCCGGTGACCCGGGTGCGCGGATCGCGCGGACCCACCTCGATCAGCAGCTCGCTGGTCCGCCCCATGTCCTCGCCCTGGCGGATGGCGATCGTGGCCGGGCCGGTGACCAGGCCCAGTTCGCGCAGGTACCCGCCGAACGCCGCGGCCGCCGCACCCGTCGCCGGGTCCTCCACGACGCCGCCGACGGGGAACGGGTTGCGGGCGTGATAGCGCTCGGCCGACTCGCGCCACACCAGGTCCACCGTCGTCCAGCCGTAGCGCCGCATGACCTCGGCGAGCGCGTCGAAGTCGTAGTCGAGGCCGGCCAGCCGGGCCCGGGACGCGGCGGCGAGCACCAGGTGGTCGTTTCCCCCGAACGCCACGTGGGCGGGCAGGGCGGGATCCAGGTCGGCCGCCGTCCAGCCGAGCGCTCCGAGCGCGGCGTCGCGTTCGGCGGGCAGCGCCGGGCGCGAACGCGTCGGCACGCTGGTCAGGGTGGCCCGCACCGCTCCGGTCCCGTCGACCGCGGTGGACACCGGGATCTCACCGGCGGGCGTGTCCAGGACGACCTCGCCGGGGCCCAGCCGCTCGGCGAGGGCGACGGCCAGCGCCACCGTCGCGTGCCCGCAGAACGCCACCTCGGCCAGCGGACTGAAGTAGCGGACCCGGAACCGCCGTCGCTCCGCGTCGCCGCCGGTGACGAACGCGGTCTCGGAGTAGCCCACCTCGGCGGCGATCGCGAGCATCGCCCTGTCGTCCAGGCGGGACGCGTCGAGGACCACGCCGGCCGGGTTGCCGCCCGCCGGGTCGTGGGTGAAGGCCGAGTAGCGCAGGATCTCCGTCGTCATGGCGGACACGCTGCCAGCCACCCGCCGATCGTGTCCAACGATCGTTCACGATCTCCTCCATCGACGAACCGCATACCCTGGGTCCGTGGACACCCGACTGCTGACGACCTTCACCGTGCTCGCCCGCACCGGCGGCTTCACCGCCGCCGCGGCCGAGCTGCACCTGGCCCAGTCCACCGTCACCGTGCACATCCGCACCCTGGAACGGGACCTCGGCGTGCGGCTCTTCGACCGCCTGCCCACCGGAGCCCTGCTCACCGACGCCGGCCGCCGCCTCCTGGAACGGGCCGAGGAGGTGCTCGACGCCGTGGCGCGGCTGCGGGCCGGGAGCGCGGAGACCGGCGCCGTGTCGGGGCGGGTGGTGATCGGCAGCCCGGAGTCCCTGTGCGCGAGCCGCCTGCCGGGACTGGTCGCCGCGCTGCGCACGAGCCACCCCGAGGTGGACGTCCACCTGTACGCGGCCGGGACCCGGGAGTGCGTCGAGGGGCTGCGGTCGGGACGCCTCGACCTCGCGCTGCTGCTGGAGGAGGAGACGGAGTTCCCCGACGTGACGTCGGAGCCGGTCGGCCGCGAGCCGCTCGCCCTCGTCGCCGCTCCCGGACACCCACTGGCCGCCCGGGAGCGGGCGGCGAGCTGGTTGGAACTCGCCAAGGAGAGCTTCTTCCTGCTGGAGGAGGGCTGCTCCTACAGCGACGCGCTGGCCCGCCGGCTGCTCCAGGTGCCGGACACCAGGCCCCGGCTGACCAGGTTCGGCAGCGTCGACGCCGCGCGCAACTGCGTAGCGGCCGGGCTGGGGCTGACGCTGCTGCCGCTCACCACGGTGACGGAGGAACTCCGCCGCGGGCGCCTGGTACGGGTCGAGGGACCCGGCTTCCCCGCCGCACCGGTACGGCTCGCCCGGCACCGCAGGCGCTGGACGGCACCCGCCGCACAGGAGGTCGCCCGGGCGCTGGTCCGCCATCTGGGCGACTGACCGCCGCTCACCCGGGGCCCGGCCCGAAGCGTCCGCCCGGAACACCTGCCCCAGGCAGAACGCCTGTACCACATCGGTGAGTTCGATGGGCGAGATGTCGGGAAGTTCGCTCCTCGGTGGGGTCCGCGGCCGGTCCGGCATGCGCGGTCAACCCGCTGACTAGCATGAGCCGCAAGCCCGCCGGAGTGATCGCCACTCGCCGGCGGCCCGGCTCCGGCCGCGGTCGACCCAGGTCGGCCGGCCCTTTCCCCGCTCTCAAGGACCCGAGGGACCGCGGAATGTCAGTGTCTGCACCCCCCACCCCGCCCCGGACGCAGAAACCTCACCGCTCCACCCCAGCCGTCCCCCTGCTCGTGCTGCCGGCCGCCGCCGCTGCCGCCGGTGCCGCCTGGGCGGCCGCTCCCGAGACCGCCCGGAGCTGGACCGCGACCCTCGCCCTGACGTCCTGGCTGTGCGTCGCCGTCTCCGTCGTCCTCGGCTCCCACCTGGTCGGACGGGCGCGCCGGACCGCGGCGGCCCGGCGGACCGAGATCGGCGCCCTCAAGGCCCGGCTCGCGCAGGAGAACGCCGGGCTGGTGCACCTGGTCAACGTCGCGTTACCGGGTATCGCGCAGCAAGTGCGCGACGGCACCGGCGCGGACGAGGCCGTCGCCAACACCGCTCCCTCCTCCGGGCCGCACCTGCGTCAGGTCGTCCAGAGCTTCGCCGTCCTGGCGCAGGACGCGGTGCGGCACGCCGCGGACGCCGAGTCCCGGCGGCAGCAGGCACTGGGGGAAACACGCCGGGGCGTCGCGGAGCTGGAACACCTGACCAACAGCACCCTGCCCGCCGCCGTGGGGAAACTGCGGGACGGCACCTCGGCGGAGATCGTCCTCGCCGAACTGGACTGGCCACGCGGAGCACAGACCCGCGCCTGCGCCGAGCTGTTCGTCCGGGAACTGGCCCACAGCGAACGGCGCACCGCCGCAGCGCAGGCCGCCTCCGCCAAGTCCCTCAGCCGCGTCCAGGCCAAGGCCGTCAGCATGCTCGCCGATCTGAGGGACATGCAGGATCGTCACGGCGAGGAGGTTCTCGGCGATCTGCTGCGCCTGGACCACAGCACCTCGCAGCTCGGCCTCATCACCGACCGGCTGGCCCTCCTGATGGGCGGACGCTCCAGCCGGGCCTGGAACAGACCCATCGTGATGGAGAGCATCCTGCGTGGCGCCGTCGGCCGGATCGCCGCCTATCAGCGGGTGCGGATGCACTGCTCCACCGACGCCGCGATCTCCGGCTACGCGGCCGAGGGCGTCATGCACCTGCTGGCCGAACTCATGGACAACGCCGCCAACTTCTCGCCGCCCATCGACGAGGTCCACGTCTACGTGGAGGAACGTACCGCCGGAATCGTCGTCACCATCGAGGACAGCGGGCTGAAGATGGCCGACGCCGCCATGCACCACGCCGAACAGGCGGTGTCGGGGCGGACGAACGACCTGGCCTCGCTGCAGGGCACCCGCCTCGGCCTCGCCGTGGTGGGACGGCTGGCCGCCAAGTACGGCGTCGGCGTGAGCTACCGGCCCTCCTCGCGCGGCGGCACCGGCGTCGTCGTCCTGGTGCCGCCCCAGCTGCTGGCCCAGCAGCGGGACCCCGGGCCCGCCCTGACCGGCCGCACCTTCGGCGGCGGCGCCCCCACCGTCCCGGGCCCCGCCCCGGCCGCGGAGGCCCCGGCGTACCCGCGGCGGGTCCCGGACGTCCGGCCGGTGGAGCGGACCGTCCTGCCCGAACAGGCGCTACGCCCCGGCCCCGCGACCGCCACACCGGGCGGTCTGCCCATGCGCTCCCCGGGCCGCACGATGGCCGAGGCGGAGGCCGAGCGGGAACGCCGCGACCACCACCGGCCGCCCGTCGACCCGGCGGCGCCGGCCTCCCGCGACGCCGGGGCCAGCTTCGGCGCCTTCCACCGGGGGCGCCGGTCCGGGGCGTCCGGCGGCGCGTCGGAGTCCGAACCGCCCGCCCCCGGCTAGGAGGCGGGCAGGACCGCCCCCCGTCGCATCGCACCCGCATCGCACCCGCATCGCACCCGCGGCACGCCCCCGGCGCGCACCGGTGCCCCTCGCCCCACCGCTCGTGTCGCTCGTGAGATTGGAGGAACGGGCCGGTGACCGCAACACCAGGAACCACCGTCCCCGCACCCATCATGCAGACCACCGACAACAGCCTCACCTGGCTCCTGCAGAACCTCCTGGACCGCACCCCCGGTACCCGCCACGCCCTCGTCCTGTCCCGCGACGGCCTCAGGCTCTGCTGGACCGAACACCTCACCCTGGACCGGGCCGACCAGCTCGCCGCGATCTGCTCGGGCATCCAGGCCCTCGCCCAGGGCGCCTCCGTCGAGTTCGGCAACGGCACCGGCGGCGTGCGGCACTCCATGACCGAGTTCCACGGCGGGCTGCTGTTCATCGTGGAGGCGGGCGAGGGCGCGCACCTGGCCGTCGTCGCGGTGGAGGACGCCGACCCCGGCGTGGTCGGCCACCAGATGACCGAGCTGGTCGAGCAGATCGGTGAACACCTGAGGGCCGAGCCGCGCCACGCCGTCCCCGGGGGCAGCTCGTCGTGACGCGCAGGCCCGTGGACACCGGCCCACCCGACCGGCTCTACACGGTCACGGGCGGGCGCAGCCGCGCCGACGACTCCTTCGACCTCGTCACCCTGGTCGTCGCCGAATGCGGGCCGTCGGCCGGCATGCAGTCGGAGCACGTCCGCATCCTCGACCTGTGCCGGCACCCCACGGCCGTGGTGGAACTCGCCGCCGAACTGGCCCTGCCGATCACGGTGGTGCGCATCCTGCTCGGCGACCTGCTCGCCACCGGAAGCATCACCGCGCGCCACCCGCGCCTGGGGCAGAGGGCCGCGTCCCACCCCGATACCGCCCTTCTCCAGGAGGTGCTCCATGGGCTCCGCAACCTCTGACCCGACCGCCTCCGGCTCCACCACGACCTCCGGCCGCAAGCCGCTGACCGACGCCGCGGAGACCGGACTGAAGATCGTCGTCGTGGGCGGCTTCGGAGTGGGCAAGACCACCCTCGTCCGCTCGGTGAGCGAGATCCGGCCGCTCAACACCGAAGAGGTCATGACCCAGGCCGGAGTCGGTGTCGACGAGACCGGCGGGGTCACGTCGAAGACCACCACCACCGTGGCCTTCGACTTCGGCCGGATCAGCCTCAACGACCGCATGGTGCTGTACCTGTTCGGCGCCCCGGGCCAGGAACGCTTCTGGTTCCTGTGGGAACGGCTGTTCTCCGGCACCCTCGGCGCGGTCGTCCTGGTCGACACCCGCCGGATGGACGACTCCTGGTACGCGATAGACCGGCTGGAACACCACCGCACCCCGTTCGTGGTGGCCGTGAACCGCTTCGACGACGACACCGCCCGGCACTCCCTGGACGAGATCCGGCTGGCCCTTGCGCTGCCCGACCACGTGCCGCTGATCGACTGCGACGCGCGGGTGCGGACCTCGGGCAAGCACGTGCTGGTCACCCTCGTGGACCACCTCTACCAACTGGCCCTGGCCCAGGAGAACGCATCGTGACCGACATCGACCCGTCACCCCACCCCGCCGCCGCACCGGGATGCCCCGCCCACCCGGACGCCGTGCCGCTGGCCGGACTGGAGTACCAGCAGACGCCCTCGGAGCTGTACCGAGGCCTGCGGGCCGAACACGGCGCCGTCGCGCCCGTGCTCCTGGACGGTGGCATCCCCGCCTGGCTGATCCTCGGCTACCCCGAGGTCAGCTATGTGACCAGTCACGACGAACTGTTCGCCCGGGACTCGCGCCGCTGGAACCAGTGGGGCGGCATCCCGCCCGACTGGCCCCTGCTGCCCTACGTCGGCCACCAGCCGTCCGTCCTGTTCACCGAGGGCGAGGAGCACCGGCGGCGGGCCGGCGTCATCACCCAGGCACTGGCCGGCATCGACCAGTTCGAACTGGCCCGGGACTGCGGACAGCTCGCCGACCGGCTCATCGCCGCCTTCGCCGGAAGCGGCCGGGCCGAGCTGATGAGCGGCTACGCGCACCCCCTGCCGATGATCGCCGCCGTCCGGATGTGCGGGATGCCGCACACCGGCGCCGAGACCCGGCAGCTCGTCGAGGACCTGCGTATCTCCCTGGACGCGGCCGAGGGCGACGACCCGGTCGCCGCGTACACGCGCGTGGGCGAGCGCATCCACCGACTGGTCCGCCACAAGCGCGAGCGCCCCGGCCCCGACGTCACCTCCCGCATGCTCACCCACCCGGCGGGACTGACCGACGAGGAGATCGTCCAGGACCTCATCTCCGTCATCGCCGCCGCCCAGCAGCCCACCGCCAACTGGATCGGCAACACGCTGCGCCTGCTGCTCACCGACGAACGCTTCGCCCTGAACGTCTCCGGCGGCCGCCTCAGCGTGGGGGAGGCCCTCAACGAGGTGCTGTGGCTGGACACGCCCACGCAGAACTTCATCGGACGCTGGGCCGTCAATGACACCCAGCTGGGCGGCCGGCACATCCGGGCCGGCGACTGCCTCGTGCTCGGCTTCGCCGCGGCCAACACCGATCCGCAGCTGTGGCCCGAGGCCCACGTCGGCGCCGAGAACTCCGCGCACCTGTCCTTCAGCAACGGCGAACACCGGTGCCCGTACCCGGCACCCCTGCTCGCCGACGTCGTCGCCCGCACCGCGGTCGAGACCCTGCTGGAGCGCCTCCCCGACCTCGTACTCGCGGTCGAGCCCGAGGAGTTGACCTGGCGTCCGTCCATTTGGATGCGCGGGCTGACGACCCTGCCCGCGCTCTTCACACCCGTCGTGGCCTGAGCACCGGCGCGCGGTGCCTCAGGCCACGGGTGTGAAGCGGACCGGCAGCGACTGCGGGCCCCGGGTGAACACGCCCCGCTCCACCACCTCGAAGCCGTCCTCCGTCCGCAGGCCGGGCAGCGCGTCCAGGAGCTGCCCGACGCCGATCTCGACCTCGGCCTTCGCCAGCAGGGCGCCGACGCAGAAGTGCCGGCCGAGCGCGAAGGCGAGGTGGTCGGCGGCGGCCGAGAAGGCGGTCGTCGTGGTCAGGTCCTCGCGCATGATGTCGAAGCGGTCCGGATCGCGGTAGCGGCTCTCGTCCCGGTTGGCCGCCCCTATCAGGCAGGTGACGGTGGCACCGGCGGGTATCGTGCCGCCGCTGAGCGTGACGTCGGTCGCCGTCTGACGCATGATCATGTGGACCGGCGGGGTGTAGCGGAGCGTCTCGGCGAAGGCACGCGGGATCAGGCTCCGGTCCTCGCGCACGGCCGCCAACTGCTCCGGATGGGCCAGCAGGTTGGCGAAGATTCCGGCGATCGCCTTGTCGGTGGTCTCGCCGCCCGCCGCGAGCAACAGGCTGCAGAACGCCTTGATGTCCTCGTCGCTCATCCGCACCCCGTCCACCTCCGCGGCGCACAGCGTGGACAGCAGGTCGTCGCCGGGGTTCTCGCGGCGCTCCCGGATGACCGGGAACATGTACTCGGCGAACTCCGTCCGGGTGCGCGCACCGGCCGCCGCGACCTCCTGGTCGCCGGAGAGGTTGCCGAGGAAGGCGATGACCGACGTGTACCAGCCGTGGAAGCGGTCGTGGTCGGCCTTGTCCAGGCCCAGCATGTCCGCGATGACGTTGACCGGGAACCGGGTCGCGTAGTCGGCGACCAGATCGGCGCGGCCGGTGTGCCGGAACGCGTCGATGAGTTCACGGGAGTTGCGTTCGATGACCGGCAGGAACCGCTCCTGGAGGTCGGCCCCGCGGAAGGCCGGGGCGACCAGGGCGCGCCGGACCGCGTGCTCCCGGCCGCTCAGCTGGAGGATCGTCCGGCCGTGCACGGGCTCGATCTGCCAGTCGTAGTTCTCCGTCGTGAACTGACCGGCGCGGTCCTTGAAGACGCGTTCCACGTCCTCGTAGCGCGAGACGATCCAGCTCTGGGTGGCCTCGTGCCGGATGAGGGGCGCGCTGTCCCGCATCGTCCGGTAGGCCGGGTACGGGTTCGCCGCGAACTCGGGGGAGAGGATGTCGGGGACCTGCTGCGCGGTGGACATGGGACTCCTCGGTCGACAACGGCATTGCCGCACCAGGTTATTGACGAGGCGTCGGCGCCGACAGACCGCGCGGCGGGACGGTTGCCGCCGGGTCAGGCCTCGCCGTCCACCGAGGCGCGCAGCCGAGCGCCGGCCATCCGCATGTGCTCGGCCATCGCCCGGTCCGCGGCCTCCGGATGACGGGCCCGGATGGCCTGGAGCACCGCGTCGTGCTCGCACAGCGTGCCGCTGACGGTGCCCTCGATGTCGCGTCGACGTCCACTGGGTCACCGTCAAGCAGCTCGCCGTCCTTGAGCCGACCCTCGTGGAGACCATCGCCTGCATGGTCGGCGCCCTGCTGACCGAGGCCCTGCACGAGACCGTCCACATCGTCGGCGTCCCTGAGAAGGCGGCCCGCGCGATGCTGCTCGGCCACACCCAGGTCGCCCTCGCCAACACGCTGAAGGGCTCCAACCGTTCCTATTCAGTGAGCAGGAGTGAGTCTTGGACCCATTCCTGTTCGCTGCGGACATCCCGAATGGTGTTGGGTGTCCTGGTCGCCCGCGTTCGCGCCGTGTCCGGTGGCACGGATCGTGTCCGTGGTCCGTGGTCCGGGGATACGGGGGCGGGGTCCCTCACGCCCAGGAGTCTCCGGTCCGGCCTGGGCGGTCCGATGCCCGCGTCCATCGCTCTGGTGGGTGCGGGGCGGTGCCGTCCGACGCGTGCCGGGTCGTCCTGCGAGTGGTGCTGGTGAGGGGTTTCTGCCAGTGCTGGGCTCCCCAGCGGGAGGTGTAGGCGGGGGTCGACGGCGATGACGGTGATGCCGGTCTGGTCGGCCATGGAGGTCAGGCGGGCGCGGAGCCGTGCGGTGGGCATGCCGGAGATCAGCTGCCTGAACCGCCGCCTCGCGCCGTGCTTCTCCCGGGTCTTCTCGGCGGTGAAGTCCAGGTCCTCGACGGCGATGGCCTTGACGCCGCTGGTGGTGGCCCAGTGCAGGAGTTGGGTCAGGGCGTGGCGGACCTGCGCGTCGCGATGGGAGGCGGGGCCGGTGAGGTTGTAGGAGAAGCGGCGTGGGTCTCCGATGGGGTTGCCGTGGGTGTCCAGGTGCCAGGCGGCGAGGTGGTCGGCGTTCATGTCGACCCCGATCACCCCCTGCGTCAGCGCCACAGCCAGAGGGACGGTGCGGGTAGCGGGCTGCTGCCAGGACGCGGTCACGTACCAGCGGCCGCGCGTCGTGTCGTGGTGGATGCGGTAGGCGATGGTCCGGTGCGCGGCGACGCGGTCGGCCCACTCCTGCCCCCGGTGCGCGAACCGGATGCGGCCGGTGAGGACGTACCGGCCGTGCGCCGCGTTGGCCAGATGCTGGAGCGGAGCGGGGAGCCGGATACTGGCCTCGCCGTCGGGGCTGATGCGGATGGTCTCGTTCCCGAAGCGTTTGCCGGACTCCCCGTCCGCCTGCACGAACCAGCGTGCCGTCTCCCACCGTTCGCGCCACCGGGCCTCGGTGAGCCCTGCGGCCGTCAGGTGATGCCGCGCGCGGGCCAGCCGCTTGCCACCCCTCACCACGTGCACGGTCCCTGCCTCCCAGTCCACGCGTGCCCGCGCGAGCCGGTCCTCCAGGACGTGCAGGCGCCGGGCCTTGGCATGCCACTCCCGCCGGCTGCGATACCCACCCGGTCCGCGCTTCGCCCCCTTCTCCCCGATCGGGAGTGACAGCCGGTGCCGCAGGGTCCGCACCCCTTCTTCCAACGACTGGAGATACGCGTGGGCACCACGGCGGGCCAGCGCCCACTGATCGTGCGTGGCTTTGGTGATCGCACCCGCCCAACGGGCCGACGACAGCGGCGTCAGCTCCCGCTTGCGCACCGCCCACGCCCCGGCATCATGATCCAGCCCGTCACGACAGCGCGCTGTCAGGTCACGGGACGCGAGTGCGCCCAGATGCGCGCCGACCTGCCGCAGTACCTCCACGTCGGTGGTGGTGAGCTGCCTCAGTCGGGTACGCACCGCCACCCCTGACACACGCATTCGGCAGGCGAACGTTCGTTCCTGCTCGGAGACACAGCCTTCCAACGCCACCGCCATGCTCACCCGAACGCGCCAAAGCACACTCGTACGCAGTCAACGGCCAGCAGTTCCCAACCCCTTCTCGGACGCCTGCCTGATCGCCATGGACTACGGCCGTGAGTCCATCGTGCGCGAGGACTGGAAGAAGGTCTTCGACGACGAGGAGCTGGACAAGGTCATCACGCGCATGCTGAAGATCAAGGAGATCAAGCGCTGACCCACGCCTACGGGGGACGCCGGAGACCCGCACGGGCCTCCGGCGTCGTCGCGTGCGCTCAGGAGTGGGTGCCGGTGTCGAACTCGCCCCGCACGCCGAGCAGTTCGGACAGGTCCGAACCCACCGCCAGCTCGCGCGGGGCCGTGCCCCGCCGGAACAGCCGGGCGTCGCGCTCACCGCCGAGCACGGCCCGGTCGCCCTCGACCCGCAGCCAGGAACCCTCCCGCAGGCCCAGCACGGGCACGTCGTTCTCCTCCAGGAACTCCGTGAGCCGCTGTTCGCGGGTCTCGCCCTTGTGCGTCGAGCCGGGGTCCGGGTCGAGGTAGTGCGGGTTGATCTGGAACGGCACCAGGCCCAGCGTCTCGAAGGACGGCGGCTCGACGATCGGCATGTCGTTGGTGGTACGCAGCGAGGGCGCCGCCATGTTGGTCCCGGCGCTGGCCCCCATGTACGGCAGCCCGCCGCCGACGGCCTTGATCAGCGCCTCCCGCAGCCCCGTCCGGTACAGCGCGGAGAGCAGCCGGAAGGAGTTGCCGCCGCCCACGAACACGGCGTCCGCCTCGTCGAGCCGGGCGAGCGGGTCGCCACCCTCGTGCACGCCCCGCACGTCGATCCCGGCGTCTGTGAGAGCGCCCCGGACCCGGGCGGTGTAGGTGTCGTGGTCGGCCAGCGCGTACGGGACGAAGGCCAGCCGGGCACCGGCGGGCAGGAAGCCGGTCACGGTGTCGAGGGCGTGTTCCAGGTAGCCGCGGCCGTGCTGGGTGGAGTTGGACAGGAGCAGGAGGTTCACGGGGTCTTCCTCGTCGACGGGGGTGGATCGGTGGTGCGTCAGGACGTACGGGAGGCGCGCGGGCGCCGGTGGTGCTGGGGCGGGTGGTTCAGGCGCTGCTCCAGCAGCCGGGCGGCGCGGCGCAGCACCTCCAGGCGGTCCTCGGGACCGTCGGGGAAGCGCTCCTTGGCGGCGCCGAGGCTGAGGCTGCCGTAGGGCTCCGAGCCGAGGAACACCGGCATGGCGACCGTGCCGATGCCGGCGTCGTACTCGCCGACCGTCCACGCGTAGCCCTGCGCGCGGACGGTGCGGAACTCGCGCTCCAGCTGGTCCTGGTCGGTGACCGTGCGCTCGGTGAAGCGCGCCATGGGACGCCCGCGGAAGAGCCGGTGGCGCTGCTCGTCGGGCAGGAAGGCGTAGAACGACTTGCTGGTGGCGCCCGCGTGCGCCGGGTACAGCTCGCCGACCAGCGGGTAGTAGCGCAGCGGTCCCTCCTCGCCCTCGACGGCCGCGACACAGCGCATGTGGAAGCTGTCGGGCAGGCAGAAGAGCACCGTGTCGCCGGTCGCCGTCCGCAGCTCCTGCAGCACCGGTTCCGCGAGCAGCTCCAGGGAGCCCGAGCGCTCCCAGAGGCGGCCCAGGCGCAGGGCGGCCGGGCCGATCCGGTAGCGGCGGGTCGCCGGGTCGGAGACCAGGAAACCCCGGCCCGCGAGGGTGGACAGCAGCCGCTGCGCGACCGAGGTGTCCCAGCCGAACTCGGCGGCGACCTCCGTGACGCCCCAGTCCGGGCGGGTGCGCTCGAACGCCAGCAGCACCAGCAGGGCGCGGTCGACGGTCTGCAGCGCCCCGGCCGGCGTCCTGCGGTCCACGGGCTCAACGGGGCGGCCGGCCATGACGGCTCCTCTCGGTCACATCCCACCATCGCTCATCACCACATCTCACCATGCAGACCGGTATTGCAGATAGCGGGAAACAGTTGCGGACAACGCTAGTCCATCCCGAACCTGCTGTGAGCACCGCCCCCGGTGCGGATCAGGAGAACTGCCCATGTTGAAGTACGTCCTGGATCTCGTGGATCTGCTCGACGATCCCGACGTCGACGGCAAGCGCGTCGCCGCCCACCTCGACTCCGTGGCGGGCCCCGAGGGCTCCGGCGCCGAGGTCACCACCGTCACCGGCGAGCGCGGCTCGACGGACTTCGTGCTCGTACGGATACCGGGCCGGGCGGGCCGAACCCGGGGCGGTGCCGCGCGGACGCTCGGCGTGGTGGGGCGGCTCGGCGGCGTCGGGGCGCGCCCGGAGGCCGTCGGCCTGGTCTCCGACGCGGACGGCGCGGTCGCGGCGCTCGCCACCGCCGCCAAGCTGCTCGACATGCGGCGCCGGGGCGACGTGCTCGACGGCGACGTGATCGTGGCCACGCACATCTGCCCGAACGCCCCGACCGCGCCGCACGACCCGGTGCCGTTCATGGACTCGCCCGTCGACATCGCGACCATGAACCGGCACGAGGTCACCGGCGAGATGGAGGCCGTGCTCTCCGTCGACACCACCAAGGGCAACCGCATCATCAACCACAAGGGCCTCGCCCTGTCGCCCACCGTCAAGGAGGGCTGGGTGCTCAAGGTGAGCGAGCGGCTCGGTGAGCTGCTGGCCGTGGTGACCGGTGAGCCCTTGGTCACGTACCCCGTGACCACCCAGGACATCACCCCGTACGGTAACGGTGTACACCACATCAATTCGATCCTGCAGCCCGCCACGGCGACGGCCGCACCGGTGGTCGGCCTCGCGATCACCTCCGCGGCGGCGGTGCCCGGCTGCCAGACCGGCGCCAGCCACGAGACCGACATCGCGGCCGCCGCCCGGTTCGCCGTCGAGACCGCGAAGGCCTACGGCGGCGGACAGCTCGACTTCCACGACGACCAGGAGTTCGACGCGCTCGTGTCCCGCTACGGCTCGCTCACCCGGCTGCAGACCCTCGGCCGCGAACCCGGGGGGTCGTGATCATGGCCACGCACAAGAACCCCGCCCAGGGAGCCGCCACCGCGGAAGCGGCCACGGGAGCCGTGGGCAGCGACGACTACGCCCTCTCCCGCGTCCCGCGCGACAAGCGCCTGGGCTTCTGGACGATGCTGCTGCAGTGGCTCGCGCAGTCGGGCTCCATCTCGCAGTTCACCCTCGGCGCCACCATCGGCGTCGGCATGACCTTCGGCGACGCCTTCCTCGCGTTCACCCTCGGCGCGGTGATCCTCGAAGTCGTCATCTTCGCGATCGGCCTGGCTGGTATGCGCGAAGGGCTCGCGACGCCCCTGCTCACCCGCTGGGCGGGCTTCGGCCGCAACGGGTCCGCGCTGGTCAGCCTGGTCATCTCGGTCAGCCTCGTCGGCTGGTTCGGCGTCCAGAACACGATCTTCGGCGACAGCGTGTCCGCGCTCGTCGGCGGCCCCTCCTGGCTGTGGTGCACGGCCGCCGGTGTCGCCATCACCGTGCTGGTCATCTTCGGCTTCAAGTACATGGCCGTCTTCGCGAAGATCGTCACGCCGCTGTTCTTCGCCATGGTGGCCTGGTCGGTCACCGACGCGCTCAGCGACCACTCCTTCTCCGAGCTGATCCACTCCCCGCCGCCCGGCGAGACGATCCCGCTCGCCGTCGCCGCGACCGCCATCGCGGGCGGCTTCATGACCGGTGCGATCGTCTCCCCGGAGATGACCCGCTACAACCGCAAGGGCAGCCACGTCTTCCTGCAGAGCGCGTCGTCGATGATCCTCTCCGAGTACATCGTGGGCCTGACCGGCGTCCTGCTCGGCCACCTGGTCGGCAGCGGCCAGGTCTCCCAGATCGTGCTCTCCACCTCCGGTGTCTTCGGCGTGCTCGTCGTCCTGATGTCCACCGCGAAGATCAACGACTGGAACCTGTACGGCTCCTCGCTCGGCGTCGTCAACTTCTTCCAGGTCGTCTTCGGCAAGCGCGTGCACCGCGGCGCGGTCACCATCGTCCTCGGCATCGCGGGGACCCTGCTCTCCGCCGTCGGCATCATGACCCACTTCACCGACTTCCTGTCCGTGCTGGGCGTCGCCATCCCGCCGGTGGGCGGCATCATCGTCGCCGAGTACTGGGTGGTGCGCCGCATGCGGGCACCCCTGGACGCCACCCGCGACGCGGAGACCCTGCCCGCCACGTCACCGACCTGGGTGCCCATGTCCCTGGTCATCTGGGCGGCCGCCTTCTGCGTCGGCAAGTTCTACGACGGCGGCATCCCCGCCCTGAACTCGCTGCTGACCGCCTTCGTCCTCTACTGCGTCCTCGGCTTCGCCGGCTGGATCAGGACGTACGGCACCACGGCCCTGGACGACACCACCGAACCCACCCCGGCCGCCGCCACCGGCACGGCCACCGTAGGAGCACCGTGAGCACCACCGCACCCGCAAGCGTCCCGGCCTCCGAGGAGGCGCAGCGGGAGG
Organism: Streptomyces sp. NPDC059906; assembly: GCF_042730645.1. NCBI lineage: Bacteria > Bacillati > Actinomycetota > Actinomycetes > Kitasatosporales > Streptomycetaceae > Streptomyces > Streptomyces sp. NPDC059906. The sequence continues at coordinate 46,794 of NZ_JBHWKU010000006.1, forward strand.
TCGTCGACCTGTGCGCGGAGCTGATCCGCTTCGACACCTCCAACCCCACCAGCGACGAGCGGGCCTGCGCCGACTGGGTCGTGGCCCGCCTCGCCGAGGCCGGAATCGCCTCCGAGCTGGTGGAGGGCGCCCCGGGCCGCGCCAACGTCGTCGCCCGCATCCCCGGCGCCGACACCTCCCGCGGCGCCCTGCTGGTCCACGGCCACCTGGACGTCGTACCGGCCGACGCGGCCGAGTGGCGGGTGCCGCCGTTCTCCGGGGAGATCCGGGACGGCTACCTGTGGGGCCGCGGCGCCATCGACATGAAGGACACGGTGGCCGTCATGCTGGCCACCGCCCGCCACTTCGCCCGCACCGGCACCCGGCCCGCCCGCGAGATCGTCCTCGCCTTCCTCGCCGACGAGGAGGCCGGCGGCAAGTTCGGTGCCCACTGGCTGGTGGAGCACCGGCCCGAGCTGTTCGCGGGCGTCACCGAGGCGATCGGCGAGGGCGGCGGCTTCAGCTACGCCCTGGACGACACCCGGCGCCTCTACCCGATCGAGAACGCCCAGCGCGGCATGGCGTGGATGGAGCTGACGGCAGCCGGGCGCGCCGGGCACGGGTCCTCCCCGAACGACGAGAACGCGGTCACCGACCTGGCCGAGTCCCTCACCCGCATCGGCCGGCACACCTTCCCCGTCCGCCTGATCGAGCCGGTGCGCGCCCTGCTCGCCGAGGCGGCCCGCCTCCAGGGGGTCGACCTCGACCTCGACGCCGAGGACCTGGACGCCGAACTGGCCAAGCTGGGCCACGTGGCCGACTTCATGCAGGTCGTGCTGCGCAACTCGGCCAACCCGACCATGTTCACCGCCGGCTACCAGACCAACGTCATCCCGGGCCGGGCCACCGCCCGCGTCGACGGCCGCTTCCTGCCCGGTCACGAGCAGGAGCTGATCGACACCATCGACGCCCTGCTCCTGCCCTCGGTGTCCCGCCAGTGGGTCAACCACGACATCGCGATGGAGACCTCCTTCGACGGGCCGCTCGTCGACGCCATGTGCGCCGCCGTCCGCGCCGAGGATCCCGACGGCCACCCGGTGCCGTACTGCAACCCGGGCGGCACCGACGCCAAGGCATTCACCAAGCTCGACATTCGCTGCTTCGGCTTCAAGGGGCTCAAGCTGCCCCACGACCTCGACTACGGGCGGCTCTTCCACGGCGTCGACGAGCGGGTGCCGCTGGAGGGCCTGCGGTTCGGGGTGCGGGTGATGACCCGGCTCTGGCAGGACTGCTGACGCGCCACGGCCGACGGGAATGCCCCGGCGGCCGCCGGCGTTGTGCGGCGTGACTGACATGCGCCCGCCGAGAAGTGCCGAGACGTGAGGAGGCAGTCGTGAAGGTCCGCAACTCCCTGTGCGCCCTCAAGGCCAGGCCCGGTGCGCAGGTGGTGCGCCGCCGGGGCGTGACGTACGTGATCAACAAGAAGGACCCGCGCTTCAAGGCCCGCCAGGGCTGAGCACCCGCCCGCTTCCCGGCCCGGCCCCGCGATCCAGGGGGCCGGGCCGTGGCGTGTGCGCGGGTGCACGCGCGTGCACGCGGCCGGGATCAGTCGTCCACGTCGACGCCGTAACCCTGGGCGAGGGCGCCCAGGTCGTGGTCGTAGCCCTGGCCGACGGCCCGCAGCCGCCAGCTCTGCCCGCGCCGGTAGATCTCCGCGAGCAGCATCGTGCGTTCCGTGGTGGCGGCGTCCAGCGTGGCCTGCGCCAGGGCCGCCGCACTCGTACCCGGGCCGGAGACGATGTGCAGGGCACCCACCTCCCCGAACGCCGGGGAGCCGTCGATCGCGGCGGCGACGACGACCTTGCGGGCCGAGGGCGGCAACGTGGCGAGGTCCACGCTCACGGTCTGCTCGGTCGGGCCGTCGCTCAGCAGCCGGACCGTGCCGCCCGGGTTCTCCGGGGCGCCGTAGAAGACGAAGTCCTCGTCGAAGGAGACCTGTCCGTCCTCGTCCAGCACGAACGCGACCACGTCGATCTCGCACGCCGTCTGCTGCGCCCAGGACGCGGTGACCGTCCAGCGGTGTTCCGCCCCCCGCCCCTTCGGCAGCGGCAGGTCGACGACGCCACCGCGCGGCAGCACGTGGGCGGCGGCCCGTCCGCCCGCGGTGCCGGGCGCCTCCGCGACCACCGGTGCCACCAGCCACGCGGCGTCGTGAGTGGGCAGGAGCAGCGCGGTGATCCGGGGCAGCCGGCGGTCCGTGCGGCCGCCGTCGAGGACGACCACGTCGGTGACGCCGGCGGAGAGGTTGATGGCCGCGGCGCCGCCGAGTTCGACGACGCGGGTGCGGGCGGCGACCGCATCGGGGTGGGTGCCGCCGAGCACGAGGACCCGCCGCCCGGTCAGCGGCCCGCGCGGCTTCCCGGAACGCTTCCTGCCCAACTGCGCACCGGCGGCCTCGCCCTGCTTCGGCTCCGGCTCCGGCTCCGGCGCGCGTGGCGTCGGCACGGCCGGCAGCGCGGTGGCGGGCTCCGGGGCCGGTGCGGCTTCGGGCGCCGGTACCGGGGCCACCGTCCCCTCGTGGGCCGTGCCGGGGCGGACGTCGCCGAGCAGCCGCAGGAAGGCCGACTCGTCGATCACCGGGACGCCCTCGGCGTGTGCCCGGCGCGCCTTGGCCGAGTCCGCGGCCGGGTCGTTGGTGACCAGGGCGCTGGTGTGCCTGCTGACCGAGCCCATCATGTTGAGTCCCGCCGCGACGCCGCGCAGCACCAGGTCCGCCCGGGCGGTCCGGGTCTCCCCGGTGACGGCGACCTTCATGCCCTGCACCAGCGGCCCGCCCGCGGTGAGCCGCCCCGGGTTGCGGAAGGCGCACGGCGTCTTCGGCGGTGCGGGTGCGAACTGGGCGTCCTGCCGCGGCGGGCACGCCACCAGGGGCAGCGGCAGGTCGAGTTGGGCCGCTTCCCGCAGCGAGGCGCGCAGCACCCCCGCCAGCACCCGCGTGTCGTCCAGCGCGTCGTGCGCCTTGAGCTGGGGCACGCCGTAGTGCGCGGCGAGCGTGCCGAGCTTCAGGTCGTCGGTCGGCGGGTCGACGCGGCGGTTCAGCGCCAGGGTGCACAGCCGCCTGGCCACCGGCAGCCGCAGCCCCGCCCGGGTGAACTCGTGGGCGAGGAAGTCGTAGTCGAACTGGGCGTTGTGGGCGACCAGCACCCGGCCCTCCAGCAGGGCGCCGATCCGCCCGGCCACCTGCTCGAAGGCGGGCGCCCCGCGCAGCCGCTCGGCCGTCAGCCCGTGCACGTGCACCGGCCCCGGATCACAGCCGGGGTTCAGCAGGGTCGAGAACTCGCCGGTCTGCTCGCCGTCGGCGCCCAGCGTCACCACGGCCACGGACAGCACCCGGTCACGGCGCGGTACGAGACCCGAGGTCTCCACATCGACCAGCGCCCATTCGAAGGCGTAGTCGCGCAGGTCGGACAGATCGGAGGCGGCAGACGCGAGAGACATGGAGGAAGGATGGAGGTATATCCACATCTCCTTCAACTCGAACGACCATTGATCCCGTTTTGCGGCACCTGCGACCCGCATCCCCGGACGGGTCGCCGGACACTCCGGGCCTCCTGACACACTGCTGGGCGCGCCACCCGCCCAGGCCCCAGGAGGACTTCGTCATGACCGAGCAGCCGCTGGACCGTGCCGCCCGGATCGAGCGCCGGTTCAACGCGCTCTTCGCCGAGTACTTCGACACGCTGGGCACGGCACTGGACGCCCCGGCCTTCAGCCGGTTCACCCCCGACTGCGTCGGACTGCTGCGCGACCTGTCGCTGCGCGGCGGCAAGCGGATGCGGGTCGTGCTGCTGCACGAGGCGGCGCGCCTGGTGACCGCCGAGCCGGTGGACGGGCTGGACGCCGCCGCGCTGAGCATCGAACTGCTGCAGACCCACGGCCTGGTGCACGACGACCTCATCGACGACAGCGCCACCCGCCGGGGCGGCCCCACCACCTACTACGCCTACCGGGAGCGGTTCCCCGGGCGTCCGCGGGCGGCCCTCGGCCTCACCGTGCTCGCGGGCGACCTCGCCCTCGCCCTCTCCCTGCGCGTACTCCTGGCGGCCGAGCTGCCCGTCGCGGTGCGTCAGGCCATGGTCGAGGTCCAGACCCGGGCGGCGACCGACACCTTCGTGGGCCAGATCGCCGACCTGGAACGGGACTTCACCGCCGCGGTCCCGGACACGGAGATGCTGCACGACGTCGCCGACCACAAGACCGCCCGCTACTCGGTCCTCGCACCGATGCGCCTGGGCCTCCTGGCGGCGGGCGCCGAACCGGGCGCCCACGAGGACGAGCTGCGCCGGTACGCGCGGCTGGTCGGCGTCTGCGGGCAGATGCGCGACGACTGGCTGGACCTGTTCGGCGACGAGGGGACCACGGGCAAGCCGACGGGCGGCGACATCCGCGAGGGCAGGCACACCTACACCGTCGTCCGCCTGCTGTCCGCCGTGAGCGGCTCCGAGCGGGACTTCGTCAACGAGGCCCTGGGCGATCCGGCCTGCACGCCGCAGACCATCGCCGAGATCCGCGCGATCGGCGAGCGCACCGGCGTCGCCGACCGGATGCGTGCCGACATGCGGCAGTACGCCGAGCGGGCCCGACTGGTGGCTCAGGGCTGGCGTCCGCGGTGGCGCGAGGACGCCGTCGCGTTCTTCGAGCTGCTGCCGCGGTGGAGCGTCGAGCGGACCGCCTGACACCTGTTCCCTGCAGGAGACCGCGACGCCCCACACCGAGAAGTCGACGGACGCCACGTTCAACTCACTGATGCGCTACGTCCCCACCGCCGGCCAGGACCACTGTCAGTGGGACCTCGTACGGTGTGATCAGTGGAACCCGCGGAACACGCCGCGGGACCGACCGGGGAGAGGTCTGCCATGTCGAGGACGTACCTGGAGCTGTCGCAGGACGACGGGAGCGCGCACAAGTTCTACGAAGTCACCGTCCAGGGACAGGTCGTGACGGTGCGCTACGGCCGGATCGGCGCGGCAGGACAGACCCAGACGTCGACCTTCCCCACCGCCCAGAAGGCCGAGGCGGCGGCCGCCAAGAAGATAGGCGAGAAGGTGCGCAAGGGCTACGAGGCAGCCGTGCAGGGACAGCGCGCGCCCCGCGCGGTCACCCGCCGGCAGGTGTCCTCCGCGCCGTCCACCGCCCGCGCGGTCGCACCGGTCCTGTGGCGGTTCCGCACCGGCTCCGCGGCCTTCGGCATCCACATCGACGAGGACCGGTGCTGGGTGGGCAACCAGGCGGGCGACGTCTACACCCTCGCCCACGGCGGCGAGGTCCTCGCCCGCTACCAACTGCCGGACGGCGTCAAGTGCCTGGTCGCCGACGACTTCTGGATCTACGCCGGCTGCGACGACGGCCGGGTCTACGACCTGTCGTCCAAACTGCCCTTCGCCGCCTACGACATCGCGGCCGACGTGGACATCTTCTGGCTCGACATCCACGAGGGCGTGCTGAACGTCGCGGACCGCGCCGGACGGCTCACCGTGATCGACCACGAGGACGAACACCAGTGGTCCCGCGGCGGACGCGGTGAGCACGCCTGGATGGTGCGCGCCGACGACCGGGCCGTCTACCACGGGCACACCCGCGGCGTGACGGCCCACTCCCCGGACGGCGGCGCCGAGTTGTGGCACACGCCCACCCAGGGGGCCGTGCTCTTCGGCTGGCAGGAGGACGACGCGGTCTACGCGGGAACGGCGCGGCACACGGTCCAGCGGCTGTCCAAGGCCACCGGTGGCATCGAGGCGACGTACCACTGCGACAGCCCGGTGTACTCGTGCGCCACCTCTCCCGGCGGCCGTTTCGTCTTCGCCGGCGACTCCGCCTCCTCGGTGTACTGCTTCGACCGGGACGGCACCCGGCTGTGGAAGCTGGGCACGGGCGGCGGCTCCGCCCTGTCCATGCAGTACCGCGACGAGCGGCTGTTCCTCGTCACCACCGACGGCTCCCTGGTGTGCGTGGACGCGAGCGAGGCGGCGGTCACGGCGGCGCAGCAGGGCTCGGTGCCCGTCGCCCGGGACGTGAAGCTCGCCGCCACCCTGCCGACGTACGCGCCCGCCACCGCCGCCACCGCCGTGACGACCGTGACCGCGGCGCCCGTGGGCTCCGTCGTGGTCGAATGCGTCCAGGAGCACGGCCGTACCCGGATCCACGTGGTGACGGAAGGGTACGACCGATCGTGGAACGTCCAGTTCCCGAGGGCGATCCGGGAGCCGGGCGCGCGCTACGTGGTCGACGCGCTGCACGCCGCGTCGGGCGGCTTCTACCGGGTGCGCGGTGACATCAGGCGCCTGCAGTGACGGCGCGGGCCCGCGTCGGGCGACCGGGGCCGCCCCTCAAGAGGCGTCCCGCAGCGCGCGGTTGCGGCGCACGGAGGACCAGAAGGAGGCGCCGATGAGCACGACGCCGACGAGGCCGGTGACGATCTCGTTGATCTCGTACTGGATGGTGACGAGGAGGATCAGCGACAGCGCGCCGATGGCGTAGTGGGCGCCGTGCTCCAGGTAGACGTAGTCGTCGAGGGTGCCCTGGCGGACCAGGTAGACGGTCAGCGACCGGACGTACATGGCGCCGATGCCGAGGCCGAGGGCCATCAGGACGATGTCGTTGGTGATGGCGAAGGCGCCGATGACGCCGTCGAAGGAGAAGGACGCGTCCAGGACCTCCAGGTAGAGGAACATGAAGAACGCCGCCTTGCCCGCCAGCTTGACGGGGGATCCGGGCCTCCCCGCCCGTTCCGCCTTCTGCGCCGCCTCCTGTTCGCGCTCCTCCTCGTCCTCGAGGCGTTGCTCGAAGAAGCCGGAGAGACCGCCCACGACCATGTAGGTGATCAGACCGGCGACACCCGCGAGCAGGACCGTCTGAGCCTTGTCGGCGTGCGTGCCGCCGTGCTGGTGGGCGTGGGCGCCGAAGGTGGTCGCGGAGACCAGCAGCACGATCAGGGCGATGCAGACCGACAGCATGTCGATCCTGCCGAGCCTGGCCAGCGCACGCTCCAGCCACCCCAGCCACTTGATCTCCCGGTCCTCGAAAACGAAGTCGAGGAAGATCATCATCAGGAACATGCCGCCGAAGGCCGCGATCGACGGATGGGCGTCCGTCACCAGCTCCTGATAGCGGTCCTTGTCGGTGAGCGCCAGGTGCACCGCGCTCCAGGGACTCAGCCGGGCACTGACCGCCACGATCACCACCGGGAAGACCAGCCGCATCCCGAACACCGCGATCACGATGCCCACGGTGAGGAAGATCTTCTGCCAGAAGGCGTTCATCTTCTTCAGGATCCCGGCGTTGATCACCGCGTTGTCGAAGGACAGCGAGATCTCCAGGACGGAAAGGATCGCCACGATGCCGAGGGCGGTCCAGCCGTCGTAGAGCACGCCCGCTGCCAGGCCGAGGGCCGTGACGGCGAAAGCCCAGCGGAACGTCTTCACAAGCACCGGCCACTCACTCCTGTCGTCGTGCCGTACGGGGCGGCATCACCTGCCAGTTCCCGCCACGCACGTTGTTTACCACGCTGGAGTCGTTCGTTTCCTTGAGCCGTTCGTGTCCCAGGGAGTAGGTTCGCCGCCATGACGGCATCCCGGAACTCCCGGAAACCGGCCACCGCCGACGAGTTGCGCCGCGCGGGACTGCGGGTGACCGCCGCCCGTGTCGCGCTGCTCGAGACCGTCCGGGCGGGGGACCACCTCGACGCCGAGGCCCTCACCTCCGGTGTGCGCCGACGGGTGGGCCACGTCTCCCTCCAGGCCGTGTACGACGCCCTGCACGCCCTCACCGCGGCACGGCTCGTGCGCCGGATCGAACCGCCCGGCAGCCCGGCGCGGTTCGAGGGACGGGTCGGTGACAACCACCACCACGTCCTGTGCCGGTCCTGCGGCGCCCTGGCCGACGTCGACTGCGCCGTCGGCGACGCGCCCTGTCTGACCGCCTCGGACGACCGCGGCTTCGTGATAGACGAGGCCGAGGTCATCTACCGGGGCCTGTGCCCCGACTGCTCCACCCCCGGCAGTTCCCCCGCACCCTGATCCGCCCCGTTCGGAAGGATTTCCCTCCCATGTCCGAGAACCACGACGCCATCGTGACCGACGCGAAGACCGAGGAGACGGACGGCTGCCCGGTCGTCCACGGACGCGCCCCGCACCCCACGCAGGGCGGCGGAAACCGTCAGTGGTGGCCGGAGCGGCTCAACCTGAAGATCCTCGCCAAGAACCCCGCCGTCGCCAACCCGCTGGGTGAGGAGTTCGACTACGCCGAGGCCTTCGCCGCCCTCGACCTGCCCGCCGTGAAACGGGACATCGCCGAGGTGCTGACCACCTCGCAGGACTGGTGGCCCGCCGACTTCGGCAACTACGGCCCGCTGATGATCCGGATGGCCTGGCACAGCGCGGGCACCTACCGCATCAGCGACGGCCGCGGCGGCGCGGGCGCCGGCCAGCAGCGCTTCGCCCCGCTCAACAGCTGGCCCGACAACGGCAACCTCGACAAGGCCCGCCGCCTGCTGTGGCCGGTCAAGAAGAAGTACGGCCAGAACCTCTCCTGGGCCGACCTGCTGGTCCTCACCGGCAACGTCGCGCTGGAGACGATGGGCTTGGAGACCTTCGGCTTCGCCGGCGGCCGCGCCGACGTGTGGGAGGCCGAGGAGGACGTCTACTGGGGCCCCGAGACCACCTGGCTCGACGACCGGCGCTACACCGGCGACCGCGAGCTGGAGAACCCGCTCGGCGCCGTCCAGATGGGTCTGATCTACGTCAACCCGGAAGGCCCGAACGGCAACCCGGACCCGATCGCCGCCGCCCGCGACATCCGTGAGACCTTCCGCCGCATGGCGATGAACGACGAGGAGACCGTCGCCCTCATCGCCGGCGGACACACCTTCGGCAAGACCCACGGCGCCGGCCCCGCCGACGCCGTCGGCGACGACCCCGAGGCCGCCGCCATGGAGCAGCAGGGCCTCGGCTGGAAGAGCACCCACGGCACGGGCAAGGGCGGCGACGCCATCACCTCCGGCCTGGAGGTCACCTGGACCAGCACGCCGACCCAGTGGGGCAACGGCTTCTTCAAGAACCTCTTCGAGTTCGAGTACGAGCTGGAGCAGAGCCCGGCCGGCGCCAACCAGTGGGTGGCCAAGGACGCCCCGGAGATCATCCCCGACGCGCACGACCCGGCGAAGAAGCACCGCCCCAGGATGCTCACCACCGACCTGTCGCTGCGCCTCGACCCGATCTACGGGCCGATCTCCCGCCGGTTCTACGAGAACCCGGAGGAATTCGCGGACGCCTTCGCCCGCGCCTGGTTCAAGCTGACCCACCGCGACATGGGCCCGAAGTCGCTGTACCTGGGCCCGGAGGTTCCCGAGGAGACCCTGGTCTGGCAGGACCCGCTGCCCGAGCCCGAGGGCGAGGCCGTCGACGCCGAGGACGTCGCCACCCTCAAGACCAAGCTCCTCGAGTCCGGCCTGTCGGTGTCGCAGCTGGTGACCACCGCGTGGGCATCGGCGTCCACCTTCCGCGGGAGCGACAAGCGCGGCGGCGCCAACGGCGCCCGCATCCGCCTCGAACCGCAGCGCGGCTGGGAGGTCAACGAGCCCGACGAACTGGCGCAGGTGCTGCGCGTCCTGGAAGGCGTCCAGCGGGAGTTCAACTCCGGGTCCGGCGCCAAGAAGGTCTCCCTGGCCGACCTGATCGTCCTCGGCGGCACGGCCGCGGTCGAGAAGGCCGCCAAGGAAGCCGGCTTCCCGGTGCAGGTCCCCTTCACCGCGGGCCGCGTGGACGCGACGGAGGAGCACACCGACGCCGAGTCGTTCGAGGCCCTCGAACCGACCGCCGACGGGTTCCGCAACTACCTGGGCAAGGGAAACCGGCTGCCCGCCGAGTTCCTGCTCCTCGACCGGGCGAACCTGCTCACCCTGAGCGCACCCGAGACGACCGTCCTGGTCGGCGGTCTGCGCGTGCTGGGCGCGGGCCACCAGCAGTCCCAGCTCGGCGTCCTCACCCGCACGCCCGGCTCGCTGACCAACGACTTCTTCGTCAACCTGCTCGACCTGGGCACCGAGTGGAAGTCGACGTCCGAGGACCAGACCACCTTCGAGGGCCGCGACGCCGCCACCGGCGAGGTCAAGTGGGCCGGCAGCCGCGCCGACCTGGTCTTCGGCTCCAACGCCGAGCTGCGGGCGCTCGCCGAGGTCTACGCGAGCGACGACGCGGCGGAGAAGTTCGTGCACGACTTCGTCGCCGCCTGGGTGAAGGTCATGAACCTCGACCGCTTCGACCTGGCCTGATCCACCTCGCCCCGCCCGGGACACCCCGGGCGGGGCGGAAACCGGTGGCCGCGCGCGGTGCACGGTGCTGGGATGGTCCGATGCTCAGTGACACGCCCGTGACCGTGGACCGGGGGCGGTACCAGGACACCGTCACCCCCTGGGACGAACCGGCCTGGCGTACCGAGGCCGTCGGCTGGATCGAGGCCCGGCTGGCCGCCCACGGCCTGCGGCCGACGGGACGGTGGCGGGTGCGGCTGCGGCCGTGGTCCGTCCTGCTGCGGCTGTACGTCGGGGGAGACGACGCCGTCTGGTTCAAGGCCAACCCGCCGGCCAGCGCCTTCGAGGGCGCGCTGACCGCCTCGCTGGCCCGCTGGGTCCCCGGGCACGTACTGGAGCCGCTGGCGGTGGACGCCGCCCGGGGCTGGTCGCTGCTGCCCGACGGAGGGCCGCTCTTCCGGGACGTGCTGGCACGCGAACCGGTCGACCCCGGCGACTGGGAGGAACTCCTGCGCCAGTACGCGGCCATGCAGCACGCCCTCACCTCGCGCACGAGCGAGATCGAACGCCTGGGCGTGCCCGCCGTGACCGCCGCTGCGCCGGCCGGCCTCCTGGACCGGCTCGACACCACGCCCCTGCCCGCCCGGGACCGGGCCGCGCTGCGGGAACTGCGCCCCCGCCTGCTGGACTGGTGCGCGGAACTCACGGCCCTGGGTGTCCCCGACTCCCTCGACCACGCGGACCTGCACGACGGCCAGCTGTTCCGCCCCGCGCCCGGCAGGTTCACCTTCTTCGACTGGGGCGACGCCGTCGTCGCCCAGCCCTTCTCCAGCCTCGCCGTCCCCGCCCGCCGCGCCGCCGAACGCTACGGGCCCCAGGTACTGCCGCGCCTGCGCGACGCCTACCTCGAACCCTGGACCGGCGAGGGCCGTACGGCCGCGCAGCTGCGGCGCGCGGTGAGCCTCGCCTGGCGGCTCAGCGCCCTCAACCGCGCCGCCGCCTACGGCAGGCTCTTCCCCGGCGCATCCGGCGCCGCCGGTGCCGAGACGGCCGCGGCGGGCGCACGCTGCCTCCTCGAGCTGCTGGACGAACCACCGTTGTAGGGAGGGCTCGTCCACAGGTCCGTCCCCGGCGTTCGGGTGCCGTTGTCAGTGGCGGATGCGAGGCTTCGAGTCATGGATGAGGTGGAGTTCATGCGCGGCAGGGTCTACGGCGCCGACCACGACAACCCCGGGCCGCGCGCCGGACGCGTCTACGCGCACCTGGTGGGCGGGCCCCTGGACGGACTGCTGCTGGACGTCACGGACCTCACGGAACAGGAGCGCGCCCGCGGCGTGACGCTGGCGACGGAGATAGGCCGCTACGGCCCGGGCGGCCGCTCCGCCTACGCGCCGAGGCCGGGCGACACCCGCCGCTTCGACTGGCGGGGCGACGTGCCCTGATCCGGCACCGCCCCCGTCCCCGCGGTCAGCGCCGCCAGCAGCCAGTCGTGCGCGGACCCGGGCGTCGGTTCCGGTCGCGCGCCCGGAGCGGTGGTCACCTCGGCCACCAGCTCCCAGTAGCCGTCCAGCCGAGGGTCTGCCGCGAGCTGCCCGGCCAGCCGGCGGCGGAAGCCGGGGGTGTCCCGCACCCCGTACGCGCTCGTGTACGAGGCGACGAACGCGTCCAGGGCCTCACCCGGACGCGGTTCCCGGCCGCGGCGCAGGTGCACCCCGGCCAGCTCGTACGCCTCCGCGAGCCCCGTGTACAGCAGGGCGGCCCCCCGTGCCCCGGCGGCCCGGTGCGCCTCGGGCTGGGGCTGGACGGTGCCGGGGCGGCACGGGGCGAGGGTGAGGGCGTTGAGGCGGGCGAAGGCCAGGACCTGGGCCGGGGCGGGTTCGTCCGGGGGCTGCGGGACCGCCACGTCCAAAAACGCGCCGGCCGAGCGGGCCGGCATCCTCGCCGGAAGCCAGCCCCGCCAGAACCGCACCAGCGGGGCCGTGCTCGGCGGGACGGACACGGCACCGATCAACCGCAGCCGGTCGGCCTGCTCGCCCGGCGGGGCCTCCTGCACCAGCCGCAGCGCGGCCTCGCGCCAGCGCAACGCCCTCAACTCCGAGCCGACCTCACGCAGCCGGCCCGCCACCGCGGCCTCCAGCGCCCCGCCCTCGCCGCCCGCCGTGCCGTGCGCGTGCCGCTCGTCGAGGATCCGGCGCACCTCGGGAACGGCCAGCCCGAGGGCACGCAGCGAACGGATCAGCCGCAGCCGGTCGAGTGCCTCCGGACCGTACCGCCGGTGCCCGCCGGCGCTGCGGGACGCCTCCGGCAGCAGACCCCGGTCCGAGTAGAAACGGACGGTCTTGACGGTGACACCCGCGCCCTCGGCCAGCTCGCCGATGCCGCACAGACCGTCGCTCGAGGTGAACACTTGAACCTCCCTCAGGGGGAGTTCCTACCGTACCGGCGACAGCGGGCCGGTGACCGGGCCGGGCCGCGCAGTGGACGGAGGAGAGAAGACCATGACCGCGTTCATCCTGGTGTCGGGCATGTTCACCGGCACGCACATCTGGCAGGACACCGCCGCGCGCCTGACCGCCCGGGGCGCCGAGGCACACACGGTCGCCCTCACCGGCCTCGACGGACCGCGCGCGGCCGCCGCGTCCGGCGTGGACCTGGAGACCCACATCGCGGACGTGCTCGCGGTGATCGACTCGGTGGGCGCGGCCGGGGACCGGCGGATCGTGCTGGTCGGCCACGACTACGGCATCCACCCGGCGGTCGGCGCCGCCGACCGGCGTGCGGAGCGCGTCGACCGGATCGTCCACCTGGACTCGGGACTGCCGCGGGACGGCGTCCCCGCCCTGGCCGCCCTGCCCGACCAGTCCCTGCGCGAGCACCTCACCGCGGCCCCAGCCGCCGACGGGGCCGACGGGGTGCTGCCGCCCCCGGCACCCGAGGAGTGGCCGCGCTGGGGCAGCACCGCGGGCGTACCGGACGCGGCCCTGGACCGGCTCACCGCCCTCGCCGCGCCGCAACCGCTGGGGACCCTGCTCCAGCCGCTGCGGCTGACCGGCGCCGTCGACCCGGTGCCCACCACCGGCGTGCTGTGCACCGGCAACGGCACGAGCATCGAGCTGGTCCAGATGCTGGTGCGCCTCGGAGATCCCGCGCTGCGCCCCCTGACCGACCCCCGGGTGAGCTTCTTCGAACTCCCCACCGGGCACTGGCCGATGCTGTCCCTGCCCGCCGAGCTGACGGACGTACTGCTGCGGGCCGCGGCGGGCGAGGGGCACCGGCTGGAGCCGGTCGACGACGCCGCGGGGCCCGGCCACCTGCAGCCGTTCCTGATGGACGTGCCCGACGTCCCTAGGGAGCGGCACGGGAACGTCGACCTCTACCTGCCCGACGCCGAGGAGCCGCGGCCCGCCGTGGTGCTCGTGCACGGCGGACCGGTCCCCGCCGACGCCCGGCCCACCCCGCGGGACTGGCCCGGGCTGACGGGGTACGCGCGGTGCGTGGCGGGGGACGGAGCCGTGGGCGCACTCCTCGACCACCGCCTGCACGACCTCGGCGACTTCGAGCGTGCCGCCGCGGACGTGGCCGCCGCCGTCGAGGCGGTGCGGGCCGACCCACGGGTGGACGGGGACCGGGTCGCGCTGTGGTTCTTCTCCGGCGGCGGCCTGATCGCCGCCGACTGGCTGGACGCCCCGCCGGCCTGGCTGCGCTGTCTGGCGGCCACCTACCCCGTCCTGGCGCCGCTGCCGAACTGGGGACTGTCCGAATCCCGTTTCCGACCGGTGCGCGCCGTGGCGAACGCCGGTGCCCTGCCCGTCGTCCTCACCCGGGTGGGACGGGAGATGCCCGAGATCGCCGCCACCGTGGAGGAGTTCCTGGCCGCGGCCAAGGACTGCGGGGCCGACGTGGAGGTGGTCGACGTTCCGCACGGCCACCACGGTTTCGAGACCATCGACCTGACCGACGAGTCGCGCACGGCGGTGCGGCACGCGCTGCGCACGGTGCTGGACCACGCCTTCGGCGGGCACGCGCGATGACGGTGGGCGCCGCCCTACCAATCCGGCCTCCGCCCGGTGTCGGATTACCCGCGTGAGCGACCACGACAAGACACCACGGAATCCGTCGGCCAGGACCTGGACACGCCTCGGGCTGGGCGCACTGAGCGGTCTGCTGGCCGGTGGCGCCGCGCTCGCCGTCGCCGAGTTGGTGGCGGCGGCGGTACGTCCCCAGTCCGGCCCGGTCGTCGCGGTCGGCGGGGCCGCCATCGACCGTACGCCGACCGCCGTGAAGGACTGGGCGATCCGCACCTTCGGCACCAACGACAAGCTGGTGCTCCAGCTCGGCATCCTCGCCGTGCTGACCCTGTTCGCCCTGGCCCTCGGCGCGTTCGCCGTCCGCCACCGGCGCACCGGCGCCGCGGGAGTCCTCGTCTTCGGCGTCGTCGGCGCCGCGGCGGCCCTGGGCAGGCCCGACTCCACCGGCGTCACGGACGCCTTCCCCTCCGTCCTCGGGGCGATCGCGGGCGCGGTGCTCCTGTACCTCCTCGTGGGCCTCCTGCCGGCACCACGCCGCGAGGCGCCGGGGGAGCGGGGCGAGGGCTGGGACCGGCGCCGTTTCGTGATCGCGGCGACCGCCGCCGCGGCGGCCTCGGCCGGGGCCGGTGTCCTGGGCCGGGCCCTGAGCGGCGCGGGCGGCCGGGAGGCGGTCGCCTCCCGCGAGAACATCACCCTCCCGCCGCCCGACTCGCGTGCCCCGGCGGTGCCCCGGCGCGCGCAGGCCAGGGTGGAGGGGGTCAGTCCTTTCACGACTCCCAACAGCGACTTCTACCGGGTCGACACCGCCCTGGTGGTCCCCAAGGTGGACGCCACCGCCTGGCGGCTGCGCATCCACGGCGACGGGGTCACCCGGGAGAGGACGCTGACCTTCGACGACCTGCTGAGGCGGGAGCTGATCGAGCGGGACATCACCCTCACCTGCGTGTCCAACGAGGTCGGCGGCCCGTACGTCGGCAACGCCCGGTGGATCGGTGTCCGGCTCGCCGACCTGCTGGAGGAGTGCGGCGTCCGGCCGCCGTCGGCGGGCGGTCCGGCTGATCAGCTCGTGGCCCGCTCCGTGGACGGCATGACCATCGGCAGCCCCGTCGAGGACGTCATGGACGGCCGCGACGCGATGCTCGCCGTCGGCATGAACGGCGAACCCCTCCCGTTCGACCACGGATTCCCCGTCCGCATGGTCGTGCCCGGCCTCTACGGCTACGTCTCGGCCTGCAAGTGGATCGAGGACATCGAACTGACCACGTTCGACTCCTACGACTCGTACTGGGTCAAGCGCGACTGGGCTCGCGAGGCACCGATCAAGACCCAGTCCCGGATCGACACGCCGAAGCCGTTCGCCCGGCCGAAGGCGGGCACGGTGATGGTCGCCGGTGTGGCCTGGGCCCAGCACCGCGGCATCGACAAGGTCGAGATCCGCGTCGACGACGGCCCCTGGGAGGAGGCCGTCCTGGCCGCTGAGGACTCGCGCGACACCTGGCGACAGTGGACGTACGCCTGGCGGGCCACCAAGGGCGGTCACACCCTCACCGTGCGGGCCACCGACCGGACCGGCGAGGTGCAGACGGACAAGCGCACCCGCACCGTGCCCGACGGCGCCAGTGGACGGCACTCGGTGGTGGTGACGGTGGACTGACGTCCCACCGGACGGCAAGCGTTTTCTGTCCGTTGCCTTGACGTGTACGCGCCCTAGTGAGTTTCATGGGGGCAGGCGTGGGAGCGCTCCCACGCCTGCCCCCATGTCCGCACTACCCAGCCCTGGAGTCGCCGTGCGCCCAGCAAGACGCGATACACCGAGAACCCTCCCGGCCCGCCTGCTGGCCGGACTGGCCGCGCTGATCGGGCTGGTCGTCGTCGGCGCCCTCTGTCCGGGCGCGGCCCTGGCCCAGTCGCCCGCGGTGCGGTCCGCCGGAGTCCCGTCACCCGACGCGCAGGCGGCGGGCCTGCACATCAGTGACGGCCGGCTGCTGGAGGGCAACGGCAACGACTTCGTCCTGCGCGGGGTCAACCACGCCCACACCTGGTACCCCGGCGAGACGCAGTCGCTGGCGGACGTCAAGGCGCTGGGCGCCAACAGCGTCCGGGTCGTCCTCTCCGACGGGCACCGCTGGAGCGAGAACGGCCCCGCGGACGTCGCCGCCGTCATCGAGCAGTGCAAGGCCAACCGGCTCATCTGCGTACTGGAGGTGCACGACACCACCGGCTACGGCGAGGACGCGGCGGCCGGCACGCTCGACCACGCGGCCGACTACTGGATCGGCCTCAAGGACGTCCTGGCCGGCCAGGAGGACTACGTCATCGTCAACATCGGCAACGAGCCCTGGGGCAACACCGACCCGGCCGGCTGGACCGATCCGACCGTCGCGGCCGTCAAGAAGCTGCGCGCCGCCGGGCTCCAGCACACGATCATGGTGGACGCCCCCAACTGGGGCCAGGACTGGCAGGGCGTCATGCGTGCCAACGCGCGGTCCGTCTACGACGCCGACCCCACCGGCAACCTCATCTTCTCCATCCACATGTACAGCGTCTTCGACACCGCCCAGGAGATCACCGACTACCTGAACGCGTTCGTCGACGCCGAACTGCCCATCCTCATCGGTGAGTTCGGCGGACCCGCCGACCAGTACGGCGATCCGGACGAGGACACCATGATGGCCACCGCCGAGCAGCTCCGCCTCGGCTACCTGGCCTGGTCGTGGAGCGGCAACACCGACCCGGTCCTCGACCTGGCGCTCGACTTCGACCCGAGCAGGCTCAGCGGCTGGGGCGAACGCATCTTCCACGGCGTCAACGGCATCGCCCAGACCTCGAAGGAGGCCACCGTCTACGGCGGCGGCGCCCCGGACGACACCGAGGCCCCGACGGCACCCGGCACCCCGAGCGCCACCGCGGTCACCGACACCTCCGTCACACTCGGCTGGGCCGCCGCCACCGACGACACCGCGGTCACCGGATACGACGTCGTCCTGGTCGGCGACGGCACCGGGACCACGGTCGCCTCCTCGACCAGCACCACCGCCACCGTGACCGGACTCACCGCCGCCACCACCTACACCTTCGCCGTCCACGCCCGCGACGCGGCGGGCAACCGGTCCGCACGCTCCGCGACGGTGGAGGTCACCACCGACGAGGGCGGCGGCACCCCCGGCGGCACCTGCTCCGTCGGCTACCGCGTCGTGGGCGAGTGGCCCGGCGGCTTCCAGGGCGAGATCGCCGTCCGCAACACCGGGGGCGCCGCCGTCGGCCCCTGGACGCTCGCCTTCGCCTTCGCGGACGGCCAGACCATCACGAACATGTGGGGCGGCACCGCCACCCAGGACGCCGGCGCGGTGAGCGTCGCCCCGGCCTCCTACACCGCCACCATCCCGGCCGGCGGCACGGTCACCCTCGGCTTCACCGCGGGCAAGGGCGCCGACAACACCGCACCGACCGCGTTCAGCCTGAACGGGACCGCCTGCGCCACGCCGTGACCGAGGGGAGGGCGCGGGTGAGGAACGTCACCACGACACCTCGCGGACGTCGGCCCGGCTCCGCGGCTGCGTCGTGGCGGTGATCTCCGAGCGGTGACGGCTCGCCTCGAAGGTCACCTTCAGGGTCTGCGGCGCGCTCTGCTCCGTACGCACCGTGAAGCCCTGGTTCGGCACCGCCGAGATCAGACACACCCCGCCACCGCCGAACCGCACGGTCGCCTTGCCACCCTCGGAGGGCACCGTGTACACCCCCGCCCCGCCCTCCTCGCACCCCGGGGCACCCCCGCCCCCGGGCGGCCGCGGCGCCGTGGTGCGGGGGCTCGGCGTCGGCGTGGGGGTCGGCGTCGGCTCCGGCGGCTCCTCGCTGGTGCGGGACGGGGCCGGGCTGGGCGCGCGGCTCGTGGGCGACGGGCTGGGAGTGGCCGTCACGGTCTTGGACACGGTCGGCCGGGGCGGTGCCGGGAGCTCCTTCGGCGCGGTCTGCGCGACCGGCGCGGTCGGCCGGGTCGACCCCACCACGAAGTGGATCGTGATGATGACGGCCGTGACACTGGCCGCCGTGCAGGACAGCCAGATGATCAGGTAGCGAAGGAGGCGGGACACGACACCATAGTGACGGACCGGCTAACGTGCCTGCCCATGGCCTCCGTACTTGTCGTCGAGGACGACCCTGTGATCCGGGCCGCGCTGATCGAGGTCCTCACCGGACACGGCTACGCGGTCAAGACCGCACACCAGGGTTTCGAGGCGCTGCGCGACATCACCCAGAGCCCGCCGGACATCGTCGTGCTCGACCTCGGGCTGCCCGACCTCGACGGACTCGACGTGCTGCGGATGATCCGGGGCATATCCCGCGTCCCGGTGCTGGTCGCCACCGCCCGCGACGACGAGGCCGAGATCATCCGGCTGCTCAACGCGGGCGCCGACGACTACATGGTCAAGCCCTTCTCCGGCGGCCAGCTCGCGGCCCGGCTCGCCGCCGTGCTGCGCCGCTCCGCGCCCGCCGACCTCCCCGCCGCACGGCCGCCCGTCCTCCGGGTCGCCGACCTCCGCATCGACCCCACCGCGCGCACCGCCCACCTCGCCGGCCGGGAACTCCCCCTCACCCGCAGGGAGTTCGACCTGCTCGCCTACCTCGCCGCCAACGCCGACCAGGTCATGTCGCGGCAGCGGATACTCGCCGAGGTGTGGCAACAGCCGTACGTCGAGGACCAGACGGTGGACGTCCACCTCTCCGCACTCCGCCGCAAAATGGGCGAGAAGGCGCGAAAGCCGCGCTATCTCCACACCGTGCGGGGGATCGGCATCAAGCTGGTCAGCGCGCCATGAGACGTGCCCTCGCCGGGATCGCCCTGGCCGTCACCTCCATGGTGGCGCTGTCGTTCCTCATCCCGCTCGCCCTCCTCGTGCGCGAACAGGCCCGTGACCGGGTCACCACCGCCGCCGAGCAGCGCGCCGCGGCCCTCTCCCCGGTCCTCGCCCTCACCACCCGCCGCGCCGACGTCCAGCAGGCCGTCGCGGAACTCGGCTCCGCCGACCAACTGGTCGTCCGGCTGCCCGACGGCGGCTTCGTCGGCACCCCGCACGCGCCCGAGGAGGCCCTCGACCGGGCCGTACGGGGGCGGGAGACGCTCGCGGTGGACACCGCGGACGGCTGGGCCTACCTGCAGCCCGTCGTCCTGCGGGGCGAGCGGGTCGCGGTCGTCGAGGCCTACGTGCCCGCCGCCGACCTCACGCGGGGGGTGACGGCCTCCTGGGGTGTGATGGCGCTGCTCGCCCTGGGCCTGGTGGGCGGCTCGGTGCTGGTCGCCGACCGGCTGGGCGCCCGGGTGGTGCGCTCCTCCCGGGGCCTCAAGCGCGCCTCGCTCGCCCTCGGCTCCGGCGACCTCGGGGTCCGGGTGGAACCGGACGGCCCGCCCGAGCTCCAGGAGGCCGGAGCGGCGTTCAACACCATGGCCGACCGGGTCGTCGACCTGCTCGCCGTCGAGCGCGAGCTGGTCGCCGACCTCTCGCACCGGCTGCGCACCCCGCTGACCGCCCTGTACCTGGAGGCCGACCGGATGGGCGCGACACCGAGCGCCCTACGGGTCACGGAAGCCGCCGGGCAGCTCGAACGCGAGCTGGACTCGATCATCGCGGCGGCGCGTACACCCCTGGCGGCGGCACAGCTCGCCGGGACCGGGGCGGGCACGGCGAAACCGTGCGACGTCGCCGAGGTGGTCGCGATGCGCCTGGACTTCTGGTCGGTCCTCGCCGCCCAGCAGGAGCGGCCGTTCGAGCGCTCCCTCACTCCGCGTCCGGCCCCCGTGGCCTTCCCCGAGGACGACCTCGCCGCCGTCGTCGACGCCCTGATCGGCAACGTCTTCCGGCACACCCCGCAGGGCACCCGCTTCGTGGTGCGCGTGGAACGCCGGGACCGGCACGTGCGCCTCACGGTCGACGACGCCGGGCCGGGCGTCGCGGACCCCGGGGCGGCCCTCACCCGGGGCGTCAGCGTGGGCGGTTCCACGGGGCTCGGCCTGGACATCGTGGCCCGGGCGGCCCGTACGGCGGACGGCGAACTGACGATCACCCGCGCGCCGCTGGGCGGCGCACGGGTGACGGTGTCGTTCGCGCTGGCCGACGCGCGGGCGGCCGGGCGGCCGGGTGGCGGTGACCGGTGACGCGCCGACCGCGGTGACCGGTGTCAGCGACCGGTACCGAAGTCCTGCGTCCACCAGGGGCCGCCGTCGCCGAAGTGGACGCCGACCCCCAGCTCCTTGAAGGAGCAGTTGAGTATGTTCTCGCGGTGGCCGGTGCTGTTCATCCAGGCGTCCATCACCGCGGCGGCGTCCGCCTGGCCCTGGGCTATGTTCTCGCCCAGCGCCGACCACTGGTAGCCGGCGGCCTCGACCCGGCTCGCCATCGTGGAGCCGTCGGGACCCGTGTGGGACATCACACCGCTGCTCGCCATGACGTCGCTGTAGTCGTCGGCCGCGCGGGTCAGTCTGCTGTTCGCGGTGACCGGGGAGCAGCCCGCCGCGGTCCGCTCCTCGTTGACCAGCGCGAGGACCTGCGCCTCGGCACCGCCCGTCGAGCCGGAGCCCGAGCCGGAACCCGAACCCGAGCCGCTGGACGCCCCCGAACCGCTGCCGGACCCGCTGCCCCCCGACCGGTCGCCGCCGCTCTTCGTGGTGGCCCTGACGGGAGCCTTGGAAGTCGGCGCGGAAGCCTTGGGGGCACGTGTCGTGGGGCTCGCCGTCTTCGTCGGTGTCCTCTTCGGCTCGGCACTCGGACTCGGCGAGCCGCCGGCCGTGGCGCTCGGGCGCGCCGGCGCGGAGGCGAGCGGTGCCGCACCGCCCGCCGCTTCCCCGGCGTTGGACGCCTGGTCGGCGGCGTTCGCGGTGACCCGGTCGGAGGCCCCGCCGTCGTCGCCGTCGCCGACGGCCAGGGTGATTCCGACGCCCGCGGTCAGGGTGACGGCACCGAGTGCCAGCGCGGTACCGCGGTTCCTGAGTCCGCCGCGCGGGCGGGCGTGGGAGCGGGACGGGCGAGCGGCTCGGCGGGAACCCATACGCAGGACACCTCGGCTTGTCGGTCGGCTGGCGGAGCCCCCGTACCCGGTGGACGCGAACGCGCCCACCGGGACTGTGGGGGGTGTTCGAGAGCCTAGGGCGCGACCGGCGTGGAAACGCCCGTTCGAGGGCCGTCTTCAGAAAGCCTTAAAAGAGCCGCCAAAGTCCGTTGAGGATGTCCGGCGCCCCGTTTCGCCCCGTCCGGTCCCTTACGCGCCCGCTGCCTGCCACCCTCGGTCGGTCCCGGGGCGCTTCAAGGTGAAGGGGGGACAGGGGTGCTCGCAGGAGCCCGTCCCGTGCTCCCGATGCTCCGCCGTCCCCCCGTCCCCGGCGCTTACCGTGCCGCACGGCCGGACAGCCTGTCGGCGTGCACCGGCAGGTCGCCGGACACCACCGGCGCGCCCGAGGAACGGGTCCTCCCGCCCACCGCCTCCGGGCGCGCCGTGCACCGACCAAGGGAGTACCGGACATGCCGTCCACCGCCGACGAACGACAGCTGCTCGACGAACTGCGTGACCTGCTCGCCGCCACGGTCGAGGACCTGACCGTGGAGGAGATCGGTCCCGACTCCTCGCTCCAGGACGACCTGGGCGTCGACTCGCTGGCCCGGCTGGAACTGGTCGCCGCGATCGAGGACCGCTGGCAGATCGAGGTCCCCCAGGAGCAGGCGGACCGGCTCACGACGGTGCGGCAGATCGCCGCCCACCTCGCCGAGGCCGTCGCCGCCCCCGCGGGCGGCACCGCGTGAGTCCACGACACGCGGCCGATCCGGCCCCCGAGGAGCGGGCCGCCGTCGTCACGGGGCTGGGACTGACCACCTCGCTGGGCGGCGACGTCCCCTCCACCTGGCGGGCTCTGCTGGACGGCGTGTGCGGCGTCGAACGCGTCGACTTCGGCGGGCCGGCGGGGCCCGCGCAGGTGTACCTCGCGGCCCGGGCCGCGGTCGACCCCACGACGGTCCTGTCGTCCGCCAAGGCGGCGCACTGCGACCGTTCGGCGCAGTTCGCCCTCGTGGCCGCCCGCGAGGCCGTTCGCCACGCGGGGTTCCCCGACCCGTCGGCGCTCGCCGGGGACGGCTCGCGGGTGGCGGTGGTCGTCGGGGTGGGGCTGGGCGGCCTCACCAGCGTCCTGGAGCAGAACCACCGCCTGCAGACGCGGGGCCCGGGGCGGGTGAGCCCGCGCGCCATCCCGGTCATGCTGCCCAACCACCCGGCCGCCGAAGTGGGGCTCATGGTGGGCGCGAAGGCCGGGGTGCACGCCCCTGTCAGTGCCTGCGCCTCCGGTGCCGAGGCCCTCGCCCAGGCCCTCGGCATGATCCGGGACGGCCGCGCGGACATCGTGGTCGCGGGCGGCACCGAGGCCGCGCTGCATCCGCTGGCCCTGGCCGGGTTCGCGCGGCTGCAGGCCCTCTCCCTGCGCCACGACGATCCCAAGGGGGCCTCCCGGCCCTTCGACGCCGACCGGGACGGCTTCGTGATGGGGGAGGGCGCCGGCATGCTCGTGGTCGAGAGCGCCGCGCACGCCGCCGCCCGCGGCGCCCGCGTCCACGGCCGGCTGTCCGGGGCGGGCATCACCAACGACAGCCACCACGTGGCCCAGCCGGCGCCCGGCGGTACCGGCTGTGCGGCGGCCGTCGACGCCGCGCTGCGCGACGCGGGGCTCGTGCCGGAGCAGATCCAGCACGTCAACGCCCACGCCACCTCCACACCGCTCGGCGACCTCGGCGAGGCGCGGGCGCTGCACAGCGTCTTCGCCAAGGGAGTGGACGACGTGACGGTCAGCGCCACCAAGGGCGCCTTCGGACACACCCTCGGTGCCGCCGGAGCCATCGAGGCCGTCCTCACCGTCCTCGCCCTGCGGGACAGAACGGCACCGCCGGCCTGCAGCCTCCAACGGGTCGACCCCGAGATCGGCCTGAACGTCGTCGGCCGCGACCCGGCGGCACTGCCCTCCGGGCCCCTCGCGGCCGTCACCACGAGCATGGGCTTCGGCGGACACAACGTCGCGCTCGCCTTCGCCGGCGCCTCATGACGGACGACCGTCTGGCCCCCGCCGGCGGCACACCGCGCACCGTGCTGATGTGCCCCGGCCAGGGGGCCTACCTGCCCGGCGCCCTGCGTCACCTGAGCGGGGTCCCGTCGGTCGCGCGGGTGCTGCGGACGGTCGACGCCCACAGCACCGCACTCGGCTCCACCGGCACCCCCGTGGGCCGCCTCCTCACCGACAGCGCCGCGTCCGACCCCGACCTGCTCGTGCGTACCGACCCCCTCGCCTTCGACCTGGCCACGTACGCCGCCGTGGTCGCCTCCGCCGCCGTCCTGCTCGATCTCGCGACGCCGCCCGTCCACGCGGTGCTCGGCCACAGCGTGGGCGACCTCGCGGCGCTCACCGTGGCCGGGGTCATCACGATCGAACAGGGCGTGCGGCTGCTGCACGTCCGCGACCGGCTGCTGCGCGACGCCGCGCTGCCGGCCGCGGGCCTGCTGGCCACCGACCTGACCGCCGAGCTGGCGGCCGACCTGCTGCGCGCCGAGGGCCTGCCGCAGGTGCGGATCGCCGCCCGCAACGCCCCCGGCCAGACCGTCCTGGCGGGACCCGAGGACCAGTTGGCCGCCGTCGGGAGAGCGGCCCTGGCGCTCGGCCGACGCGCCACCCCGCTGACCACCCGCACCGCCTACCACCACCCGCTGCTCGCCGAGGTGCAGCGGGCCTTCCGGCGCCTGCTGCGCGCCCAGCCCGTCGTCCCGCCCACGCTCCCCGTGTACACGGCCGCCACGCCGGGGCCCGCCCGCACCCCGGCCCAGCTGCGCACGGTGGCGGCCGCACACCTCTGCGAGCCGCTCGCCTTCCACCGGACGCTGCGCGCGCTGCGCCTGGCCGGATTCACCACCTACCTCGACAGCGGCCCCCGGGCGCTGCTGAGCACCCTGGCCCGGGCCGGCCTGCCCGGCTGCACCACCGCCGCCCCCTCCCGCACACCGGCCGGTCTCGACCGCATCCGCCTGCGCCTGACCGCCGCCCTGCGGTGACGCGGCCGGGAGTGGCCCGGCTCACATGGCGTACGGAGGGCGGCGCCGACACCATGGTCTCGTCACCCGGCAGGCTGAAGGGATCAAGAATGTTCCGCAAGGTGCTGGTCGCCAACCGCGGTGAGATCGCGATCCGTGCGTTTCGGGCGGGCTACGAGCTCGGCGCGCGCACCGTCGCCGTCTTCCCGCACGAGGACCGCAATTCGCTGCACCGGCTCAAGGCCGACGAGGCCTACGAGATCGGGGAGCAGGGGCATCCGGTCCGCGCGTACCTCTCCGTGGAGGAGATCGTGCGCGCCGCCCGCCGTGCGGGGGCCGACGCCGTCTACCCGGGCTACGGCTTCCTGTCCGAGAACCCCGAACTCGCCCGCGCCTGCGAGGAGGCCGGGATCACCTTCGTCGGTCCCAGCGCCCAGATCCTGGAACTGACCGGCAACAAGGCACGGGCCGTGGCCGCCGCCCGCGAGGCCGGAGTACCCGTGCTCGGCTCCTCGGCGCCCTCCACCGACGTGGACGAACTCGTACGCGCCGCCGACGACGTCGGCTTCCCCGTGTTCGTCAAGGCGGTCGCGGGCGGCGGCGGGCGAGGCATGCGCCGCGTCGAGGAGCCCGCCCAGCTGCGCGAGGCCATCGAAGCCGCCTCCCGCGAGGCCGCCTCCGCCTTCGGCGACTCCACCGTCTTCCTGGAGAAGGCGGTCGTCGAACCCCGCCACATCGAGGTGCAGATCCTCGCCGACGGCGAGGGCAGCGTCATCCACCTCTTCGAGCGGGACTGCTCCCTGCAGCGCCGCCACCAGAAGGTCATCGAGCTGGCGCCCGCGCCGGGCCTCGACCCGGCCCTGCGGGAGCGGATCTGCGCCGACGCGGTGAACTTCGCCCGGAAGATCGGCTACCGCAACGCCGGCACCGTCGAGTTCCTCGTCGACCGGGACGGCAACCACGTCTTCATCGAGATGAACCCGCGCATCCAGGTCGAGCACACGGTCACCGAGGAGGTCACCGACGTCGACCTGGTCCAGTCCCAGCTGCGCATCGCCGCCGGCCAGACACTGGCCGACCTCGGACTCGCCCAGGAGAACATCACCCTGCGCGGTGCCGCCCTCCAGTGCCGGATCACCACCGAGGACCCGGCCAACGGCTTCCGCCCGGACACCGGCCGGATCAGCGCCTACCGCTCGCCGGGCGGCTCGGGCATCCGGCTCGACGGCGGTACCACCCACGCCGGTACGGAGATCAGCGCGCACTTCGACTCGATGCTGGTCAAGCTCTCCTGCCGGGGACGGGACTTCACCACCGCGGTGAACCGCGCCCGGCGTGCGGTCGCCGAGTTCCGCATCCGCGGCGTCGCCACCAACATCCCCTTCCTCCAGGCGGTCCTGGACGACCCCGACTTCCAGGCCGGACGGGTCACCACCTCGTTCATCGAACAGCGCCCGCACCTGCTGACCGCCCGGCACTCCGCCGACCGCGGCACCAAGCTGCTGACCTACCTCGCCGACGTCACCGTGAACAAGCCGCACGGCGAGCGCCCCGAGCTGATCGACCCGCTGACCAAGCTGCCGGCGGTGTCCGCCGGTGAACCTCCCGCCGGGTCCCGCCAGTTGCTGACCGAGCTGGGGCCGGAGGGGTTCGCCCGCCGACTGCGCGAGTCGTCCACCATCGGCGTCACCGACACCACCTTCCGCGACGCCCACCAGTCGCTGCTCGCCACCCGGGTGCGCACCAAGGACATGCTCGCGGTGGCGCCCGTCGTCGCCCGCACCCTGCCCCAGCTGCTGTCCCTGGAGTGCTGGGGCGGCGCCACCTACGACGTCGCCCTGCGCTTCCTCGCCGAGGACCCCTGGGAGCGGCTGGCCGCGCTGCGCGAGGCGGTGCCCAACCTCTGCCTCCAGATGCTGCTGCGCGGCCGCAACACCGTGGGCTACACCCCGTATCCCACCGAGGTGACCGACGCCTTCGTGCAGGAGGCCGCCGCCACCGGCATCGACATCTTCCGCATCTTCGACGCCCTCAACGACGTCGAGCAGATGCGGCCCGCCATCGAGGCCGTACGGCAGACCGGCACCGCCGTCGCCGAGGTCGCGCTCTGCTACACCGCCGACCTGTCGGATCCCTCGGAGCGGCTCTACACCCTCGACTACTACCTGCGGCTCGCCGAGCAGATCGTGAACGCCGGAGCGCACGTGCTGGCGGTCAAGGACATGGCGGGTCTGCTGCGCGCCCCGGCCGCCGCGACCCTGGTGTCCGCGCTGCGCCGGGAGTTCGACCTGCCGGTGCACCTGCACACCCACGACACCACCGGCGGTCAGCTCGCCACCTACCTGGCGGCGATCCAGGCGGGCGCCGACGCCGTCGACGGTGCCGTGGCGTCCATGGCGGGCACCACCTCGCAGCCGTCGCTGTCGGCGATCGTGGCCGCCACCGACCACACCGAGCGGCCCACCGGACTCGACCTCCAGGCCGTCGGCGACCTGGAGCCGTACTGGGAGAGCGTCCGCAAGGTCTACGCCCCCTTCGAGGCGGGCCTCGCCTCCCCGACCGGCCGGGTCTACCACCACGAGATCCCCGGCGGCCAGCTCTCCAACCTGCGCACCCAGGCCGTCGCGCTCGGCCTCGGCGACCGCTTCGAGGACATCGAGGCGATGTACGCCGCCGCCGACCGGATGCTGGGCCGCCTCGTCAAGGTCACCCCGTCGTCCAAGGTGGTCGGCGACCTGGCCCTGCACCTGGTGGGCGCCGGTGTCTCCCCGGCCGACTTCGAGCAGGACCCCGACCGGTTCGACATCCCGGACTCCGTCGTCGGCTTCCTCCGCGGCGAGCTGGGCACCCCGCCCGGCGGCTGGCCCGAGCCGTTCCGCAGCAGGGCGCTGCGGGGCCGTGCCGAGGCCAGGCCGGTGGCGGAGCTGGACGCCGACGACCGCGCCGGGCTCGACAAGGACCGCCGGGCGACTCTCAACCGGCTGCTGTTCCCGGTTCCGGCCCGCGAGTTCGACACCCACCGCGCCTCGTTCGGTGACACCAGCGTCCTCGACAGCAAGGACTTCTTCTACGGGCTGCGCCCGGGCAAGGAGTACACGGTCGACCTCGACCCGGGTGTCCGGCTGCTGATCGAGCTGCAGGCGGTCGGCGACGCCGACGAGCGGGGCATGCGGACCGTGATGTCCTCCCTGAACGGCCAGATCCGCCCGATCCAGGTCCGCGACCGGTCGGCGGCCTCCGACGTCCCGGTGACGGAGAAGGCCGACCGGGCGAACCCCGGCCATGTCGCCGCGCCCTTCGCCGGGGTGGTGACCCTCGCCGTCGCCGAGGGCGACGCGGTGGAGGCCGGTGCCACCGTGGCCACCATCGAGGCGATGAAGATGGAGGCCTCCATCACCGCCCCGAAGTCCGGCACGGTGGCCAGGCTCGCCATCAACCGCATCCAGCAGGTCGAGGGCGGCGACCTCCTCGTCCAACTCGCCTGAGTGTCCGGGTCCTTTCACCCGGTGGGTGACGCGCCCCGCACCAGGCGGGGCGCGTCGTCCCTCACGGGAACTGGACGACCTTGGACGGCACGGTGTCCGTCCCCGACGTGGCCGCGCCGGTGTCGTTGACGACATGGCGGTACTGGCCCATGCCGCCCAGTGAGATCACCTGGAGGTTGCGCATCCTGACCCCCGGCTTGACCGGCACCTGGAACCCGTGGTGCTGGACGATGCTCGGGTCGGCGGTGAAGTTGCAGTAGCTGCCCAGCGCCACCGCGTCGTGCACGTTCACCGAGTCGGCGACCTTGTAGGCCGCGTAGCCGACGATGCCGTCGTGGGTGATGGCGGCCTCGTTCGGGGCGTCGTAGGCCTTCTCGTTCTGGAAGAAGATGGTCCGGCCGCGCTCACCGTTCCAGTAGACGTCGTACTTGTTGAAGTGCTCGACGAACAGTCCCGTCGCGAGCACGTCGTCGCCGTTGACCCTGAGGCCGTAGTCGGCGCGGTTGGTCTCCCAGCCGACGCCCTCGCCGTGGTCGGCCCGCCAGATCCAGGTGTGGTCGATGAGCACGTCGTCGCTCTCGACCACGATGGAGTCGGTGGCCTTGCCGGGTCCCGCGCCGCCGACGCGGATGAACACGTCCTGCATGGTCGTGGGGTTGGCGGAGTGGTCGGCGTTCCCGCCCGGCGTCCCGATCCGCAGCAGCGTGTCGGAGTTCTGCGGACCCGCGTCGATGAGGAAGCCCGCGAGCCGCACGCCGTCGACGTCGGCCACGTGCATGGCGTCGACGCCGCCGTCCGGAATGATCGTGGCCAGACCGAGGCCGAGCACGACGGTGTTGGCGCGGTCGACCTCGATGGTCTGGTCGATGTGGTAGACGCCAGGGGTGAACAGCAGGTTGAGGCCCTGGTCGAGCGCGGCGTTGATGGTCGCCGCCGTCGCGCCGGGCTTGACGACGTAGAACTGGCTGAGCGGCAGCGAGGTGCCGCCGGCGTTGGCGGGCCAGGAGACGCCGCGCGCGTTGGTGCGCTTGGCGGGGACCCGCACCTTGTACTCGTTGCCGTCCAGGTACAGGAACGGCTTCTCGCGCGAGACGGGCGTGGTGTCGAGCGTCGTGTACGGGCCGGTCTCGAAGTTGCCCGCCGGTGCGCCCTCGACGCCCGTGAACGTCATGTTCCAGACGCCGTTGGTCCAGCCGCCGACCGAGCTGTCCCGGGTGTACCACTGCTGCTGGGAGTAGGGGCCGACGGTGCCGTCGATCTTCGAGTCGGCGATGTAGCCGCCGGAGGCCCAGCCGTAGCCGTTGGGGGCGAGGTTGAGACCGCCCTTGACGTGGATGCGCCGGAACGGGGCGGCCTGGGCGACGGCCCAGCGGTCGGTGCCGTTGGACGGCGTGATGGCCAGGTTCTCGGCCGAACGCCAGAAGTTCTGGGTCGCGTTGCCGTTGAACCAGCCCGCGTCCACGGTGATGTCACCGTTGATCTGGGTGTCGTCCGGGTTGAGGCCGAGACCGGAGATCGAGGTGTAGAAGCCCAGTTGGGCGTTGATCCCGTTGTACGTGCCCGGCTTCAGCAGGAACTGGTAGCGCCCGCTGCCGAACTGGTTCGACTCCTGCTGGGCGAAGACCTGGTCGAACTTCTGCTGGAGGTTCGGCGTGGACGGGTCCACGACGATGACGTTCGGCCCCAGGTCGCCGCCGCCCTCGACCGGGGGAGTGCCGGTGGTGCCCGTGTGCACGGCGACCTCCCACAGCGAGTAGCCGTAGCCGGTGGCGCGTGCGGTGCCGTGGACGCGGACGTAGCGGCCCGAACCGCCGACGTCGTAGGAGGCCTTGCCGCCGGTGGCGCCGGTGACGCTCTTCAGCGTCTGCCAGTTCTGCCCGTCGGAGGACGCCTCGATGCGGAAGTCCTTGGCGTGGGCGGCCTCCCAGTTCAGGTCCACCTTGCACAGGTCCTTCACGGCGCCCAGGTCGACCCGCACCCACTGGGGGTCGGAGGCCTGGCTGGACCAGCGGGTGCCGGTGTCGCCGTCGAAGGCCGCGGCGGCCGGTGTTCCGGCGTTCTCGACGGAGGAGGCGGAAGCGGGCCTGCCCTGCGCGGCGTTGGCGGTGTCGCAGGAGCCGCCCGGGGCGGTGCCGCCGGTGGTGCCGAAGACCTGGAACTCCCACAGCGAGTAGCCCCAGGGGGTGGCCCGGTGGACGCCCTGCATCCGGACGTAGCGGCCCTGGCCCGACACGTCGAGGGTGTCGGTGCCGCCGTCGCCGCCGGTGACCGTCTTCGCGTCGGTCCAGGTGCTCCCGTCCTGGGAGAGCTGGATCTTGTAGTCCTTGCCGTAGGCCGCCTCCCAGTCGAGCACGACCCGGGTGACGGAGGCGGTGGCGCCGAGGTCGACCTGGAGCCACTGGTCGTCGCTCGCGGCCGACGACCACCGGGTGGCCGTGTCGCCGTCGACGGCGTTCTGCGACGGCGTGCCGGCGTTCTCGGCCGAGGACGACGTGGCCGTCCGGCCCTGGGAGAGGGGAGTGTCGGCCGCGGTGGCCGTCATCGGAGCGGGGAGGGTGACCAGCGCCGCCGTGGCGACGAGCGCGACACCCATGGATCTCAGTCTCATGCGTGAGCTTTCTGCGGATGCGGACAGGACCGACCAACCGCTGTGCGCAGCGGCTTAGTTCAAGGTGTGATTTAAGTGGTGAGGCTTCGATCCGGCAAGACTCCGCACAGGAGTTGTCGCCGTTCAGTGTTCGAGCGGGGCCCGCAGCGCGGGATCCGACGCGGCCCGCCACACCCCGGGCAGCTCCCGCTGCCGGGCCTCCGCACCCGCCCGTTCCCGGCCGTGCAGCACCCCCCACGTGAACGCCGACTCGCCCGCCCCGTGGGCGGCCACCGCCAGCCGGCGCAGGATGTCCTGGGCGACCACGGCGTCCTGGTGCTCGCCGAGCAGCTGCTGCACCGCCTTGGCCTGCTTGCCGAGCCGGGCGACGGGCTTGCCGAGCGCGGGACGCGCGACCTCGGCCGCGTAGCGCAGCCTCTTGGCCGCCTTGCGCGCCTCGTGCAGCTCCCTCTCCCGGGACCGGCCGGACGGCCGCGCGAGCGCGAGGTCCATGCGACCGGCGAGACGGCCGTACTCCTTGAGCACCGCCCGGGCCATCGTCCGGGCCGGCTTCCGCCCGGCCCCGGCGCGCAGGGGCGGGCGCCGGACCAGCGCGTCCAGCGCGTCCAGGAGGCGCAGCTGGCGCGGGCTGCCCAGGGCCTCACGCGTCCGGGACCGCACGTCCTGGTCCCGGGACACGTCCCACACCCGCAGCCGGGCGGCGACGGGGCCGAGCACCAGCTCGTCGGGGAGCCCGTCCAGCGCGGCGCCGATGCGTTCGCGCTGCACCTCCTGGTCCCGCGCGGCCCCCAGCTCGCCCGCCAGCCACCTGAGTTCCGCGGCCACGGGATCGGTGACCCGCCGGTCAAGGACCGACCGGTACGAGCGCAGGCAACTGCGCAGCCGGCGGCACGTGACGCGCATCTGGTGCACCGCGTCGGGCAGGTCGCGGCGTACCGCCGGATCCAGGCTCACCAGGACGCCGACCTGCTCGCGCAGGTAGGAGAGCACGTACGAACCGGAGGACCCGGCGACCACTGCTTCGGGCGGCCGGCGCACGCCCGCGTCGCCCACGCCGGTGTCCCGCAGCGCCCGGGCGAGCTTCGACGGACTGTCGGCCCGGACGATCCCCTTCTTGCGGAGCTTCTTCTCCACGGCGTCGAGCAGTCCGGCAGGGACACCCTCGGCGAGTTCGACCTCCAGCTCGCCCCACTCGGCACGCCCGCCGCCCGCCGCCGTCGCGTCCGCCCGCACCTCGTCGAGGCTCAGCTCGGCCAGCACCCCGCCCTCGGCGTCGTGCAGCCGCCGCACGGCCCGGGTGGACCGGATCCGCACCACCGGACGCAGCGGGGCGCCCCGCGTGCGGGACAGCACCAGCTCGCGCAGCGCCGCGGGCACGTCGTCCGACAACGGGGCCCACACCTCCTCGCGGGTGTCCCCGGTGAGCGGCAGCTTCAGGTGCCAGCCCGCGTCGGGGCCGCCCGTACGGCGGCGCAGCGTGGCCGAGGACCCGGCGAGCCGCAGATCCACCGTGTCGTGGTAAACCGCGTCGAGCTCCTCGGGCCCGGCCGCGGTGACCGAGGCGACGGGTCCGGCGCCTGTGAGGTCCGGCAGCCCGGCGAGGCCACCGGACGGCGGCTCGTACTTCCGCTCTGTCTCGCGCTTCGACTGGGTCATGTTGAGGTTCTCGACACGATCCGCCGGATCAAACCCCGTTCGCGACGACCCAGGGGCGCGGATCGGTGTAGTACCCGTCGAGGATGACTTCGAAATGCAGGTGCGGGCCGGTCGACAGACCCGTGGAGCCGACCCGTCCGATCGGGGCCCCGGCCTCCACGGTCTGCCCCACCGACGCCCCCAGGGAGGCGAGGTGGCTGTAGGTCGTCTCCACCCGCTTGCCCTGGATGGTCCCGTGGTCGATCACGATGCGGTTGCCGTACGCGCTGGTGAGCGCGGCGAACACGACGCGGCCCCGCCGCGCCGCCACGACCTGGGCGCCCTGCGGCGCGGCGAAGTCCACGCCGGTGTGCAGCTTGGTCACGCCGGTCAGCGGGTGCTCCCGGGACCCGAAGGGCGAGGTGATGGTGAGCGGGCTCACCGGCGCGGTCAGCAGGGCACCGGCCGGTCCGCCCGCCCCGTCGGCGGAGTCCTCCCGGTCCAGCGCCTCGTACCGCGGTACCAGGGCCTGGACCTCGGCGAGGTACGTCTTGGCCGCCGCGGGTACCCGCCCCTCCCCGGTCACCGCGTCGGGTCCCACGGCGTACGCGGCGAGGGTCAGCTCCACGAGGTCGCCGTTGACCCGGCCCTCGGTACGCAGCCCGGTCACCTTCTCGGCCAGGGAACAGTCCCGCCGGCCCAGCGCCATGATGGCGTCCGCCGGATCGCGGGGCGAGGCGTGCCCGTTGCCGTCGTCGTCCTTGCCCCAGGTCCGCCACTCGCTGTCGGTGAAGGCGGCGATGCCCTTCTGGCCCGAGAGTTCGTCCGAGTCGTCGCTCCAGCCGGAGAGCTGGTCGATCTGCGCGGCGAGCACCGACGGCTCCAGGACGGTGCAGGCCGAGGCGGCCTTGCGCAGCCACGGGACGTAGGAGGGGTCGATGTTGGCCGCGGTCGACGCCTTGGCGTCCGAGTCGTCGGGCCACGGGTCCGGCAGCCCGCCCAGTACGAGGAAGGCGGCCACACCGGTGACGGTCACGAGAGCCGGCAGCAGCAACAGGGTGACGGGGCCCGGTCCGCGGCGCTTTCGCCGGGGGCCGCGCTCGGGGCCCTCCGGCCGTTCCGGCCGCTCCGGTTCCTGTCGTGGGTCGTCCGCGTCGTCGGCCGTCGGCGCCACGGTCAGCCGCTCGTCGTTCATCTGGCCGCTCGCCGGAACGTGTTGCTCACAAGGCGACGCTATCGCCACCCCTGAGCCGGCGTCACGAGCCGCCGAGGCAGAGGGAGATGCCCGAACGGGCACCTGGGTCAGGGCGGCGAGGGCCGGACGGCGAGGACCGCGATGTCGTCCGCGCTGTCCGCCCCCAGGCCGATCAGCAGCTCGTCGCAGAACGTGTCGAGGGGCTCGTGGGCCAGGTCGGCGGCGTGCCGGCGCAGCCGGTCGAGGGCTTCGTCGCGGCGCTCGACGAGACCGTCCGTGTACAGCAGCAGCGTCGAGTGGGCCGGCAGTACGTCACGCGCCGTGACGCGGGGCGCGTCGGGGTCCATGCCCAGCAGCAGGCCGGTTCCGCCGTCGAGACAGTGGGTCCGGCCGTCCCGGGTGGTCAGCAGCGGTGGCGGATGGCCGGCGGAGGAGTGCTGTGGTTCGCCAGGTCCAGCCTGCGCAGCACCTCCGCGGGCGGCTCCTCGCGGTCCACGGCGATGCCGCGCAGCATGCTGCGCAACTGGCTCATCGCGATGGCCGCGTCGAGGTCGTGCCCCGTGACGTCGCCGATGACCAGCGCGGTGTTCCCGCCGGGCAGGACGAAGCTGTCGTACCAGTCCCCGCCGACCTGGGCGGTGGTCGCTGTCCGCCCCGAACCGCGAGGCCAGCTGCTCCACCAGTGCGAGACCCTGCCCCGTACCGGCGTACGGCGAGCAGTGCACCAGGAGCTGGGCCGTGTCCGCCAGGTCACGGGCGGCGCCGTCCAGCGCGGCACGCACGAACCGGCGGGCCGCCGCCACGCTCGCCGGCCCGTCGGGGAAACGCCGTGACACCGCCGCCGGCGGATCGGGGCAAACCATGACCACAGTGTGTTGCCGCACGGCCCGCCCCGCAGCGCGCGCCGTCGCCGCGCCTCCCGCTCCCGGCGACGCTCCTGCCCGCCGGTCGGGTGACGGCACCCGGTACGAGCCCGGGGCGGAGCCCGCCGGTGGCGGCCGGGTACGGGAGTTCGTACCGGCCGGGGGACGCGCCGGGTCTGGCAGGCGGCCGATTACTCCGATAGCTTGCTGGTGCGGCCCCGCGTTCTCCCCCGTACGCGGGGCCGCACCAGCACGCCCGGGCGGCGGCTCAGGGGGCGAGTACGCCCCGCAGCCCCGGCTGCAGCCGGTCCCCGTGGGCCCGGACCATGTCGTCGCACAGCTGCCAGATCTCCTCGACCCGCAGGGTGGCCGCGGTCGCCGGATCGGCCATCGCCGCGTGCCTGATGTGCCGCGGGTCGTCCTCCGTCGCCGCCCGCACCACCAGGTCGGTGGTGCTGAGGTAGGCCCGGTTGAGGGCCGCCAGCTGCGGGGGCAGCGCACCGACGCGGGTGGGCTGGAGGCCCGCGGAGTCGACCAGGCACGGCACCTCGACGGTGCCCCGGGCGGGCAGGTTCTCGATCAGACCGTGGTTCGGCACGTTGCCGTAGACCGTGCGGGGCGTGCCGGTCACCATGCTGTGGATGATCTGCGGCGCGTACTCCATGGTGCCCTCGACGGTGAGCGGCGCGCCGCACGCCAGCGCGTCGCGGGTCCGCTCGTACTCGGCCACGTTCTCGTCCACGATGCCGAGGTACGCGCCGACGGGCAGCCGCAGCCGCTCGACCTCGCTGTCGTGGTGCAGGTACCAGGGCACGTACTCGGAGGAGTGCTCGCTGGTCTCCGTCGGGTAGTGGCCGAGCCGCCGGTACATGTCCATGCGGACCCGGCGCCGCAGTTGCGGGTCCTCGTCGATCAGGGCGTCCAGGCGCGGATGGAGATCCTCGCCCTGGTGCTCCAGACGCAGCACCCACGCCTGGTGGTTGACGCCCGCCGCTTGGTAGGTGACCTCCTCGTAGGGGACCTTCAGCAGCTCGCACAGACCCTGGACCGTCCAGTACACGGAGTGGCACAGTCCCACCACGCGCGTCAGGCCGGTCGCCTCGGCGAGGTACTGGACGTTCATCGCCATCGGGTTGGTGTAGTTGAGCAGCCAGGCGTCCGGGCAGACCTCGGCGATGTCCTCGCCGAGCGCCTTGAGCAGCGGGAAGGTGCGCAGGGCCCGGAAGATGCCGCCGACGCCCAGGGTGTCGCCGATGGTCTGGCGCAGCCCGTACCGGGCCGGGACCTCGAAGTCGGTCCGGGTCGCCTCTCCCATGCCGACCTGCACGATGTTGATGACGAAGTCGGCGCCGGCCAGGGCCTCGCGGCGGTCGGCGTGCGCGGTGACGCGCGGCCGGGCGCCGCGTTCGGCGGCGATGTACTCGGCGGCGGCCCGCGCGGTGGCCAGGCGTTCCGCGTCGATGTCGTGCAGCGCGATGTGCGCGGACTTCAGCTCGTCGAAGGCGAAGAGGTCGGCGAGCAGGCCCTGGGTGAAGACGACGCTGCCGGCTCCGACGAAGGTGATCTTGGGTGCGGACGGGTGGGCGGTGGTGCTCATGCGGGGTTCTTTCCGTTGCGGGTGGCGGCGGACGGAGGGCGGGCGGTCAGCCCTTGAGTCCGCTGGAGGTGATCGACTGGATGAAGGTCTTCTGCGCGCCGAGGAAGGCGAGCAGGACCGGCAGCACGGTGATGACGTTGCCCGCCATCACGGCCGCCCACTGGGTGTGGTGCTGCCCCTGGAACGTCGTCAGGCCCAGTTGCAGCGTGTACTGCGTGTCGTGGTTGATGGCGATCAGCGGCCAGGTCAGGTCGTTCCACGTGGTCAGGAAGGTCAGCACGGCCACCGTGGCCAGCGCCGGACGGGACAGCGGCAGCACGATCCGCCACAGCACCCGCAGCCGTGAACAGCCGTCGATCCAGGCGGCCTCCTCCAGCTCCCTGGGCAGCGAGAGGAAGAACTGCCGCAGCAGGAACACCGCGAACGGCGTGACCAGTGACGGCACGATCAGCGCGCCCAGGGTGTCGATGAGGCCGAGCTTCTTCATCACCAGGAACGTCGGGATCATGGTCAGCTGGAACGGCACCGCCATGGTGGCCAGCATCAGCCCCATGAGCACCCTGGAGCCCGCGAACCGCATCCGGGCGAAGGCGTACCCGGCCAGCGACCCGAAGACCAGGTTCGCGGCCACGGTGACGGCGGAGACGATCAGCGAGTTGACGAACCAGCGGGGGAACATCGCGTTGCCCAGCACGTACCGGTAGCCGCCGAGGTCGATGCCGGACGGCCACAGGGCCGGCGGGAACCGGTTGATCTCCGCGTTGCTCATCACCGAGCTGAGCACCAGCCACACCAGCGGCACGGCGAAGACCAGGGCCAGCGGCGCGAGCAGCAGGTGCCAGGGGCTGAACGGGAGCCGCGGGCGGCGCCGTAGGGCGGCCGGGCGCGTCGCGACGGCGTTCGCGGTGGCCGGCCGGGTGGAGGTCGCCGTCATGATCGGGCCCCTTCGAGACGGTGGCGTCC
The DNA here is from genome assembly GCF_042730645.1 of Streptomyces sp. NPDC059906. Taxonomy (NCBI): domain Bacteria; kingdom Bacillati; phylum Actinomycetota; class Actinomycetes; order Kitasatosporales; family Streptomycetaceae; genus Streptomyces; species Streptomyces sp. NPDC059906. The sequence continues at coordinate 83,503 of NZ_JBHWKU010000006.1, forward strand.
CCGACGCCGGACGATGCGGACGGCCCCGGCGACCAGACCGAGCGCGACGGCCAGGACGTAGGCGGCCGAGGCCCCGTATCCCGCCGTGGCGTTCTTGAAGGCCTGCTCCCAGATGAAGTAGACGATCACCGTGGTCGAGCCGAGCGGACCGCCCTTGGTGGTGACGTACACCAGGTCGAAGACCTGGAGGGACTGGATGGCCTGCCACAGCACCAGGAAGACGGTGACCGGGGTGAGCGTGGGAAGCGTGACGTGGCGCAGCAGGTGCCGGCGCCCGGCGCCGTCCAGGCGGGCCGCCTCGATCAGGGACTGCGGCACGTCCTGGAGGGCGGCGAGGTAGACCACGACGCAGAACCCGGTGCCGCTCCACAGCGTGATCGCCACCAGTACCAGCAGTGCCTGGGAGGGGTCGGACAGGAAGCCCTGCGAGGAGACGCCGAGGCGGTGCAGCACCGAGTTGGCGGCGCCGAACTCCGGGTCCAGGATGAACGAGAACAGCACGCCCTGCGCGGTCGCCGACAGCACGAACGGCACGAAGATCAGGGTGCGGTAGAGGCCGACGAAGCGGATGCGCCGGTTCAGGACCAGGGCGAGGGCCAGGCCGAACAGCAGGCTCAGCGGCACGTACAGGACCGTGTAGAGCAGGGTGTTGCGGACCGCCTGGCTGAAGTTCGGGTCCTGGGCGAGGGCGCGGTAGTTGTCCAGGCCCACCCAGCGGCTGGGCGTCACCAGGTCGCTGGCCTGGAAGGACAGCAGCAGCGACCAGACGACCGGGACGATGCTCAGGCCGAGGACGATCAGGACCGCCGGTGAGACGAACGCCCAGGCGGTGCCGGTTTCGCGCCGGCGCTTGCGGCGCAGTGGCCGTGGATCCGGCGGCGGACCCTCGACGGTGATGGGGCGGGGGAGGCGCGGCATGGCGGTGTGGCTCCTCAACGCGGTATGAGCAGGGCGGCGTTGGCTTCGTCGGCGCAGGCACGCAGCGCCTTCTTCGGACTGCTGCGCCCCAGGAGCACGGCGACGATCGCCTGCCCCAGCGCCTGCGAGACCTCCGGGTACGCCGGGTGGACGGGGCGCACGCGCGCCGTCTCCAACGCCGTGGTGAACACGTTCAGGCCCTCGGTGCGGGCGACCTTGTCCTGCCAGGCGGGCAGGGCCTCGGTGCGGCGGCTGAGCGGGAGGCTGCCGGCCTCGATGTCCCAGCGCACGTCCTGCTCGGGCCGGGCCAGCCAGGTCAGGAAGGTCCGGGCGGCCTTCGACCGGGCCTCGCCGTTGTCGAACACCGTCCAGGTGTCCGGTCCCGAGATGGTGACCGGGCGTCCGCTGAAGGAGGGCAGGGGAGCGACGTGGTAGTCGATCCCGGCGGTCTCGATGTCGGGCAGCTGCCACGGCCCGGTGACCACCATGCCCATGCGGCCGGACTGGAACACCTGGTACATCTGCTCGCTGCCGGGCTTGGGGTCGACGTACACGCTCTTGTCCCGGGCCAGGTCGGCCACCACCTGAAGCGCCCGGGCGCCGGTGTCGGCGAAGCCGATGCCCTTGCCGCCGTCGTCGACGACGTCGCCGCCCAGGTCCCAGATCAGCGGCCACAGCCGCCACACGGTGTCCTCGTCGCCCGTGCCCGGCCAGCCGGTGCCGAACCGGCCCCGGCCCGACTCGGTGAGCGTGCGGGCCGAGGAGACGAAGTCCTCCCAGGTCCAGCCGGCCTCCGGCAGCGGCAGTCCGGCCTCGCGGAACAGCTTCCTGTTGCAGACCACGGCGAGCGAGTCGAGCACCGCGGGGGCGGCCCTGACCCTGCCGTTGAGCGTGACGGCGTCCCTGGAGGCCGCCCAGTAGTTCTTCCACGGCACGGGCCCCGACCCGACCATGTCGGTGAGGTCCACCACCTGCGGGCTGCGGGCCACCCGGGCCAGGTCCGACCCGAAGATGTAGGCGATGTCGGGGTAGGAACCGGCGGCGAGGGCGGCCGTGATCTTCTGCAGCATCACGTCCGCCAGCACACCTCCGCCCAGCTTCACCCTGATCTTCGGGTGCGACCGCTCGAAGTCGGCGACGAGGCCCTCCAGGGCCTTCTTCGCCGTGTCCGCCTGGCCGTGCCACATCTCGACGGTGACCGTGCCGTCGGCCGCGACGCCGTCGTCCGTACCGGCCCCGCAGCCGGTCACCGCGCTGCCCGCGGCCGCCGCGAGGGCGGCACCCCCGCCGGCCCGCAGCACACCCCGGCGCGAGGGGCGTGCGGCACGTCGGACCGCATCCATCTGTACCTCCAAGGACTGCACTGGCCGTCGGGTGGTGTCAGCAGGTCTCACGGACGTAGCCGCTGCTGCCCTTCGGCGACACGTCCAGGTCGCGCCGGACGATGCTCAGCTCGTCGCCGAAACCCGCGCACGCCTTCGACAGGCCCTTGGCGGTGTACTCGACGACGATCACCCGGTCGCCGAACTCGGCGGTGTAGTCGCCGCACTCGTCCCACTCGCCGCACTCCTCGGCGACCGCGAAGTCCAGCCCGTTCGCCTCGCGGTTCGGGGCCAGCTCGACGGTGTTCTTCTGCCCGATGGCCAGCCCGTCGGAGTGCGCGCGCTCCGCCAGCAGCTTGATCAGGCCCTGCGCGTCGGCGGCGTCCAGCAGGTCGCCCGCGCGGGTGTAGCTGTCGTAGTTGTCCGGCTCGACGGCCTGGAAGCCCTTGTCCGCGCAGCCGTCGATCCAGGTGCCGACCTTCTCGGCGATGCGCTCGCGCTTGTCCGCGGTGCGGATGTCGAGGAACGCCTCGTCCCAGTCGGTGTCGTAGACGACGTCGCCGTTCGCGTCGCGCAGCAGCAGGTCGTCGTCCCAGTCCTGCTCGGCGCCGGGCTGGGCCTGGAAGGCGTTGACGTAGCAGATGTTGTACAGGCCGGGCGCGGGGGAGGCCGTGTGGTCGCGGCTGACCACCTCCACTCCGGCCGGCGGGGTGTAGGCGCCGCCGATCTGGTAGTCGAAGCCCGCGTGGGCGGGTGGCGGGGTGTAGGTGGCCGCCTCGGCCGGGGTGCTGCCCGGCACGAGGGCCGCGGCGGTGACGAGGACGGCGGTGGCACCGATGCCGGCCAGTACCGGCTTTCTGGGGGTGTGCACCTGTGTACGGCTCATGGTTCGAGCTCCGGAGGATGGTGGGTACGTCCCCGCCTCGGACGCGCGTGGCCGTCCTGGCGACTCAGTCCGGGCTCCTGGCGCGAAGCCAGCTACCGGCTGGGCGTACCTCTGCCGCCGATCACACGGGCATCGGCGTTGATCGGGAGTAAATCGACCGGATATAGGCCCTGTCAAGGGTTCGAAACGAGAGAAGCGATGCATGAAGATGATCGAAATGGGCTCCAAGAGTGCAGAATCAATCATCCGGCGTCGGTTCCGCGCTACCCGGGAACGATGGATGCGGGCCGGGCGGGAGCCGTGATCACGCCGCTGCCGCGGGGCTGGTAGCGTCGCGTGGTCGCGGCGGGCGGCGCGAGAGAGGTGTCGGTGCGTGGGAGAGCGGCAGGACCGTGACTGGGTGGCGATGACGCCGGGCGACTTCGACCGGGACGCCCCACTGGTCCTCAACGTGGGCACCGGCCCCGCCACCGTCCCGGCCGAGCCCGACGCGTACGGCACCGCCCCCCTGTTCGGCGAGACGGCACCGGCACCCGGCACCCGGTCGCGCAACCGGCGGGGACGGCCCGCGCCCGCTCAGGAGCGGCTGTTCTGACCGTCCCCGCCGGGGATCACGCGGCGGGCACCTCGTCCACGAACCCGGTACCGGCGGCGCGGTACCCGGCGACCTTGGCCGCGACCTCGGCCGGCGTGAGCACCTGGTCCTTGACGTGCAGGACGTAGTCGACCTGCTGGTCGTAGGCGCGCGGCGTCGTCGACGTCTGGCCGTTCAGGTCGATCAGCCACTGGTTGAAGTTGATCGACATCGGCCGCTCCGGCAGGTACTGGGCGTCATGCGTGCCGAACGGCTGCCCGTCCACGTAGTAGGTGATGGCACCGGCGTCGATCGTCACCACCAGGTCGTGCCAGCCGGCGTAGCTGCTGCGCTGCTCGGAGTGCTGGTTGACGGCCTGCCACGGATCGGGGTCGTAGGTCTCCCAGGAGGTCGTGTAGAGGATGTTCGACGGTTCGCCCCACCCTCCGTTCGGCAGGTACTCGAAGTCGTACTCGGCGTAGTCGTCGGCCATCGGCGCCTTGAGGTCGTTGATGGTGAAGAAGGTCTGCACCAGATGGTCCCCGTCGGGCCCGGACCTCGGCGTGTCGGCGAACTTGACCCGCGCCGCGTACGTGCCGTCCTTGAACTTCGCCGACTTGGTCAGGATCTCGGTCTGCGTGGTGGACGCGCCGGTGCCGGCCGTGGACGTCTCCAGGTTCATCACCGAGTTGCCCCCGGCGGAGACGAAGGTGACCTTCGACGGGTCCCATGTGGCGCCGGGGACGCCGGGCCCGCCCGGGTTGGAGCGCACGCTCCAGCCGTGGGCCGCGACAGCGGGATCCGTGTGCGAGCTGTAGTCGAAGTCGTCGAACAGGGTCTGACCGCCGCCGGGCGGGTCGGTCGGATCGGTTGGATCGGTCGGATCGGTCGGGTCCGTGGGGTCGTTGCCCTCGGGAGCCGTTCCCCAGACGGTGGCGCCGGCCAGTTGGGCGGTGACCTTGTCCCAGGTCGCGTACGAGGTCTGGCCGCCGCCGAAGGAGTAGTCGTCGCTCTGCCGCAGCGGCTGCCAGTTGCTCTGGTAGAAGCGCAGTTGCAGGTCACCGGTGTCCGCACCGGGCGCCAGGGTGCCGGCCGCCGCGGTGAAACCGATCTCCAGGTAGCGGTCGGCCGTCGCGGTCGGACTGCTCAGGATGCCGAACGTGCCGGTGACCGCGGCGCAGCCGCGCACCGCCCAGGAGCACGCGAAGCGGTAGGAGGCGTTCGGGGAGTCCGCCTTGAAGTAGTAGCGGATCTTCACCTGGCTCAGCCGCACGGTGGACGAGCCGGTGTTGCGGACCTTGAACCAGGGTTCCGTCTGGTCCGCGGTGGCTCCGCCCGCGCTGGTGCGGTACTGGACGGTGAGACCGTCGGCGGCGGGAGCGGCCTGGGCGGGGAGGGCGGTCAGGGCACCGCCGCCCAGCAGAACGGACAGGGCGAGCGCCAGGCGGGCGCGGCCGGCGGTGGGTCGGTTTCTCATGCGGGATCCTTTCGGCGCGGCTCCCGCCCGAGCGGGAGCGTCGACGGGTGGTGCGGGGTGTGGGGGAACGACACGGGGGAACCGGGCGGTGGGGCGGCGTGCGGGACGTCCAGGGCGTCCAGCCGAGCCCGGTGTCCGGCCAGCCGGGCCGTGAAGTCCCGCCAGCCCGACGTGCCGTCCCAGACCCGCTCGGCGAGCGCGCACAGCCGCGGGAACGTGAGGTACTCGATGTGCTCCGGGGTGCGCACGAACTCCGTCCACAACTGGCCCTGGGCGCCCAGCATCCGGGAGGCCGCCTCCGGGGTCGGCGGCGCGAGGTCCACGTCGTGGACGGCGCGCAGGTCGACCACTGCCCCGGGCTGCGCGGGCGGTTCCCCGGGACCGGCGCCGCGCGGGTAGTCGAAGTAGGTCGCGCGGTGGTCGGCGTGCACGACCTGGTGCCCGCGCAGTGCCGCCGCCCGGGCGTGCGCCGGATCGCGCCAGCTCATCACCGTGCAGTCGAGGGGGAGGGCGACGCCGCTCTCGGCCCAGACGACCGGCCCGCGGCCCCGCCAGCCCCTCACGGGCGGCACGGGCCCGCGCCGCCGGGCTCGGCTCCCACTCCGTGGTGGGGACCTCGTCCCCGCCGATGTGCACGTACGGCGAGGGGAAGACGTCCATCACCTCGTCCAGGACGGTGCGGAAGAAGTCCAGGACGGGGCCGCCGGTGCCCAGGACGTTCTCGCACACGCCCCAGTGCGTCCACACGTCCAGTCGGCGGGTGGGGTCGGTGCCCAGCTCGGGGTACGCGGCCAGGGCGGCGCGGACGTGCCCCGGGACACCGGTCTCCGGCAGTACGCTCACGCCGCGCCCGGCCGCGTACGCGACCAGGTCCCGCAGTTCCGCACGGGTGTAGGAACCGCCGTGCGGCACACCGTCGAACCGGTCGCTGCCCGCGGGGCATCCGCCAGCCCTGGTCGTCGGTGAGGTGGAGGTGGAAGACGTTCAGCTTGTGCAGCGCCAGCAGGTCGACGTAGCGCCGCAGATAGGACACCGGCTGGAAGTGCCGGGCCACGTCGAGCATGGAGCCGCGCCAGGCATGGCGGGGTACGTCGGTGATCTCCACGGCCGGCAGCTCCCACGGCACCCCGCGCACCGGCCGCCCGGACAGGGCCTCGTAGGGCAGGAGTTGCCGCACCGTCTGCACTCCGCGCAGCAGTCCGGCCGGGCGGGCGGCCCGCAGCAGGACGCCCTGGGGGCTCACGGTCAGGCCGTACCCCTCCTCGCCGAGGCCGGTCAGGGCGGGGTCGAGGGCGATGACGAAGGCCCCGTCGGCGGCGGACCCCAGGGGCAGTCCGGTGGCCGGGGCGAGGAGGGTGCGCAGCAGGGCCGCGGCGGGACCGGCCCCGGGGGTGACCCGCAGCCGGGTCGTGTCGTCGAGCCGGAAGCGGCCGGAACGGGTGGAGAGGCGGCGGGGGCGGGGGACTAAGGCCAGTTCGGGGCGTGGCAGGTCCACAGGGTGGCTCCGGTGGTCGGCGGTGCGCAACGGAGAGGGGGAGGGAGGGCTGCCCTGCCGTCCGCGGCGCCGTCGGAGGAGCCGCCGGACGAGGAGCAGGCGGTGAGCCCGGCGCTGAGCACCAGCGTGGAGAGCAGGGCGAGCGAACGGTACTTCACGGTTCACCTCTGGGAGAGCTGGAAGGGACGTGGCACCCGCACTTGACCAGTAAGGGGCGCAGGACTTACCAGTCGGCGTTGGTCGAAGGTGGCATGGACCAATGAGGGCGTCAACCCCTCACGTATGTACGGGTTTTCGGCCCATCGTTCGCGGGGAGTGGCTGGTTCGCGCCCGAGGTGGACAGGTAAGCTCGGCTGACCAGCAGGCCAGTCACGGGAGTACTGCATGGAGTTCGACGCCGCCGCCTCCGGTGCGGTGCTCAAGCGGGAGCGCGTCCGAGACGCCATCCTGGAGCTCATCGAGGACCGGCGCCCCGGGGACGCGATTCCCTCGGAGCGCACCCTGTGCGCCGAACTCGGCGTGTCCCGCCCGACGTTGCGGGCGGCGGTCGACGAACTGGTGGTCGCCGGACTACTGGTGCGCGAGCACGGCCGGGGCATGTTCGTCGCCGCCGAGAAGATCACCCAGGAACTGGTCTCCGACCGCCGGGCCTTGAGTCTCCCGCCGGCCGCCGGCGCCTGGACCAGCAGGCTCCTGGAGGTCCGCACCCTGCCCGCGGGCGCCCGGGTGGGGCGCAGGCTGCGCATGTCGCCGGCCGCGCAGATCCACTACGTGGCACGTCTTCGGCTGGTCGACGGCTCGCCCATGGCCATCGAGTACCTGCACGTACCGGCCGCCCTCGTCTCGGACCTGACCAGTGAGGAACTGGAGCAGGGCGACCTGTACGAGCATCTGGGCGAGCGGCACGACGTCCGGGTCAGCGAGGCCGTGCAGTCCATCGAACCCACCGTGGTCACCCGCGCGGAGGCCGACCTGCTCGACGTACCCGAACTCTCCCCGGCGCTGCTCTTCGAGCGACTGACCACCGACACCCGGGGCCGCCCCGTGGAGTACGTGCACTCCCTCTACCGGGGCGACCGCTACCGGATCGTCTCCCGGCTCACCCTGGGCCCCCGCGACCAGGTGCCACCCCCGGGTGAGGGCCACCACCCGGGCATCCCGCCCGGGGACTTCGCCACCAAGGATCCCATCACGCTCTCGACGCGCGGGGTCGTGCAGGACGGTATGTAGCGGCACCTCACGTGCACGGAACTGCGCGAGGCTGCGCGGAAGTGCTCGGAACGGCTTTGCATCGAGCACATATTGACATGTCACGGCTGACGCCGCAGAGTCATGCCCCGAAAGTGTTCGACAGCCCGACGTTGCCCGACCGCGCCCCGACCGTGATGCGAACCGCCACGAGGAGTGTTGCCGTCATGTCCGAAACGCCCGCTGTCTCACGCCGACTGCTCCTGGGCTCCGCCGCCGCCACCGGCGCCCTCGCGACCGGCATCGGGGCCGCCGCCCCCGCCGCGTCGGCGGCCGGGCAGGCGCCCCGCCGCAGGCCCGGCCAGAAGTCGATGACCGGCGTGCCCTTCGCCGCCCACAGAACCGTCCGCGTCGCGGTCATCGGCCTCGGCAACCGGGGCGGCGGCATGATCACCGGCTGGGCGGCCGTGCCCGGCTGCACCGTGACCGCCGTCTGCGACATCCGCGCCAACCGGGCCAAGCGTGCCGCCGACCGCCTGGAGAGCAAGGGCAATCCGCGCCCCGCCGAGTACGGCGGCTCGGCCGACTCCTACGCCCGGATGCTCCGCCGCGACGACATCGACCTCGTGTACGTCGCCACGCCCTGGGAGTTCCACTACGAGCACGGCCGGGCCGCACTCCTCAGCGGCAGGCACGCCGTCGTGGAACTGCCCATCGCGACGGAGCTGCGCCAGCTGTGGGACCTCGTCGACACCTCCGAGCGCACCCGCAGGCACCTGCTCCTGTCCGAGAACTGCAACTACGGCCGCAACGAACTGGCCATGCTGAAGGCGGCGCACGACGGCCTGTTCGGAGACCTCACCAACGGCCACGGCGGCTACCTGCACGACCTGCGCGAACTCCTCTTCTCGGACACCTACTACACCGACTCCTGGCGGCGGCTGTGGCACACCCGCAGCACCGCCTCCTTCTACCCCATGCACGGTCTCGCCCCGATCGCGGCGGCCATGGACGTCAACCGCGGCGACCGCATGACCACCCTGCGCGCCACCACGACGGCCCCGAAGGGGCTGGCCGACTACCGGGCCCGCTTCGTCCCCCGGGACCACCCGTCCTGGAAGGAGACCTACATCAACGGTGACCTGGTCACCTGCATGATCGAGACGGCGAAGGGCAGGACCGTCCGGGCCGAGCACGACGTGAGTTCGCCCCGGCCCTACAGCCGGATCAACACCCTCGCCGGCAGCCGCGGCATCGTCGAGGACTACGCCGGACCCGCCCCGACCGGCGCCCGTATCTACGTCGAACCCGACCACAGCGGCCACACCTGGCGCGACTTCGAGGGCTACCGCAAGGAGTACGACCACTGGCTGTGGCAGAAGGTCGGCGACGACGCCGCGAACAACGGCGGCCACGGCGGCATGGACTACGTCCTGCAGTGGCGCACCGTCCAACTGATGCGCGCGGGGCTGGTTCCGGACATCGACGTGTACGACTCGGCCGCCTGGTGCTCGCCCGTCCCGCTCAGCGTCACGTCGCTGGCCCGGGGCGGGCGCCCCGTCGAGATCCCGGACTTCACCCGGGGTGCCTGGCGTGAGCGCAGGCCCGGCCTGGACTCGGCGCCCACCGACATGCCGCCCGTCGGCTGAGCACGACCCGCGGTCCGCACCGCCGTCCGGAAGGGCCGGCTAGCGCAGCAGGACCTCCCGCGGGCCCATGACGACCACCGGCTCCTTGTCCGGGTCCAGGGCGGTCAGCAACGCGCGCATGTGCTCCTCGCTCAGGGACACGCAGGCGTTGGTCGGTCCGTCGTGGTCCACGTGGATCCAGACCCCGCCCCCCTTGTCCTCGCCCAGGGGACGGGTCTTGTCCAGCGGGGTGGTGCCGGGCACCCGGTTGTAGTCGATGGCGACCACGTAGTCGAACGACCCCTCCAGGGGCTCGCCCAGGTACCCGGTGCCCGACACGGAGAACTCCGGGTCCTCGTCGTAGGGGAGCAGGGCGCCCGGGTCGGGCAGCCTGCCGCCGGCGTCACTGAGGCCGAAGACGCCGATGGGCGTGTGCAGGTCGCCCGCCTCGTGGTCGTCGGTCCAGCCGCGCAGGCCGTTGTGCGCGGGCCAGGGACCGGCGACGGCGCGCCAGCCCTCGGCCGGGTACTGCTCGTAGAGCACCACCTGGGCCTGGGAGGAACTCTCGGTCTCGCCGGTGACCACGAGGGCCTGCCGGGTGCCGTCCGGGAGACGCTCCCGCATGACCGGCCCGACCCCGGGCAGCGGGCGGGGGAAGGAGCGCGGGGGAGCCGGGCGCGGGGCCGCGGAACTCCCGGGTGCGTGCGCGTCCTGGGAAGGGGCGCCCGCGTGCTCCCGGGCGCAGCCGGTGGCCAGCACGCCGGTGCACATGACAGCGCCGATCACCAGGGCCAGCGCTTTCCTGACGGTCATATCGATCTCCGACTCCGTGGGTGGACTCTTCATAGCTAGACCACTTCCGGAACCGGGTTGTGCGGCCGCCTCGCGGTCTCCCCCGGATGGCGCAGCGGGACCCGCACGGCGGTGGCCGAGGACTCGGGTCGGCAACAAGGTTCCCGCTCACACCCCTTACTCACTGGTGAGGCTCGGACATGCCGTGTAGCGTCAGCAGCAGATGTCGTGGTTCGCCCAGACCGCCCGCCCAGGAGTGCGGGCGGTTTGCTGTGCAATGCCGGAGGACCAGGACGACCACCTCCGGGTTCGCGCGGTGCGAATCCGATAACGGCTGAAAGGCAAAAGGCATGGCCAGCGGAACTGTCAAGTGGTTCAACTCTGAAAAGGGCTTCGGCTTCATCGCGCAGGACGGCGGCGGCCCCGACGTCTTCGCGCACTACTCCAACATCAACGCTCAGGGCTACCGCGAGCTGCAGGAAGGCCAGGCCGTGACCTTCGACATCACCCAGGGCCAGAAGGGCCCGCAGGCGGAGAACATCACCCCCGCCTGATCGGGAGATCGCCGCGCAGGGCGGGGCTGCGGGGAACGCCAGTTTCCCGGGGCCCCGCCCTGTGGCATGTCTCCCGCGGGACGGGGCCCTCAGGGGACGCGGTGGAAGAAGTCGAGCAGGGCGGCCGTCAGCTCGGCGGGCGCGTCCTCCTGCACCAGGTGGCCCGCGTGGGCGATCGGCTCCCATCGGGAACCGGGGACGAGACCGGCCAGTTCGCGGCCCTTGGCCACGGGGATCCAGGCGTCGTCCTCGCCCCAGCAGATCAGCGTCGGGACGTCGATTCCGGTGTAGCGGTCCTGGATCTCGTCCGTGTACCGCTGATCCGCCTGGGCGATCTGCCGGTAGAAGGCCGGCTGCCCCGTTTCGCCCAGCCAGGGCTCGACCAGCCGGTCCAGGACCGCCGGGTGCAGCCCCGGACCGCCGGTGGAACCGACGTACTCGCGCACCAGCGCCCGGTGCAGCGCTTCGGGCAGCCGCTCGAAGACCTCGGCGTTCTCGCGGACCAGCCGGAAGAACGGCGACCCCCAGGGCGCCAGCGCGACCGGGTCGACCAGGGCGAGCGCCCCGTACCGGGCACCGTGCAGCAGATGCGCCCGCAGGGCGACGGCACCTCCGAAGTCGTGGGCGGCCACCAGGGGCTCCTCAAGCCCCCAGTGCTCCAGCAACTCCGCGAAGACCCGGCCCTGCGCGGCCAGGGACACGTCCTGCCCGGCGCTCTTCTCCGACACCCCGTAGCCGGGCATGTCCCAGACGAACACCTGGTGGTCGCGCCCCAGCGAGCGGGCCACCGACCGCCAGACGTACGAGGAGAAGGGCGTGCCGTGCAGCAGGACCAGGGGGCGCCCGTCCGGGGCGCCCAGCCGGTTCCAGCGGACGGTGCCCGAACCGCCGGTGAACGCTTCGGGCAACGGCCATGCGGACATGGTGCGGGTTCCTCTCGCTCCGGCGCGGCTCAGGACGTCACGGCTTGCGGGCGAGTCCGCCGTGCTCGCCGATGAGCCCGGGGTCTTCGGCGTCCGCGTCCGGGCGCCACCGGGTCACCGGGACCACGCCGGGCTCCACCAGCTCCAGCCCGTCGAAGAACGCCGTGATCTGGTCGACGGTGCGCAGGATGTACGGCGCGGCACCGCTCTCGTTGTAGCCGTCCTGGGCCCGGTCGAACTCCGGGTCGATGCCGCGCGAGCCGTCGTTGATCGAGAGGTAGCTGCCGGACGGCAGGGCGTCGACGAGCCGGGCGGCGACGGAACGTGCCCGGTCGTAGTCGGGGATGTGCCCCAGGATGTTGCTGAGGATCAGCGCGATGGGCCGGTCGAAGTCCAGCGTCCGGGCGGCCGCCTCGAGGACGGTGCCGGGGTCGAGCACGTCGGAGTCGATGTACGCGGTCGCGCCCTCGGGCGTGGAGTACAGCAGCGCGCGGGCGTGGGCGAGGACCATCGGGTCGTTGTCGACGTAGACGATCCGGCTCTCGGGCGCGATGCGCTGGGCGACCTCGTGGGTGTTGTCGGCGGTCGGCAGACCGGTGCCGATGTCGAGGAACTGCCGGATGCCCGCCTCGGCGACCAGGTGGGTGATGTTGCGACGCAGGAAGGCGCGGCTGCTGCGGGCGATGGTGACGATGCCGGGGAAGACGGCGGTGTACGCGTCGCCGGCCTGCTCGTCGACCGGGTAGTTGTCCTTCCCGCCCAGCCAGTAGTTCCAGATCCGGGCCGAGTGCGGCACGGACGTGTCGATCTTCTGCTGCGCGGTGTGGCCGGGAGTCGTCGAGGGGTCGCTCATGGGTGCGGTCCGTCTTTCAGCCGAGGCGTGGGTGCTTGCCCACAACCTACGTCGCAACGGCCCCTTTCCGTACACCGGTTAACCGACGGGCCCCGGGGCGGCCGGGTGCCGTCGGGACGGTGGCGGTCTCAGAGGCGCGGCGCCCCCGTCACCGACATCACCAGTGAGTACAGGGACGTGGTGGCCGTGATGAACAGGCGGTTGTTCTTGGGGCCGCCGAAGGCGATGTTGGAGACGGGCTCGGGCACGCGCAGGCGGCCGATGAGCGTGCCGTCGGGGTCGTAGCAGTGGACACCGTCGTGCAGGGCGGCGGCCCACAGCCGGCCCTCGTCGTCGAAGCGGATGTTGTCGAAGTGCACGTCCCCCCGGCCCTCGGCGAAGACCTTCCCGTCGGACAGCGTGCCGTCCTCCCGGACGTCGAACGCGTGGATGCGGGCGGCCCGCGAGTCGGAGACGAACAGCCGCCGCTCGTCGGGGGAGAGGAGCACGCCGTTGGGCCCGTCGAAACCGTCGGCGGCGAGCCGCACCTGCCCGGACACCGGGTCGATCCGGTACACGTTGCACGCGCCGATCTCGGATTCGGCCCGATGGCCCTCGTAGTCGCTGGTGATGCCGAAGTCCGGGTCGGAGAACCAGACGGTGCCGTCGGAGCGGACGACGGAGTCGTTCGGGCTGTTGAGCCGCCTGCCGTCGAAGCGCTCGGCCAGGACGGTCACCGTCCCGTCGGGTTCGGTACGGGTGACGCGCCGGTTGCCCTGCTCGCAGGTGACCAGGCGGCCCTGCCGGTCGAGGGTGTTGCCGTTGCTGTGGCCCGCGGGAGTGCGGAAGACGCCGACCGAGCCGGTGGCCTCGTCCCAGCGCAGGATGCGGTCGTTGGGGATGTCGCTCCAGACCAGCTGACGCCAGGCGGGGAGGTACAGCGGGCCCTCGGCCCAGCGGCAGCCGTCGTACAGGACCTCCAGCCTGTTGTCTCCGTTCGCACAGCGTCCGGTGCGGAAGCGGTCGTCCAGGATCTCGTACGGGCCGTCGGTGGACATGGTGTCCTCTCAGCGCGATGATCAGTATCTTGTTCAACGTAGCACGCACCTCACCGAATCAGATATTGTCTACGGATGAAGTCACTGGATGAGATCGACCGACGGCTGATCGCGCTGCTCCAGCAGGACGCGACCCGGCCGTACGCCGCACTGGGCGGGGAGGTGGGTCTGTCGGCGGGCGCCGCCCACGAGCGCGTCCGCAAACTGCGCGAACAGCGCGTCATCCGGTCGACCACGGTCGACGTCGACCCCGAGGCGCTCGACCGCGGTGTCCTCGCCTTCGTGCTGGTCGACTCGACGGCGTGGATGGGCGACCGGGCCGAGGACTTCGCCGCCGTGCCGGAGATCCAGGAGGCGCACGTCATCGCGGGCAGCGCGGCCGTCCTCGTGAAGGTGCGCACGGCCACCACCGAGCGGCTCCAGGACGTGCTGCGCCGCCTCTACGCGATCGACGGGGTGCGCGGGACCCAGGCGACGGTGGTCCTGGAGACCTTCTTCGAACGGCCGTTGGACGCCGGCTAGCGACCTGCCGCTGGCGCATGGGCCGTCCTACTGCGCACTGGCGGCCGGGCGCACCACGATCTCGTTCACGTCCACCTCGGCGGGCCGGGAGACGGCGAAGGCGATGGCGTCGGCGATCGCGGACGCCGGAACGGCCACCGAGCGGTAGGTCTTCATGTCCTCGCGCGCCCGCGGGTCGGAGATGGAGTCGGCCAGCTCCGACTCGGTGACGCCCGGGGAGACCACGCTGACCCGGATGTCCCCGGCCGACTCCTGGCGCAGCCCCTCGGACAGGGCGCGCACGGCGGACTTGGTCGCGCAGTAGACGGCGGCGGTCGGCACCACCTCGTACGCGCCGACCGACGCGATGTTCACGACGTGCCCGCCGCCCTGCGCCCGCATGAGCGGCAGGGCGGCCGCGATGCCGTGCAGCACCCCGCGGACGTTCACGTCGAGCATCCGGTCCCACTCGGCCACCTTCAGTTCCGAGAGCGGCGAGAGCGGCATCACGCCCGCGTTGTTGACCATGACGTCCAGCCGTCCCCAGCGCTCGACCGCGGCCGACACGAAGGCCCGTACGTCGGCGGCGTCGGTGACGTCGAGCCGTCGGAAGCCCGCGGTGCCGCCGTCCTCGGCGATCCGCGCGGCCAGCTTCTCCAGGCGCTCGGTACGGCGCGCGCCCAGGAATACCCGGTGGCCGTCGGCGGCCAGGCGCAGGGCCGTCGCCTCACCGATCCCGCTGCTCGCGCCGGTCACCAGGACGACCTTGGAGGTCTGCGTCATGACGATGTCCTTCCGATGGATGGTCCCGCATCTGCTGCGCCGAGTCTGTACGGGGCATCGGGGACGGACCAGGACGGTCCCCGCCTGGGTGCGGCACACCCCGGCAACGGGGTGCGGCACACCCCGGCAACGCGGGACGACGACGTTCGGACACAGGTGGTCCGCCGGCCTGCGGCGTGCCCGGAGTGCGGGAAGCCGGCGCGTGGGGAGGCCGGGCCGGGCGGCTAACCGATGCTCGCGGCGCCCCGTGCGGACAGTGTGCGGAGCACGTCGAAGCACTCGGCGAGCAGGGGCCGCAGCGGCCGCTCCCGGCCCCCGTCGATCCAGCGCCGGAAGGCGACCTTGAGCACGGCGATCGCCGACTCGGCGGTCAGCTCCGCCGCCGGTTCGTCCACACCGCGCCCGCGCAGCGCGTCGGCGAGCGCGCCGGACAGGGAGGCGAGCTTGATCAGCTCCCGCTCCCGCAGCTCCGCGTTGGCGTCGATGACGCCCTGCCGCAGGCCGACCAGGTCACCGCGCTCCTCGAAGACGGCCGCCGCGGCGTCGAGTGCGGCGGCCACCGCCTCCATCGGACTCGCCGCCGGCGGCGCCGCCGCGACGGCGCCCACGCACAGCTCCTCCAGCCTGCCGGACCCGGCGAAGAGGACCTCCCGCTTGTCGGCGAAGTGCCGGAAGAACGTCCGCTCCGTCAGCCCCGCACGCTTGGTGATCTCGGCCACCGGGGTCTGCTCGTAGCCGCGTTCCACGTACAGCTCCAGCGCCGCCTGCTCCAGGCGGCCGCGCGCGTTCGGCTCCCATCGACCCATGGCGCGGAGTCTACGTGAGGGCAGGCACTGTCATGCGGGGCGCGGTGCCGTGGGGCGCAGGCCGTCCAGGACGAGGTCGAGAAGGCGCTCGGCCTGCTCGCGCTGGTCGGGGTGGGACGAGGTGAGGGCGATGCCCGCGAGGGCGGCGAACATGTCGGTCGACCTGATGTCGGACCGGATCTCACCGGCCGCCGCGGCGGCGTCCATGAGGGCCGTCAGGGCGGACTGGATCAGCTGCCGGCTGTCGCCGTAGGGATCGCCGCCCGAGGCGACGACGGCCCGCAGGGCGTCAGCCATCCCGAACTTCGCGGTGGCGTAGTCGATGAAGCGGCGGGTCCACGCGCGCAGCGCCTCGGCCGGGGGCAGCTGGGCCAGCAGACCGGGCACGGAGTCGCACAGTCGCGCCACCTCGTTGCGGTACGCCGCCTCGATCAGGGCCTCGCGGGTGGGGAAGTTCCGGTAGAGGGTGCCGCTGCCGACGCCCGCCTCCTTGGCGATGCGCTCGAGGTGCGCGTCCAGCCCCTCCTCGCTGAACACCCGCACGGCGGCGGCCAGGATCCTGTCCCGGTTGCGCTGTGCGTCGGCCCTCAGCGGCCGTTTCGTGGCGTCGGACATGGGCGGCCCTCTCCTCGTCGCCGGTTGCTAAGTGGAGGCGCCCCCGCTTACGGTGGTGAAAGTGGCGGCGCCTCCACTTTCACTCTAGGGCACGAGACAGCTCTGCCCATGTCCCCGTCCGGAAGGACTGCCCAACATGTCGGGAATCGAAGGCAAGGTCGTGGCGATCACGGGTGCCAGTGGCGGCATCGGCGAGGCGAGCGCCCTCCTGCTCGCCGAGCGCGGAGCCAAGGTGGTGCTCGGGGCGCGCCGTCCGGAGCGTCTGGAGGACCTGGCCCTGCGCATCGGCAAGAACGGAGGGGAGGCGGCCTGGGCCCGTACGGACGTGACCCGCCGCGAGGACCTCGCCGCACTTGTCGCCCTGGCCCGCGAACGCTTCGGCCGGCTCGACGTCCTCGTGAGCAACGCCGGCGTCGGCCTGATCTCACCCCTGGACGAACTCCGCGTCGAGGACTGGGAGCGGATGATCGACGTCAACCTGAAGGGCGTCCTCTACGGCATCGCCGAGGCACTGCCCGTCTTCCGGGACCAGGGCTCCGGCCACTTCGTCAACATCGTCTCCACCGCCGGACTGCGCATCACCCCGCTCATGTCCGTCTACGCCGGTACGAAGAACGCGGTGCGCACCGTGTCGGAGGGGCTGCGCCAGGAGGCCGGCGACAGTCTGCGGGTCACCGTGGTCTCACCGGGATTCGTCCACACGGACTTCGCGGACGGCATCCCGGACGCCGGGGCCAGGGCCCAGATCCTCGACACCATGGACCGGATCGCGATCCCGCCGCAGGCCGTGGCCCGCGCGGTCGCCTTCGCCGTCGAGCAGCCCGACGGCGTCGACGTGGGCGACATCGTGGTCCGTCCCACCGCGCAGGACTAGCTCGTCGTCGTCATAGGTGTCCGACCGGTGCGCTCCTGACGCGCACCAGCCGGGTGAACGGCCAGGCGGCGAAGAGCAGGCAGGCGCTCGGCGCGTGCAGCCGGAAGAGCGGCGGGGCGTCGGCGATCGCCTCCGGCCGGGCCCCGAGCACGAACAGCCCGCGGAACCGGTCCGACACCGTGCCCCGGCAGTCGTAGCCGCCGCCGAAGACGTCGTGCGCGGCGGTCGCGGAGATGCCCAGCGGTATCGCTCCGGCTCCATTCGTGCGGTCACCGCGGACGGACGGCGGGGGAACCGCCCGGCGGGACGGCCGGCCCGACGGTCCGGGACCGCCGCTCGTCCGGCCGCCTCTCGCCGTTCCCTTCGGGTGCACGCCGGGTGCTGTCGGTTCGAGCGTCGCCCGGCTGGCCCGGGACGCCAGGGGCCGCTCGGCCCCGGCACGGGCCGTGCGGCCCTGGTCCCCCCACCGGTGCTCAGCCCGCGCCGGTCCCCCGGCCGCCGCCGAGGACCGCGACGGCCAGGGGCCGCTCGCCCACCGGGAGCCGGGCCACCCGGCCGGTCGCGACGTCGACGACGCTCAGGCCGTTCCAGTAACCGTCGCGGGTGAAGCCGCCCGAGACGTAGGCGGTGCGGCCGTCGGCCGAGAGGGCGACGGTCTCGTGCGGGCCGTCCAGCGGGACCACCCGTTCGTCGCCGTCGGGCGAGCGGACGGTCAGGGACGGGCCGTCGTCCTCGGACGGGTCGATCGGGCCGGTGCCCACCACGTAGAGCGTGCCGTCAGCGCCCGCGGTGACGCCGTGCTGGTGGGTGTTGGCGGTCATGTCCTCGATCCGGACCCGCCCCGTGCCGGGGTCGACCACCGCCAGGCGCTCGCCCTCGAAGGGCAGCAGCAGGGCCCCGTCGGAGGGGCGTACGGCGGTGTAGTGCGGCTTGAGCCAGGAGCCGAGGCCGCCCTCGGTGCCGTACGGGGCGACCTCGATGCGGCGCGCCGTCCAGTCGCCGGTGTCGACGACGCTCACGTCGAACGAGTCGTGGTTGGTCGCGTAGACCTGCCGCCCGTCGCGCGAGACGTCGACGTCGAAGGGACGGCGACCGACCGGGACCACCCGCGTCACCTCCCGCCGTACCGTGTCGACGACCTCCAGGGCGCCCTTGCCGCCGGGGACGTTGACCCCGACGTAGACACGGCTGCCGTCGGGGGACAGGGCGATGCCCATGCCGCCGCCCCGGTACTCGCTGGTCGTCACCGGGCCCGTGTCCGTCCGGTAGGGGACGAGGGCGGTGCGCTCGCGCGTACGGGTGTCCACGGCGGCCACTCCCTCCGCGGTCGCCACCCACGCCGTGCCGTCCTTGCCCAGCACGATCCCGTACGGCGCCGTCCCGACCCGTACCGAGCCCAGGTCGGCCGCCTCGCCCCGCCCGGCGGGGTCGACGAAGGTGACGGTGTCGGAGCCGAAGTCCGTGACCAGCAGGGCGCCTTGGGGGGTGCGTGCCGAGGTGCCGCCGGACTCGGGGGTGGGCCGGGCCGTGGTCCCGGGCGGGGCGGACACCGGGGACGCGGCCCCGTCGTCGCCGCCGTCCGACGCGCATCCGCCCAGCGTCGCGGTGACGGCGGCCAGTACGGCGAGGCGGCCCGCCAGGGAACGCCGGTTCACCGCCCGCCACCCTCCGTGCGAGGGTCGTCGCCGCCCTGCGACTCGGCCCGCCGCAGCAGGTCCGCGATGGCGCCGAAGCCTCTGCGTTCGGCGTGGGCACGGGCCGTGACACCGTCGCCGTCCGGCAGCGAGGGGTCGGCGCCCGCGGCGAGCAGGGCCGCCACGACGTCCCGGTGCGTGCGGTCGCCGTCGCCGAGGACGACCGCTTCGAGGAGCGCCGTCCAGCCGAGCCGGTTGACGTGGTCCACGTCGATGTCCGTCTCGGCGAGCACGGCGCGTACGTAGGCCACGTGGCCGCGTTCGCTCGCCGGGATGACCGAGACGCCGCCGAAGCGGTTGGTCAGCGTGACGTCCGGGCCGCCGGGCAGCAGCGCCCGCATCATCGCGACGCTGCCCGTGACCCCGGTGACCAGCCACGCGCTGTCGTCCCGCGCGTCCTGCGCGTTGACGTCCGCACCGGCCGCGACCAGGACTTCGGCGACCTCGACCCGGTCGGCCAGGGCCGCCAGGAGCAGCGGCGTGCGGCCCTGTTCGTCGCGCAGTTCCCGGTCGGCGCCGGCCCGCAGCGCGGCCCGGGCGGCATCGGCGTCGCCGCGGCGAACGGCGTCCGACAGGGCGAGGTCGGCGGGGGTGGGTGGCTCGGCGGTCATGGTGGGACGGCTCCACGGTGTCGGGGACGTGTTCCTCCAGCCTGGACCCGCGAGGCGTCGGCAGGCGTCGACGCACCGGCTCCTCTCCACCTGCCGGACGGACGACGACCCTGTCGTCCGATCGGACGACCCGCCGGACCACTCCCGGGCCCTTCCGGCGGGCCCGGACATGCCGGTCAGCCGACCGGAAACGGGAGCCGCGCCGCCAACTCGCCCAGCGCGGCCGTCTCCGCGGCGGTCGGCGTCCGTCGTCCGGTGCCGATCAGCAGCGCGTCCCGGTCGGTGAACGCGGTGGGGAACGCCGTACCGACGACCCCTTCCAGCAGCTCCCGCGAGCGCCTGAGCCCCGCCGCGGGCGGCGGCGCCGCCTCCGGGAGGTGTGCGATCAGGTCGAGGTGGTGCAGGGACCACTCCAGTACGTACGCGGAGAGGTAGTCGCCCGCCGTGAGCACCTGGCCCTGCGTGCCGACCCGGCCCGCGGGGTCCGCGAGCGCGGCGGCGCGCCCGGCGGCTGAACCGACGTCGTCCAGATGGAACTTGAGCAGCCCCGGCTGCTCGTAGGCGGCGGCCAGGCGGACGATCAGCGCGTCGAGCGGGTCGTCCCCGGTCGGGGGTTCGACGACCTGCCAGTAGGTCACCGCGTCCCGGGTCGGTTCCTCGGCGGTCGGGGTGGCCAGGGTGATCAGGACGTCCTGGGCGTCGACCACCAGATGGCACACCAGGTCACGGACGAGCCAGCCGGCGCAGCCGGACGGCCGGGCGAAGTCCTCGTCCAAGAGGTCGGCGACCGCGGCCAGCAGGGCCGACCAGGAACGGGAGAAGAGATCCACGTCCGCCAGCCAACACCACCGCCCGCCCGGCCGCGACCCAATTCGCGCGAGGGGCCCGTCATTGACACGAGGGAGCCCGTCGGTCGGACTCAGCCGTCGGCGGTCGCGGCCGCCTCGGGCGGGTCGGCCAACTGCTCGCGCACGTAGTTCCACACCACCGCGATCAGCGCGGCGAGGGGTACGGCGAGCAGGCTGCCCACGATCCCGGACAGGCTGCCGCCCAGCGTCACCGCCAGGAGGATCACCGCCGCGTGCAGACCGAGGCCCCGGCTCTGGAGGATGGGCTGGAAGACGTTGCCCTCCAACTGCTGCACCACCACG
This sequence comes from Streptomyces sp. NPDC059906, assembly GCF_042730645.1. Classification (NCBI taxonomy): domain Bacteria; kingdom Bacillati; phylum Actinomycetota; class Actinomycetes; order Kitasatosporales; family Streptomycetaceae; genus Streptomyces; species Streptomyces sp. NPDC059906. The sequence continues at coordinate 104,185 of NZ_JBHWKU010000006.1, forward strand.
ATGATCGCGAGCACGATGAGCGCGTCCGTCAGGCCGTTGGACACCAGGGCGATCAGCACGGCCACGAAGCCCGCGAACAGGGCGCCCACGATGGGCACGAACGCGGACACGAAGGTCAGGACCGCCAGCGGCAGCACCAGCGGCACGTCCAGGATCCACAGGCCGAGGCCGATGAACACGGCGTCGAGCAGCCCCACCAGGGCCTGCGACCGGACGAAGGAGCCCAGGGTCTCCCAGCCCCGCAGGGCGACGACCGGGACGTCGGTGGCCAGCCGGCCGGGCAACTGGCGGGCCAGCCAGGGCAGGAACCGCGGCCCGTCCTTGAGGAAGAAGAACATCAGGAACACGCCCAGAACGGCCGTGATCAGGCCGTTGACCACCGCGCCCACGCCCGTCGCCACGGCGGTGGTGATGCTGCCGACGCTGTCCTGGACGCGTGCCACCGCTGAGTCCATCGCACCGGTGATCTCGTCGTCACCGATGTTCAGCGGCGGCCCCGCGGCCCACTCGCGCAGCCGCTGGATGCCCTCGACCACGCCGTCGGTCAACTCGTCCGTCTGGGAGGACATCGGCACGGCGATCAGTGCCACGATGCCCAGGACGACCAGCAGGAAGGCCACCGTCACCACCGCGGCGGCCAGCGCCGGACGCCACCCGTGCCGCCGCAGGAAGCGGGCCGGGGGCCACGTCAACGTGGTCAGGAGCAGACCGACGAGCAGCGGCCACACCACCGACCACATACGGCCGAGGACCCACAGGGTCACCGCGAGCATGACAAGTATCAGCAGCAGTTCGCCCGAGACGCGCGCGCTGGTGCGCAGCGCGGCCCGGGTCCTCGCGGCGCTCAATCCGGCAGACATGGGATCACCCTAAGGGGGCGCCCTCAGGGTGATCCCATCAGTCCCAGGTTCCTGCCGCGATCAGCTCTCCGGGACCTTGACCCAGTCGAGGGTGCGCTCCACCGCCATCTTCCAGCCCGCGTAGCCCTGCGCGCGCCGCTCCTCGGACCACTGGGGCTCCCAGCGCCTGGACTCGCTCCAGTGGGTGCGCAGTTCGTCGGTGTCCCGCCAGAATCCCGTGGCCAGCCCCGCGGCGTAGGCCGCGCCGAGGGCGGTGGTCTCCGCGACGACGGGACGGCTGACGGGGACGCCGAGGACGTCCGCCTGGATCTGCATGCACAGGTCGTTGGCCGTCACCCCGCCGTCGACCCTGAGCACGTCCAGGTGGACCGAGGAGTCCTGCTCCATGGCCACGACGACGTCGCGGCTCTGGTAGCAGATGGCCTCCAGCGTCGCCCGGGCCAGGTGCGCGTTGTCGTTGTACCGGGCGAGGCCGACGATGGCGCCCCGCGCGTCGGAGCGCCAGTACGGTGCGAACAGGCCGGAGAAGGCGGGGACGAAGTACATCCCGCCGTTGTCCTCGACGGTGCGGGCGAGTTCCTCGCTCTCCGCCGCGGTCTTGATGATCTTCATCTGGTCGCGCAGCCACTGCACCGCGGACCCGGTCACCGCGATGGAGCCCTCCAGCGCGTAGACCGGCGGGTTGTCGCCGAACTGGTAGGCCACGGTGGTCAGGAGGCCGTGCTGGGAGCGGACCAGTTCCGTGCCGGTGTTGAGGACCAGGAAGTTGCCGGTGCCGTAGGTGTTCTTGGCCTCGCCGGGCGAGAAGCAGACCTGTCCGACGGTCGCCGCGTGCTGGTCGCCCAGCACCCCCGTGATGGGTACGGCGGCGCGCAGCGGCCGGGAGGTCCGGGTCGTGCCGAACGCCTCGGGGTGCGAGGAGGGGTTGATCGTGGGCAGCATGCCGCGCGGGATGCCGAAGAAGCCCAGCAGCTCGTCGTCCCAGTCGAGCGTCTCCAGGTTCATCAGCATGGTGCGGCTCGCGTTGGTCACGTCGGTGGCGTGGATGCCGCCGTCCGGGCCGCCGGTGAGGTTCCACAGGACCCAGGAGTCGGTGTTGCCGAACACCGCGTGTCCCTGCTCCGCGGCCGCGCGGACGCCGTCGACGTTCTCCAGGATCCACTGGATCTTCCCGCCGGAGAAGTACGTCGCGGGCGGCAGCCCGGCCTTGCGGCGGATGACGTCGCCCCGGCCCGACCGCTCCAGGTTCGCCGCGATGGCGTCGGTACGGGTGTCCTGCCACACGATGGCGTTGTAGTAGGGACGGCCGGTGCGCGGGTCCCAGACCACCGTGGTCTCCCGCTGGTTGGTGATGCCGATGGCCGCCAGGTCCGTCCCCGACAGACCGCCGTTGCGCAGCGCGTTCTGCATCACCGAGTTGGTGCGCTCCCAGATCTCCACCGGGTCGTGCTCGACCCACCCGGAGCGCGGCAGGATCTGCTCGTGCTCCAGCTGGTGCTTCGCGACCTCGTTGCCACCGTGGTCGAAGATCATGAACCGGGTGCTCGTCGTTCCCTGGTCCACCGCGCCGATGAAGTCCGCCATGTTCGCTCCGCCTCTTGGGCCGGTGTCGGTCCTGGTCCGGGCATCTCCTCGGACAGACTAAGGCGGGTTCCGGCAATCCGCACATAAAGGGCGGAGCGGGGGTGCCGGCGGCGGCCGACGCCGCCACCGGCCGCCGGTCAGGGCGCGATCGGCAGCCGGCGCTTGTGGTCGGTCTGCCGGTAGCGGGTGACGATCGTCTCGAACGCCTGTTCCTTCACCGGCTTCCCCTCCAGGAAGTCGTCGATCTCCTCGTAGGTGACTCCGAGGGCGTCCTCGTCGGCCTTGCCGGGGTCGAGGGTCTCCAGGTCGGCCGTCGGCACCTTCCGGACCAGCGCGGCGGGCGCGCCCAGCGCGTCCCCGACCGCGCGCACCCGGCGCTTGGTGAGGCCCGTCAGCGGTACGACGTCGGCGGCGCCGTCGCCGAACTTGGTGAAGAAGCCGGAGACCGCCTCGGCCGCGTGGTCGGTGCCGACCACCAGGCCGCCGTGCGCCCCGGCCACCGCGTACTGCGCGATCATGCGCTGCCGGGCCTTGATGTTGCCGTGCACGAAGTCCTGGTGGTGGGGGTCCCGGAAGGCCACGTCGGCGGCGAGCAGAGCGTCGAGCGCCGCGTCGCTCGCGGGCTTGATGTCCACCGTCAGTACGTCGTCGGCCCGGATGAAGGAGAGGGCGAGCTGGGCGTCGTGCTCGTCGGCCTGGACGCCGTGTGGCAGCCGCATCGCGTAGAAACGGGCCTCGTGCCCCGCGGCGCGGGCCCGCTCCACGGCCAGCTGGCACAGCCTGCCCGCGGTGGTCGAGTCGACTCCGCCGCTGATCCCGAGCACGAGGGCGCGCAGACCGGTGGAGGTCAGCCGCTCGGCGAGGAAGGCCACCCGGCGCTCGATCTCCCGCTCGGCGTCGAAGGTCTCCGCGACCTCCAGTTCCCGGGCGATCTCCTTCTGCAGGGCGATGGACGCCGGCTCGCTCAATTCCGCTCCTCGTTCGACGGGCAGGGTGTTCCTCGATTCACCCTACCCAGAGGCGGCCGGAGCTCCGGTCCGCCCACCGGATCCGTGGAGCGGGAGGTGCGGGGCGGCCGTCGGGAACCGCCCCGCACGGCTGCGGGATGCTCCTATGGATGTCAGTCCAGCGGTTCGATCCGGATGTCGCGGAACCGGACCTTGTTCCCGTGGTCCTGCAGCCGGATCGCCCCGGCGGCCGGGGTCTCGGCCCGGCCCGCCGCGGTGGGTCCGTCGAGCGCGACGTCGTCGTGGACCGTCTCGCCGTTCCACACCACCGTCACCCGCGCGTCGGCGGTCTTGGCGCCGTTCTCGTCGAAGCGGGCGGCACGGAAGACGATGTCGTACGTCTGCCAAGTCTCCGGGGCCGTCGCCGCGTTGGTGTCGGGTGCCTTCTTCAGATAGATCGCCCCGGCCTCGTTGGTGTCGAGGGTGGTGTCGCCGTAGGAGTCTAGGATCTGCAGCTCGTAGCGGTCCTGGAGGTAGATGCCGCTGTTGCCGCGGTCCTGGCCGGTCACGTCGTCCGGCAGCAGCGGCACCCGGAACTCCACGTGCAGCCTGAAGTCCTGGTAGGCGTCCTTGGTGCGGATGTCACCGCAGCACACCTCCATCGACCGCTCCTCGGCCAGCGGCCAGGCCACCTTCCTTCCGTCCGTGTGCTGCCACTGCTGCTGCGAGGCGGCGGTGCCGTCGAACAGGGCGACCCGGGCGCCGTGCGGGCGCACGGTGATCAGGTCGAGGTTGACGTGGCCGGTGTCGCCGGGGTCGTAGCGGTAGGAGACCGTGTTGTGGCCGGCCCGCAGCCGCACGCTCTCGGTGCGGGTGGACCAGGTGTCCCAGTCCCCGGTGGACGGGAGCCGTGTCTGGCGCACCTTCTTCCCGCCCGCGTACAGGGAGAGCGACTTGGTGCCCTCGAAGGGGTTCGGGCCGTTGGAGTAGCGCAGGCCCACGTCGTAGGTGCCGGTCTTCGGGACGGTCACGTCGAACGTCGTGGTGGCCTCGCCCTCGGTGGCGTAGCGGTCGACGAAGCCGCTGCCGGAGTAGCCGACGTGGTCGGTGTTGATGCCCGCCTTCCCCGTCAGCCGCGCCTCCTCGGCCTCATACAGGGTGGCCGGCGGCGGCTGCCTGCCGGGCATCTCGTTCAGCGTGTACCAGGCCTCGGTGCTCCAGAGCGTCTCACCGGAGGCCGAGGTGAACGGGCGCGGGGAGCGCACATGCACGACGCGGTCCGGCTTCAGGCCGTCCAGCCGCAGCCGCACGGTGCGGCCGTCGTCCGAGAGCGTCGCGGACCGCACGGCCAGCTCCTCCTCGGCGATCTTCGGGCCGCCGTAGTCGCCGGTCGGCGTGTAGCGCCACTGCTGGGCCTCGTAGCGGTCGGCGAGTTCCGCGGCCGTCTCCTCGGACAGCGGCTGGGTGTACGTCAGGTCGAAGCCGCCGGGCACGGCCCGCATCTTCTGGACGTCGAAGGTGTTGCCCCCGTTCGGCGTCAGCTTCTGCAGGCCGAACTTGAGCTTGCCCTCCTGCCCCCAGTTGCCGTCGGCGCCCAGGCCGCCGGTGTAGATCGCGCCGTCGGGGCCCATGGAGACCCGGTTGACGCCCGCCTCCAGGCCCTGCGTGTAGCGGAAGACGGCACCCTGGTACTGGCCCTTCACCTTCTCCAGGTAGGCGCGCTGGAGGCCGCCGTAGGTGACGTCGCCGATCAGCATCTGGCCCGCGAACGTGCCCTTGGTGAGGTACAGCGGGGTGGAGGGCGAGTTGCCGATCTCGTTCTGCGGCAGCCACAGCACCGGCTCGGTGACGGGGGAGTCCTCGAAGGGCCCGGCGGGCTCGGTGTAGTGGTTGAAGAAGCGGTCCTGCTTGATCTGGACGAGCTTCGAGGCGGGCAGCCAGCCGCCCTGGTTGTCGGTGGCGAACAGACTGCCGCCCGGCCCCCAGCCGATGCCGTTGGGCGTGCGCAGCCCGCCCGCGATCGGGCTGATCTTCCCCGTCTTCTTGCTGATCTTGTACGTCGTCCCGCGGTTCGGCGCGGGCTGCGGGTTGGTGGTCGCGCCGCCGAGGTCGATGGCGACGGAGAGGTTGACGTAGAAGTAGCCGTCCCGGTAGAGCAGGCCGAACGCGAACTCGTGGAAGTTGCCGCCGTACGGCCAGGTGGCGATCGTGCGGTACTCGTCGGTCACGTCGTCGCCGTCGCTGTCGACCAGCCGGGTCAGCTCGTGCTTCTGCGAGACGTAGAGCGAGCCGTCCACGTACTTGATGCCCATCGGCTCGCGCAGCCCGCTCGCCACCTTCTCGACGGTGACCTTGTCGCGGCTGGTCTCACCGGTGACGTTGTCCAGGAGGTACACCTCCCCGGCAACGTTGTCGGTGCCGCCCCAGGTGCTGATCGCCAGGCGGCCGTCGGGCAACCAGTCCATGCCGGTGACCTGCGGTTCGAAGCCCTCGGGGCGCAGGTCGGTGAGGTCGAGGTCGGGGCGCACGGAGGTGAGCGGCAGACCGTCGCCGGGGGTGTCGCGCCCGGCCTCGCACTCCTTGCGGCCCGGCGCCGTCACCCGGACGACCCCGGCGTCGGTGCTCAGCGCCTCGTTGGGTACGACGGTGAACCCGCTCTCGCCCGGCGGCATCCAGGACAGCTGCAGTTGCTGGCCGCCGCCGCGGTCGAAGTGGTCGATGCGCAGCGGGTGCGCTCCCGCGGTGAGTTCGACCGTGCCGTCCTTGGGCTCCGCGCCGTGCAGCCCGTCGTGGTCGATCACCGTGGCGTCGTCGAGGATCAGCCGGGAACCGTCGTCGCTGACGAGCCGGAACACGTAGGTGCCGTCACGCGGTGCCACCAGGTAACCGGACGCCTGGGAGACGAAGTTGTCGGCGATGCCGCCGAAGTCGGCGGTGGTGGACCAGTCGACCGTCGGCATCAGCTTGTCGTGGTTGGGGGTCTGGCCCGGCTTGAGGGTGCACAGCTCGTTCAGCGGCGTCTGGACGTCGAACACGCGCAGCGTGACGCCGGGTTCCTGCGGCGGGATGCCGGCGGGGGCCGCCGAGGACGCCGGGGCGGCCCAGGCGCCGCCGAGCGCGACGGCCGACGTCAGCAGGAGGATGAGGTGTCTTCGGGCACGCGAGAACAGCCGTGGGTGCATGGGTCCTCCGGGTGGTGGGGACCGGACCGTGCCGGATGTCGCTCCGGTCTTGTGCGGCAGGACGGACGTTCCGCCGCCAAGGTAGGAGACTTCCGCTTGGCATGTCCATACTTTGTCATCAGGGTGTGCAAAGTTCCGGACGTCAAGTCCCCCTCCAGGACGGCACGTTCGCCCGCGGGATCAGCGGCCCCTGCGCACCCGGGCCGCCGCGCGCGCCTCTGCGGCCTTGCGCGCCTCGACGGCCTTGCGGGACCCCTTCGCGCCCCCGCCCGGACGGGTGCCCATCCCGCGGAAGGGGGCGTTGCCGCTCTCCTTGCCCCGCCCGGCCGGCGGGCGCTTCGCGCCGGTGAGGTCCGTCAGCTTCTGCTCGCCCGACCGCACCGGGGTCACCGTCGGCCGGATCCCGGCCTCGGACATCATCCGGTTCACCTCGCGCCGCTGGTCCGGGGTGACGAGCGTGACCACGCTCCCCGCCCGGCCGGCCCGCGCCGTACGCCCGCCGCGGTGCAGGTAGTCCTTGGCGTCGGCCGGCGGGTCGACGTTGACGACGAGGTCGAGGTCGTCGACGTGGATGCCCCGCGCCGCGACGTTGGTGGCCACCAGCGCGGTGACCCCGCCCTCGACGAACCGGGCGAGGGTGTGGGTGCGCTGCGGCTGCGACTTCCCGCTGTGCAGGGCGCCCGCGGACACCCCGGCGGCCCGCAGCTCCCGGGTGAACCGGTCGACCCCGGCCTTGGTGTCGAGGAACATCAGCACCCGGCCGTCGCGGGCGGCGATCTCGGTCGCGGTCGCGTACTTGTCGGCCGGGTGGACGGTCAGTACGTGGTGCTCCATCGTGCTCACCGAGGCCGACGCCGGGTCGACCGACACGGGGACCGGGTCGTGGAGGTGGTCCCGCACCAGCTGGTCGACGTCGCCGTCGAGGGTGGCCGAGAACAGGAGCCGCTGCCCGTCGGCGGGGACCTGGTCCAGGATCCCGGAGACCTGCGGCAGGAACCCCAGGTCGCACATCTGGTCCGCCTCGTCCAGCACCGTGATCCGCACCTGGTTCAGGTGGCAGTCCCGGCGGGAGACCAGGTCGGCCAGGCGGCCCGGCGTGGCGACGACCACTTCGGCGCCGTCGCGCAGCGCCTGGGTCTGCCGGTTGATCGACAGCCCGCCGACGACCGTGGTCAGGCGCACGCCCAGCGCCCGCGCGTAGGGCGCCAGCGCGTCGCTCACCTGCTGGGCCAGTTCCCGGGTCGACACCAGGACGAGGGCCAGCGGCCGCTTCGGCTCCGCGCGGCGGCCCGCGGTCCTGGTGAGCAGGGCGAGCCCGAAGGCCAGCGTCTTGCCGGAGCCGGTCCGCGCCCGGCCGAGGACGTCGCGCCCGGCCAGCGCCTCGGGCAGGGTCGCCGCCTGGATCGGGAACGGCTGTGTCACCCCGAGGGAGGTCATCGTCTCCACCAGCACGGGCGGCAGTCCGAGGCCGTCGAAGGATGCGGTCGGCTTCGCGTTCATGGGAGACCTTTCTGATCAGGCGCCCGGAACGCGACCGGGTCCGTACCCCTCGGTACGGACCCGGGCGCCTCAAAGCGTGGCCCCATTTTACCAGCGGGCGTCCCCCCGCCTCACGGCCGAGGGTGCGGGGCCTGCTCGTGGAGGTGGGCCCAGGTGAGCCGTTGCATCGCGGCCACTCGGCGGGGGCCCTCGTCCGGGGGAGATACACGGAACGCCGTCCCGTTTGGTCAACGCGTGCCTTCCGCAGCCGGCGGCGACCCGCGCCGCGCCGGCCGCAGCCGGCGATGGCTCCACCCGAGCAGGGCGAACAGCACGAAGCCCGAGATGATCAGACTCGCCCCGGTGGCCCATCCGGAGTACGGCAGCTCGGGCACGAGACCCCAGGCCACGCCGGCGGCGAGGAGGAACAGACCCACGAGCACGGAACCGGCGATACGCCATCGGGAGGAGACGCTCTCCTCGGCGGCACGCATCGCCCGGACACGGACCGGGGCGACGAACCGGTCCAGTGCCGGAACGGCGCGCGCCAGCAGCACCACTCCGGCGAAGACGAGCAGCAGGCCCGGCCCGGGCAGCACCAGCAGCGCGACGCCGATCAGCAGCAGGACGGCACCGAGGACACCCAGGGCGGTGCGCCGGATCGACTCGACACCCCGCGCCATGGCGCCCCACTCTCCTGCGGTCGGCAAGGACTCCGGTTCCGTCGGCGTGCCCAGCCTAGGCAGGGATCGGGGCGCGGGCGATTCCGGCGCGGCCGCGGCCGCGGAGCCGGATGCCCGGCCGGTGCGGGCCGGCTGCCGTCGTCCCGCGGGCCCGGCCGGACGCGGGTGGCCGGTCGCGTCCGTCAACGCCCGGTGTGGGAGGGGTAGTTGCGATTCGGCCCCATCGACGTGCGGGGGACTTCGCTGCTAGACCTGCACCACCCGTACCACCTGCACCCGCCTTCCAAGGAGGAGCATGTGAGACCACGTCGCGCGGTCGTCCGGACCGCCTCGGCACTCGTCGCCGCCCTCGCCCTCACCGTCGGCCTCGGGGGCCCCGCCGTCGCGGCGCACGAGGCGGAGGCCGGGCCGTCCGCCACCGGGGACGGTCCCGTCACGCACGAGGAGAACGACCGCGTCCCGGAGGGCTCGGTCTGGACCCAGCACTACTTCCCGTCCGCCGACCGCTCCGGCACCCGGCTGCACGCCGACGTCCTGCTGCCCGAAGGGCTGAAGCGCAAGGAGAAGGTGCCGGTCATCCTGTCGATCGGCCCGTACTTCGCCCACGCGGGCCAGACCGGCCCCGAGGGCTGGTCCCACACCGGCCCCTCCGCCCGCTTCCAGGACTTCGTCGAGGGCACCGACCTGTTCGACCAGGGGTACGCCTTCGTCATGGTGGACCTGCGCGGCTTCGGCGGCTCCACCGGCTGCCTGGACTGGGGCGGGCCCGGGGAACAGGCCGACGTCGAAGCCGCGATCGACTGGGCCGCGAAGCAGCCGTGGTCCACCGGCGCGGTCGGCATGTACGGCAAGTCGTACGACGCCGTCACGGGTCTCATCGGCAACAACCTGGACCAGCGGGCGCTCAAGGCCGTCGTGGCCCAGGAGCCGCTGTGGGACATGTACCCGTACATCTACTCCAACGGGGTGCCCCGCCCGAACGTCACCGGTACGGCCGGTGCCTACAACTCCATCGCCTCGATGCCCCCGATGGCGGACGACGACCCGCGGTACCGGGCCGCCGCCCGCTACGAGGAGACCCACCCGGAGTGCCTCACGGAGAACTCGGCCGGATACCGGATATCCGACCGGCGGGACGAGCACTGGGCCTCCCGTGACCTCGCGAGGATGGCCCGGGGCAGCGACACCCCGCTCTTCGTCACACAGGGCTTCGTCGAGAACAACACCAAGCCCGAGGAGATGGAGGAGTACCTCGACAACCACCGCGGCCCCGAGCGCGGCTGGCTCGGCCAGTGGGACCACGTGCGCGGCGGCGACCGGGTCGAGGACGGACGTCTGGCGATGGGCCGGGCGGGCTGGTACGACGAGACCCTCGCCTTCTACGACCAGTACCTGAAGGGGACCAGGCCGACGGTGCGTTACCCGGCCTACTCCGTCGAGGACTCCACCGGCGCCTGGCGGGCCCAGCGCACCTGGCCCGTCACCAAACGGACGGTCATGCTGCCGCTCGGCGGCGGCTCCTACGTGGACGACGGCGGGGCGTCCGCCCGTGCGGCCCTGACCGCGTCCGGCGGTCCGGCGCCGAAGGCTCCGCCGCAGCCGGCCGGCAGGTGGGACATGGAGAACGCGCCCGCGACCGAGCAGCCCGCCCCGGCGGGGCTGGCCGCGGAACTGGCGAAGCGTCAGCGCACGGGCGAGATCGCCTCCAGCTTCTTCGTGTGGTCGAAGCCGCTGAAGAGCACCGCGCGCGTCACCGGCACCCCGCGGGTGTCCCTGACGGCCCGCGGCGAGGGCAACGTCATGCTCAAGCTGTACGACGTCGCCCCCGACGGCACCGCGGTCATGTTCGACGAGCAGGTCTCCCTGGTGAGGTCCGGCCGGATGAGCGTCGACCTGAAGGCGACCGACTGGACCCTCGCCGCCGGTCACGTCCTGGCGGTGGAGATCGGTTCCATCCAGACCGGCTCCTGGCGCGACACGCCTTCCGGCGAGACCGTCGAGGTCAAGGGGGCCAGGCTCAGGCTGGCGCTGGACAACCCGGCGCACGACGTCGCCACCGCCGGTGACCGGTCGCCGTACCTGGACACGTATCTGCGCCAGTACACGGTGAGCCTGCCGGCCGGGCCGGGAACATTCTCGGTGGTTCCGGGCGGCCGGTCGTGACAAGCTGGGCTCCTGTTGTCCGAGCCCAGGAGGTCGCCATGACGGAAGAGTCTTCATCGCAAGCAGGTTCGGAACCGGCGGAGGCCGAAAGCACCGCCCTGACACCCGATGCCGACGGTCAGTACAACCTGAAGGACAAATTCCGCGAGGCGCTGGAGCGCAAGCGCGGCAAACAGGCGGAGGCCGCGGCCCTGGCCGCGAACGCCGATGTGGCGAAGATCCGGGGCACCCACGGTCCGGCCGCCAGCCAGCGGTCGTTCCGGCGCAAGAGCGGCTGAGGCCGCGCGGCACCCGTAACCCGGCAGGGCCCGACCGTGACGGCACGGTCGGGCCCTGCCCGTCATGGATGTCCGGTCGCGGCGCTCAGGGGCGGGCGGTCAGGTAGCCGCCCATCGAGGTGAAGTACTCCGTCGCGGCCAACTCCCGCCCGTCCTCGGTCCGTACGCGCGTGACGGCGAGGCCGTGGTTGCGGCCCCGGCGCGCGTCGGCCCCGGCGACGATCACCACGCCCTCGCCCTCGCGGTAGAAGATCCGGCCGGGCGTGCCGCCGTAGCGGCCCTCGGAGACCACGGCCGCGAGGATCTCCAGCCGCCTGCCCCGGTGGAAGGTGAAGGCGCTGGGGTACGGCTCGGACTGGGCCCGGACCAGACGCTCCAGATCCTCGGCCGGCCAGTTCCAGTCCATGCGGATGTCCTCGGCGGACCGCTTGTGGAAGAAGCTCGCCCGGGACCGGTCCTGCTTGGTGAACTCCGTCTGCCCGGACGCGATGAGCCCGAGGGCGCCGACGGTGACCGGGGCGATGAGATCGACGGTCTTGTGGAACAGGTCGGTCGCGGTGTCCGCCGGGCCCACCGGCACGGCCTCCTGGCGGACGATGTCACCGGCGTCCAGCTCGTCGTTCATCATGTGCGCGGTGACGCCCACCTCGGTCTCGCCGTTGATCAGCGCCCAGATCAGCGGGGAGAACCCGGCGTACTTCGGCAGCAGCGAGTCGTGCACGTTGAGCGTGCCGTGGCGCGGGAGGCCGAAGATGCGCGGGGGGATCCAGGTCCGCCAGTTGTTGGCGACGATGATGTCCGGATCGGCGTCCTTGAGGCGCTCGAACAGCTCGTCGTCGTCCGGGCGGTTGCGGATCAGCACCGGGACGCCGTGCTCCTCGGCGAGGTCGGCGACGGAGTCGCTCCAGATCTTCTCGTACGCGTGCTCGCTCTTGGGATGCGTGACCACGAGGACCACGTCGTGCTCGGAGTCCAGCAGGGCTCGCAGGGTGCGGTGGCCCCAGGTCTGGTAGCCGAACATGACGACCCGCATGGGGTTCCTCCTCAAGGCAGGGGCTGACCCGGGCAGTTAAGCAAGGCTTACCTTAGTGCGCAACACCGCCTTGGAGTTCCCCAGTTGGCCGGAACCGGCCTCTGGTGCGCCCTATCGACAGCCGTATCTCATTAGCTTAGGCTCACCTAAGTTTCCGGCGCACGATGGGAGTGACATGTCACAGGTTCTTCCTGCTGACTCAACGCTGGTCCACGACCTCATTGGTATCGGCTTCGGACCGTCCAATGTCGCCATGGCGATCGCGATCCGCGAACACAACGCACAGGCCGGCGGGCAGGAGGAACTCGACGCCCGCTTCTTCGAGCAGCAGCCGCGCTTCGGCTGGCACCGCGGCATGCTGATCGACGACGCGACCATGCAGGTGTCCTTCCTCAAGGACCTGGTGACCCTGCGCAATCCGGCCAGCAAGTACAGCTTCCTCTGCTACCTGCAGAGCAAGGGGAGGCTGATCGACTTCATCAACCACAAGAACCTCTTCCCGCTCCGGGTCGAGTTCCACGACTACTTCGAGTGGGCGGCGGCCAAGGTCGACGACATGGTCTCCTACGGCCACGAGGTCGTCGGCGTGGCACCCGTCGTGCGGAACGGCGTGGTGGACCACCTGGAGGTGACGGTGCGCTCGGGGGAGGGGCTCGAGGTCCACCGGGCGCGCAACCTCGTCGTCGGCACCGGGCTGCGCCCCCTGGTGCCGGAGGGCGTGGAGCGCGGCGACCGCGTCTGGCACAACTCCGAACTGCTGGCCAGGGTCGACACGTTGGAGGGCACCTCACCCTCCCGGTTCGTCGTCGTCGGCGCCGGGCAGAGCGCCGCCGAAAACGTCGCCTACCTGCACCGCCGCTTCCCCTCGGCCGAGGTCTGCGCGGTCTTCGCCCGCTACGGCTACAGCCCCGCCGACGACAGCGCGTTCGCCAACCGGATCTTCGACCCGGCGGCGGTCGACGACTACTTCACCGCGCCCGGCAGCGTCAAACGCCGGCTGATGGACTACCACGGCAACACCAACTACTCCGTGGTGGACATCGACCTGATCGACGACCTGTACCGGCAGATGTACCGGGAGAAGGTCCTCGGCACCGAGCGGCTGCGCTTTCTCAACGTGTCCCGGCTCTCCGACGTCAAGGAGACGCCCGACCGGGTGCGCGCCACCGTGACGTCGCTGGTCACCGGCGAGGAGAGCCACCTGGATGCCGACGTCGTGGTCCTCGCCACCGGCTACGGCCCCGCCGACCCCCTCGGCCTGCTCGGCGAGGTCGCGGACCGCTGCCTGCGCGACGACGAGGGCCGCGTGCGCGTCGAGCGCGACTACCGCGTCGCCACCGACCCCGCCCTGCGCTGCGGCATCTACCTCCAGGGCGGCACGGAGCACACGCACGGCATCACCTCGTCGCTGCTCTCCAACACCGCCGTCCGGGTCGGCGAGATCCTTGAGTCGCTCCTCGGCAGGGGCCTCAAGTCCGCTTCCGACGAGGCCCGTACGGTCGCCGACGGGACCGGCACCGGCGCGCGTTAATGTACGGCGCTATGACCACGACCGAGGTGGAGCGTCCCGCACCCACTCCCAGGGGCCCAACAGAGGCGCGCAGGCGCCGCGTTGCCGGTCTGGGGCTGCTCGCGGCGCTCCTCCTCGTCGCCGCGGCGGCCTCACTGGCCGTCGGCGCCCGTGCGCTCAGCCCCGCCGAGGTCTGGCACGGGCTGTTCGCGGCGCCCGAGTCCGACCAGCGCCTCACCGAGATCAGGCTCATCGTCCAGACCGTGCGGGTGCCCCGCACGGTCCTCGCCGTCGTGGCCGGCATCGCGCTGGGCGTCGGAGGGGCGCTGATCCAGGGGTACACACGCAACCCCATCGCCGACACGGGGCTGCTGGGGGTCAACTCCGGTGCCTCGTTCGCCGTGGTGTCGGGGATCGCCGCCTTCGGGTTCACCAGCCCGTTCCAGTACGTCTGGTTCGGCTTCGCGGGCGCTGCGGTCGCCGGTGTCGTCGTGTTCGGGCTGTCGAGCATCGGCCGGGGAGCGGGCAACCCGCTGACGCTCGCGCTGGCCGGGCAGGGCGTCACGGTGTTCCTGGCGGCGATGACCACGGCGGTCGCGCTGACGGACAAGGCCTCGCTGAACGCTCTGCGGTTCTGGAACGCGGGCTCGCTGACCGGGGTCGGCTTCGACGTCATCTGGCCCGTGTCGGCCTTCATCGCCGCCGGGCTGCTGCTGGCGCTGACCACACTGCCCTCGGTCAACCTGCTCAACCTGGGCGACGACGTGGCACGGGGACTCGGGGTGAACATCGCGCTGACCCGCACCCTCGGCATCGTCGCCATCACCCTGCTGGCCGGCGCGGCGACGGCGGCCTGCGGCCCCATCGCCTTCCTCGGGCTCATGGTGGCCCACGTGGCCCGGTACCTGACCGGCCCGGACTACCGCTGGCTGGTCCCGTACGCCGGTCTGCTCGGGGCCGTGGTGCTGCTGGTCTGCGACATCGTGGGGCGCCTGGTCGTACGGCCGGGGGAACTGGACGCCGGGGTCGTCGTCTCCCTCCTCGGCGCACCGTTCTTCGCCGTCCTGGTGTGGCGCGGGAAGTTCAAGAGCGCGTGAACGGGGCGGACATGAGGACGAACGGGGCGGATGCGGCGGTGGACGTGAAGGCGGACGTGAAGGCGGACGTGCGGACTCCGGTGGCGCCCGGCGTGCGGTTCGGCGGCCTGTCCTTCGTGTGGCGGCCCTGGATCGCGGGCGTCACCCTGCTTCTGGCGGTGGCGGGCTTCCTGGTGTTCTGCCTGTCCATCGGGGTCGGGGACTTTCCCATCGCCCTGCCCCGGGTCGTCGCCACCGTCTTCGGCGGGGGCGAGCAGGTCGACCGGTTCGTGATCATGGATCTGCGGATGCCCCGCGCCCTCGCCGGGCTCGTCGTGGGCGTCGCGCTCGGAGTGTCCGGCGCCCTCACCCAGTCGATCGCCCGCAATCCGCTGGCCAGCCCGGACGTCCTCGGCATCACCAGCGGCGCCGGCGCGGTCGCGGTGTTCCTGGTGACGGTGTCCGGCGGCGCCGCCACGGCCGTGGCCGACTCCGTGGGCCTGTCGGCGGCGGCGCTCGCGGGCGGTCTCGGCACGGGGCTGCTGGTGTACTTCATGGCGTGGCGCCGCGGGATCGACGGCTTCCGGCTCATCCTCATCGGCATCTCGGTGAACGCCGTGATGCAGGCGATCACGACGTGGCTGCTGGTCACCGCCGACATCAGGGACGTGGCCCGGGCCCAGGCGTGGCTGGTGGGCTCGCTGGACAACCGGTCGTGGGACGAGGTGCACGTCGCGCTGTGGTGCACGCTCGTCCTGCTGGTCGTCGTGGCCTCGGTCGCCTTCCAGTTCAAGCCGCTGCACTTCGGCGACGAGGTCGCCGCCGGACTCGGCGTCCGGTACGGGACGGTGCGCGCGGTCCTGCTGCTGTGCGCGGTGCTGCTGGCCGGTGTGGCGGTGAGCGCGGCGGGACCGGTGCCGTTCGTCGCGCTGGTGGCGCCGCAGGTGGCGATGCGGCTGGCCAGGTGCCCGACCCCGCCGCTGGTGGCCTCCGGCCTGGTGGGGGCGCTGCTGCTGACCGGCTCCGACCTTGTCGCGCGCACCGCCCTGCCCGTCTCGCTGCCGGTCGGCGTGGTCACCGCCGCCATCGGCGGACCCTTCCTCGTCTATCTGCTGGTGCGGGCGAACCGCAGATAGCTGGTACAAAGTAAGGCGAGCCTAATCGAGGGGGCCTTGTGGTCGTTCAGTCCATCACCGGGACCGAAACGGAAGTTGACGGCGCCTCACGCCTGGCGGCCAGGGCCGTCACCGTCGGGTACGGGTCCAGGTCCGTCATCGACGGCCTCGACGTGGCGATCCCGCCCGGGGTGATCACCACCATCATCGGACCGAACGGCTGCGGCAAGTCGACCCTGCTGCGCACCCTGTCCCGGCTGCTCAGGCCGACCGGCGGAACGGTCGTGCTGGACGGCGAGGACATCGCCGCGCTCCGGACCCGCGACGTGGCGAAGAAGCTCGGCCTGCTGCCCCAGGCACCGGTGGCCCCGGAGGGACTGACGGTGTCCGACCTGGTCGCCCGGGGCCGTCACCCGCACCAGAGCTGGCTGCGGCAGTGGTCCTCGGACGACGCCGACGTCGTACGGCGGGCGCTGGCCATGACCGGCGTGTCCGACCTCGCGGACCGGCCCGTCGACTCGCTGTCCGGGGGGCAGCGCCAGCGGGTGTGGATCTCGATGACCCTCGCCCAGGGCACCGACCTGCTGCTGCTGGACGAGCCGACCACCTATCTGGATCTCGCGCACGCGGTCGACGTGCTCGACCTCGTCGACGACCTGCACGAGTCCGGGCGCACCGTGGTCATGGTGCTGCACGACCTCAATCTGGCCGCGCGCTACAGCGACAACCTGGTCGTCATGCGGGAGGGCGCGATCCTGGCGCAGGGGCACCCGCGCGACGTCATCACCGCCGGCCTGCTGCACGAGGCGTTCGGGCTGCGCGCCAAGGTGATCGACGACCCGGTCGGGGGCCGCCCGCTCATCGTGCCGATCGGACGCACCCATGTCGAAGTCGACCGAACCGCACCCGAGTTGCTGAAGTGAGGGTAGGCTTACCTCACACTGGTTGGCGCGACAGCAAAGGGATGCCCGGGATGCTCCTCAGAACGACGCGTATGAAGCCCTGGCGACGACTCGCGGCGGCGCTGTCCGCCGCCGCGCTCGGCGTCGGACTCCTCGCGGGGTGCGGTTCCGACTCCGACGACCCGGCGGACGAGGCGGGCGGCGGCACCCCGGCCGCGGCCGGCGCCTTCCCGGTCACCGTGGAGCACGCGTTCGGAACGACGAAGATCGACAAGGCGCCCGAGCGGGTCGTCTCCGTCGGGTACACCGACGACCAGACCGTCCTGGCCTTCGGCATCAAGCCCGTCGGCATGGTCGACCAGTACCCGAACCCGGCCGGCCAGAGCCCCGACATCAACACCCAGTGGCCCTGGGTGAAGGACAAGTGGGGTGACACCAAGCCCGAGGTCATCATGAAGAACGGTGACACGGGCCCCAACTACGAGAAGATCGCCGCCCTGCGCCCCGACCTGATCGTCGCGGTCTACTCCGAGATCGACCAGGCCGCCTACGACAAGCTCTCCAAGATCGCGCCCACGGTGGGCCGCACCAAGGGCGAGAAGGAGCCGTTCAGCGCTCCCTGGCAGGACAACGCGCTGCACATCGCCAAGGCGCTCGGCAAGGCCGAGGAGGGCGAGAAGATGGTGGCCGACATCCAGGGCAAGCTGGACGCGGCCAAGCAGGCGCACCCCGAGTTCGCGGACCAGACCGCGGTCGTGCTGTCCTGGTACAAGGACTCGGTGGCCCCGTTCACCTCCACCGACGTGCGCGGACGGCTGGTGACCGGCATCGGCTTCAAGTACCAGACCGAGATCGACAAGGTCGCCGGCGGCGACTTCTACACCACGCTCTCGCCCGAGCGCGTCGACCTGGTCGACGTGGACCGCATCTTCGTCATCAACGACAAGGCGGACCAGGACGCGTTGAAGAAGTTCGAGCTGTTCACCAACCTGGACGCCGTCAAGAACGGCAAGGTGTCGTACCTGCTGGACAGCGAGGGCCCGGCGGTCGGCGCGGCGATCTCCCAGGGCACCCTGCTGTCCATGCCGTACGCCGTCGACGAACTCGTCAAGTCGGCCGGGTAGGTGTGAGCGTCAGCGACACCCGCGTCGCCACGGCCCCGGCCGTCCTGCGTACGGCGACCGGACGCGAGTCCGGCCGGTGGGTCGCGGCACACTGCCGCGAGGTGCCGTGGCTGACGGCCGCCACGGTGCTCACCACGGTGGCCGGAGCGGCACTCCAGGTGCTCCCCGTGCTGCTGCTCGGCCGGGTGGTCGACGCGGTGGCCGGGGGCGACTCGCAGTCCGTCCTGGTCGCGATCGGGGCCCTGATGGTCGCCGCGGCGCTGCTCGGCGCGGTGGCGACCGCGGTGTCGACCTACCTGATCGGGCGGCTGGGCGCCGACCTGCTCGCCCGGCTGCGGGAGGGCGCCGTCCGCGCCGTCCTGGCGATGCCCAGCGCACGGGTCGAACAGGTGGGCCGCGGCGACGTGCTGTCCCGGGTCGGCGACGACGTCGCGGTGATCTCCAAGGGGATCCGCACCGCCGTCCCCACGGTGTTCTCGGCCGGAGTCCTCGTCGCCATCGCCACGGCCGGCATGTTCGGGCTCGACTGGCGGCTCGGTCTGGCGGGCGCCGGTGCGCTGCCCGCGTACGCGCTGGCCCTGCGCTGGTACCTGCCGAGGTCCGCCCCGCTGTACCAGAAGCAGCGGGTGGCCCAGGCCGACCGGGCGCAGGCCCTGATCAGCGGCCTGAACGGCATCGACACCGTCCGCGCCTACCGGCTCGAAGGCGCCTTCCGCGAGCGGGTCACCCGGGAGTCGTGGCGGGTGCGCGAGCTGGGCATCGAGGTGTTCCGGTTCTTCGGCCGGTTCGTCGGCCGGGAGAACCGCGCCGAGTTCATCGGACTGACCCTCATCATCGTGGTGGGCTACGCGCTGCTGGAGGCGGACGCGGCCACCCTGGGCGAGGTGTCCGCGGCACCGCTGCTCTTCCACCGGCTGTTCACCCCCCTGGGCGCCATCATGTTCACCTTCGACGAGGCGCAGAAGTCGGGCGCGAGCCTGACCCGGCTGGTCGGCGTGCTGGGGGAGGACGCGGCGGACCGGCTGGTCGGCGACGCGTCCGTCGGGCCGGCGGCGGTCGGCGCGTACCCGGTGACCGTGCGGGGGCTGACGTTCACCTACCCGGGCGCCGACGAACCGGTCCTCAGGGACGTCGACCTGACGATCCCGGCAGGGGGCTCGCTCGCCCTCGTGGGGGCGACGGGCGCGGGCAAGACGACGCTGGCCGCGCTGGTCGCGGGCGTCGGCACCCCGCAGGCGGGGTCGGTGCGCGTCGGGCCGGTGGACCTGGCGGAGCTGGACGAGGCCGGGGCGCGGGCCCTGGTGAGCATCCTGACCCAGGAGACGCACGTGTTCTCCGGTCCGCTCGCCGACGACCTGCGGCTGGCCGCGCCGGAGGCGACCGACGCCGAACTCCTGGCCGCCCTGCGCACCGTCGGCGCCGGTCGGTGGGTGGACGCGCTGCCCGACGGGCTGGACACGCCCGTCGGTGAGGGCGGCGAGCGCCTCGACGTGACCAAGGTCGCCCAGATCGCGCTGGCCCGGCTGGTGCTCGGCCGGGCGCCCGTGGTGGTGCTCGACGAGTCGACCGCCGAGGCGGGCAGCGAGGGCGCCGCGGAGCTGGAGCGGGCCGTGCTCGCCGCGTGCGCGGGACGCACCACGCTGTTCGTGGCGCACCGCCTGACCCAGGCGATGGCGGCGGACCGGATCGCCGTCCTGGACGCCGGACGGGTCGTCGAGGAGGGCACGCACGCGGAGTTGGTGGCTCTGGGCGGGCGCTACGCACGGCTGTGGCGGGCCTGGCGGGAGGGCAGCCGGGCGGGGTGTTAGGCATGCCTAAGTTAGGTTAGCCTGCCTTCATTCCTTGGAAGGGGCGTTGAGTCTTCGATGATGGAACCGACCGCTTCTCTCGTACGGCTTTCTCCCGCGCAGCTGACCGGCCTGCGCCGCCGCACCGGCGACTTCTCCGACCAGGTCATCACCGAGGCGTGCGCCGTCGCCCTGGCGTACTGGGCCGAGGGACGCGGCCCCGCCGGACTCGACCTCACCCCGGGCACCCTGTTCACCGACGTGCTCGGCTGGGCCGACAACGCAGGTACCGCGCCCACCGGTTGGAGCGTCGACGCGACCGGCCGGACCATCACGCTCCCGGACGACGTGGTGCCGCACGAGGCGCAGCTCGCGCTCGACGACCTGGCCGACTTCCCGGACCGCCCGCTCGGCACCGTCGGCCCCTGTGGCCCGGCGGAGCGGCTGGAGCTCCTCGCCGGGTGGAACGACACCGACGCCGACCGGGTCCGCCCCGGCCTGGTGGAGATGTTCCGCGAACAGGCGCGCGCCAGGCCGGACGCGGTGGCCGTCGTCGACGAGCACCGCACCCTGACCTACCGTCAGGCTGCCGAACGATCGGCCCAGTTGGCCCACCACTTGATCGCACAAGGGCTCACCGCGGAAGACGTCGTCGGCATCTCCCTGGAACGCTCCGCCGAGATGGTGATCGGACTGCTCGCCGTCCTCCAGGCGGGCGGCGCGTTCGTCCCGCTCGACCCGCACTGGCCCGCCGAGCGCCGGGCCGTCGTCATCGAGGACGCCGGGGTCGCCGTACAGCTCAACGCCTCGGGCGAGAGCGCCCCGGGCGAACCGGAGGCCGTGGCCGTCGACCTCGGCGACTGGCGGTTCGGCGACCGTCCCACCGAGGGGACCGGCGTCACCGTTCCCGGCGACGCCCTGGCCTACGTCATCTTCACCTCGGGCTCGACCGGTCGTCCCAAGGGCGCCATGATCCGGCACGAGGCGATCAGCGAGCGCCTGCTCTGGCAGATCCACGAGATCCTGGGCTTCGGCCACGACGACGCGTCCCTGTTCAAGGCGCCGCTGTCCTTCGACATCTCCATCAACGAGATCTTCCTGCCCCTCGTCAGCGGCGGCAGACTCGTCGTCCTGCGGCCCGGCGGCGAACGCGACCCGCACCACCTGCTGAGCGTGATCGACGAACAGCGCGTCACCTTCACCTACCTGGTCTCGTCCATGCTGGACGTGCTGCTGGAGATGGCCGGCGACTCGGGGCGCCTCGGCAGCCTCCGCCACGTCTGGTGCGGCGGCGAGGTGCTCACGCCCGAACTCTACGAGCGCTTCCGCACCCGGCTCGACATCCCCCTCTACCACGGCTACGGACCCGCCGAGACGACGATCGGCGTGTCGCACGTCGTCTACCGGGGCGCGGCGGAGCGTCTGTCGACGTCGATCGGCCGGGCCAACCCCAACACCCGGCTGTACGTCCTGGACGACGAACTGCGCCCCGTCCCGGTCGGCGTCGGCGGCGAACTGTACGCGGGGGGACTGCTGCTGGGCCGCGGCTACGTGAACGCGCCGGGCCTGACCGCATCCAGGTTCGTGGCGAACCCCTTCGCCGACGACGGCTCCAGGCTCTACCGGACCGGCGACCTCGCGCGGTTCGCCCCCGACGGCTCGCTCGACTTCCTCGGCCGCGCGGACAACCAGGTCAAGATCCGGGGCATGCGCCTGGAGATCGAGGACGTCGAGGTCGGCCTCGCCGAACACCCCCGCGTGCGCCACACCTGCGTCGTCGCGAAGAAGAACACGGCGGGCGGCACCTACCTGGTGGGATACGTCATCCCGGCCGCCGGACACGAGGACCTGCGGGCGGACGAGGTCAAGGCCTGGGCCGGCCGGCACATGGTGGAGTACATGGTGCCCACCCACGTGGTCGTGATGAGGGAGTTCCCGCTCACCGCGAACGGCAAGCTCGACCGGAACGCGCTGCCCGAGCCCGTGATCCCCGCGGGCTCGTCCGCCCCGCCCGCCACCGACGAGGAGCGGACGGTGTGCGCGGCGGTCGCGGCGCTGCTCCAACTCGACCGGGTCGGCGTCGACCAGGACTTCTTCCAGCTCGGCGGCGACAGCATCCTGGCCATCTCGCTGCTCGGCAGGCTGCGCGACGCGGGACTCTACGTCACGGCCCGCCAGATCTTCACCCACAGCACGGTGGGAGCGCTGGCGGCGGTGGCCGGCCGCGAGGACACCACCGTCGTGGACCACCGTGACGTGCCCACCGGAAGCGTCGTGGGGTCGCCCGTCGTGCAGTGGCTCGGCGAGACCACGGACGCCGTCGACGGATTCGTCCAGTCGGTCGTGCTCAACACCCCGGCGGACCTGACCGCCGACGCCCTCGACGTGATCCTCGCCGCCGTGGTCCGGCGGCACCCCATGCTGCGGGCCAGGCTGGTGCGCGGCGAGCGCTGGGGATTCGACATCCCGGAGGCGGAGGCGGTCCCGGCCGCGGCGCTCTGGCGGGAGAGCGACCAGTCGCTCGACGCGTGCCTCGCCCTCGCCACCGAGGAACTGGACCCGGCGGGCGGCGCGATGCTGCGCGCCGTCTGGCGCCGCGAGGCACGGCAACTGGCCCTCGTCGTCCACCACGTGGTGATCGACGGTGTGTCCTGGCGGGTGCTGACGGACGACCTGGCCACGGCGTGGCGGCAGTTCACCTCGGGCACGGCGGTGGAACTCCCCTCGGCCGGAACGTCGTTCCGGCGCTGGACCCAGCTCCTGGAACGCGCGGCGTTCGACGCGGACAGCGCCTACTTCCGCCGCGCCCTGCCGGGACCCGACGAGCCGTTGGGCGGGCGCCCCCTGAGCGCGGACGACACGGTGGCACGCGAGCGGATCCGGACCGTGTCGATCGGCGCCACGACCACGGCCGCGCTCCTCGGCGACACGCCCGCGAAGTTCCACGCGGGGGTCAACGACGTCCTGGTGACCGCGCTCGCCGTCGCCCTCGCCCGACGGCGCCACGACCTCGGCCAGACCCAGACCTTCGCGCACATCGAACTGGAGGGCCACGGCCGCGAGGCCGCGTTCGTCGCCCCCTCCGCCGGCTTCGAACCGGAACTCTCCAGGACCGTGGGCTGGTTCACCACCCTCTTCCCGGTGACCGTCGACCCCGGCACCGCCCCGGACCCGACCGCACCCGCGTACCTGTCCGCCGCGCTCAAGGCGGTCAAGGAGGACCTCGCCCGCGTACCGGAGAACGGTGTCTCCTACGGCGCGCTGCGCCATCTGGCCCGGGTCGCCTTCGACACACCCGCCCCCCAGGTGCTCTTCAATTATCTGGGCCGCTTCGACGCGGGCTCCTCGGGCGACTGGCAACTCGCCAGTGTCAACGGACAGTTGGGCGAGAAGCGCGACCCGCGCATGCGGCTGCCCCGCGCCCTGGAGTTCAACGCGATCGCCGAACCCGACGCCACCGGCGCGTACACACTGGTCACCGCCATCTCCTGGCCGGACGGCATGTTCTGCGACACGGACATCACCACCCTCGGCGCGTACTACCTGGAGGCGCTCACGGGGCTGGCCGCCCTGGACGACGGCGGCCACTCGCCCAGCGACTTCCACCCGCTGCCGCTCACCCAGGCGGACGTCGACGCCCTCGACGGCCCGGCGCTGCGGGACATCCTCCCGCTGACCCCGCTGCAGGAGGGCCTGTACTTCCACTCGGCCTACGACGACGACACCACCGGCAGCTACGTCGAGCAGCAACTGCTCACGCTGGAGGGCGAGGTGGACCCCGGCCGACTGGCCGCGGCGGCCACCCGCCTGCTGGCCCTCCACCCGAACCTGGCCGCGCGCTTCGTGCCCCTGGCCGACGGCCGCGTCGTCTCCGTACTGGAGAGCGGGCACGAGGCGCCCTTCGCCGTCCTTGACCGCCCAGGCATCACCGACGACGAGATCCGTACCCACGCAGAGCGCGACCGCCGCGCCGGATTCGACCTGGCCACCGGTCCGCCGATGCGGTACACCCTCGTCCGCGCGGGAGCCGGCAGACACGTGCTGGTGCAGACGGTGCACCACATCGTCGCCGACGGCTGGTCCGTACCGCCCATGCTGCGCACCCTGCTGGCCGAATACCGGGCGCCGGGTTCCGGCCACGCGCTGGGCGGATTCCCCGAGCACGTGCGGCGGCTCGCCGCACGCGACGACGCGGTGAGCGACCGGGTGTGGGACGAGCAACTGGCGGACCTCCCCGGCCCGTCGCTGATCGCCGAGGGGCAGCCGCCCTCCGCCCACTTCGCCGACACCGCGACGACGGCGGACGCCGACGTCGACGCGGCCGCCCGGTCGGCCGGTGTGCCGCTGAGCGTCGCCGTGCACGGCGCCTGGGCCCTCACCCTGGGCGGCATCCTGCACCGCGACGACGTGGTGTTCGGCTCCACGGTCTCCGGACGGGACGCGGACGTGCCCGGGGTCGAGGACATGGTGGGCCTGTTCATCAACACGATCCCCCTGCGCGCCCGCTGGGCCGCCACCACCACCGCGCGGGAACTGCTGGCCGCCGTCCGGGCACACCAGGGCGCGGTACTGCCGCACCAGCACGTCTCGCTGGCCCGCATCGCCCGCCGGGCCGGTGCCGGACCGCTCTTCGACACCCTGGTCGTGTTCGACGTGGCGACCGACGTGGACGGACTGCGGCGCCCCGGCGACACCCTCGCCGTCACCGGCATCGTCAACGAGGGCGCCCCGCACTACCCGCTGACGTTGGTGGTGGAGCGCACACCGGACGGCCGCCCGCGCTTCAACCTGATCCACGACGCGGAGCTGCTGCGGGAACCCGAGGTCCGCGAGATCCTGCGCACCTTCACCCGGACCCTCACCGGTCTGCTCACCCGGCCGGAGGCACCGGTCGGCGCCCTGGCGTCCGAGAGCGCCGGGCGGGCCGAGCCGGTCTCGCCGACCACCCTGGGCGAACTGTTCGACGCCGCGGCGCGCCGCGACCCGGCCGCCACCGCCGTCACCCAGTGCGCCCTCGACGGCGCCACCCGCTCCTTGACCTACGGCGAACTGGTGCTGGCCAAGGACGAGTTGGCCGCCGTCCTGCGCGCGGCCGGGGTCGGTCCCGGCAAGCGGGTCGCCGTCGCCGTGCCGCGCTCCGTCGAGCAGGTCGTCGCCCTGATCGCCGTCGTCGGCGCGGGCGGCGCCTACGTACCACTGGACCTGGCCTACCCCGACGAGCGCCTGGAGTACGTCCTCGCCGACTCCGCCCCGCAGGTCGTCCTCGTGGCCCCGGAGCAGCGCGACCGGTTCACGCGGCTGCTGGACCGCGCGAACGTGCGGGCCCGCCTGCTCGTACCGGGACAGGAGCAGCCGCCCACCGCCGCGGAGCCCGGACCCGGAGGCGGCTGGCACGACCCCGCGTACGTGATCTACACCTCCGGATCGACCGGCCGCCCCAAGGGCGTCGTCGTCCCCCACTCCAGCGTGGTGACGCTGCTCGCCAACACCCGGCCCGCCATGGCCTTCGGCCCGGACGACGTGTGGGTCCAGTTCCACTCCTTCTCCTTCGACTTCGCCGTCTGGGAGCTGTGGGGCGCTCTCACGCACGGCGGTGAGCTGCTGGTGCCGGACTACGGTCTGACCCGTTCCCCGGTCGACTTCCACCGCCTGGTCCGCGAGCGCGGGGTCACGGTGCTCAACCAGACCCCTTCGGCGTTCCACCAATTCGCCGAGGCCGACCGGCACGCGGGCGAGCCGCTGCCCGCACTGCGCAGGATCATCTTCGGCGGCGAGGGACTGGACCTCGCACGGCTGCGCGACTGGGTGGCGCGGCACGGCACCGAATCGCCCGAACTGGTCAACATGTACGGCATCACCGAGACCACCGTCCACGTCACCCACCGGGTGCTGACCGCCGCCGACTTCGCCCCCGGCGACCGTGCCGCCAGCCCGATCGGCGGCCCGGTCCCCGGTCTCGTCACCCACGTGCTCGACGACCGGCTCCGCCTGGTGCCGCCGGGCCGGGTGGGCGCCATCTACGTCGCCGGCGACCAGGTGTCGCTCGGCTACCTGGGCAGGCCGGGGCTCACCGCCGGCCGGTTCGTGGCGAACCCGTTCACGGCCGACGGCTCCCGCATGTACCACACCGGCGACCTCGCCCGCCGCACCCTCGACGGGCAGCTGGAGTTCGCCGGCCGCGCCGACGACCAGGTGCAGCTCAAGGGCTTCCGCATCGAACCGGGCGAGGTGGAATCCGCGATCCGCGATTTCGACGGCGTGGTGGACGCCGCCGTCACCGTGGCGGACACCGACGACCACCTGGTCGCGCACGTCGTGGGCCGGGTGCCCGCGGACCTCACCGGTCTCCTGTCGGCGAAGCTGCCCGCCCACATGGTGCCGGGCCGGGTGCTGCCCGTGGACGCCCTGCCGCTGACGGTCAACGGGAAGCTCGACCGCAGGGTACTGACCGAGCGCGCGACCCGCACGCCGAGCGCGGAGGCCGCACCGCAGGGCGGGAACGACGCCGTACTCGCCACACTCGTCGACCTCTTCGCCGAGACCCTGCCCGGCTCCGCACCGGACGCCGACACCGACTTCTTCGGTGCCGGAGGCGACAGCATCGTCGCCATCACCGTGATCAACCGAGCCAGGGCGGCCGGCCTGCCCGTCGCACCCCGCGACGTGTTCCTGCTCCGGACACCCCGCGCGCTCGCCGCGCACCTGGCGACGCGCACACCGCCGCCCGAGGCGCCCCCCGCATCCACCGGCCACCAGGACGGCCCGCTGCCACCCACACCGATCATGCTGCGCCGGCGCGAACTGGGCGGATCACTCACCCGGTTCGCCCAGGCCAGGACACTGTCCGCACCCGAGGGAACCGGGTTCGCCGACGCGGAGCGCGCCGCGCGTGCCGTCGTCGCCACCCACCCGGCACTGCGGCTGCGGCTGCGCGTCGAGCACGGGGTGTGGTCCCTGAGCACCGCACCCGTCCGCGAGGTCACGGTGACCCGCGGGGCCGGAACCGACGTGACGCGGACCGCCGACGAGGCGGCCGGCCGGCTCGATCCCGAGAACGGCGGCATCGTCGCGTTCACCTGGCTGGACACCAGCCGCACTTTGGTGGTCGCCGTGCACCACCTCGCCGTCGACGCCGTGTCCTGGCTGATCCTGCTGGACGACCTGGCCGCCGCGATGCGCGGGGCCGTCCCGGCACCGCCGACCACGTCCTACGGCGAGTACGCACAGGCGCTCACGCGGCGGGCCGCGCAGGAGACCGACGGCCTGGACCACTGGATCACCACGCTCCGGGCGCCCGCACCGCTGCCCGCCGCCGGGAAGCGGCGCGAGACGACGGTCGTCCTCGCCCCCGAGATGAGCGACCGCGTGACCCGCACCGCTCCCGCCGCACTGGGCCTCGGCCTCACCGAGCTGCTGTGCGGCGCGCTGCGCACCGCGCTGACCCGCGTGCAGCCGACGCCCACCGACCTGGCGGTCGACCTGGAGCGGCACGGCCGGGTCCCGGCTCTCGGCCACCACGACTACACCCGCACCGTCGGCTGGTTCACGGCCATCGCGCCCGTACGGCTCACCGCGCACACCGACCCCGTCGCCGCGGCGCGCGAGGTCGCCGAACGCCAGCCGGACGAGCAGGCGCACGTCGCCTACGGCGGCCTCAGGTACCTCAACCCGCAGACCGCGCCGCTGCTCGGCACCGCCCGGCCGCAGGTCCTGTTCAACTATCTGGGCCGCGGCGGCGAGTCGGACGCACCGCGCCTCACCGGCGGCGACGCGGGCAGCCCGTACGCCGTCGAGGTGAACGCCTGGACCGACGCGGCCACCGGCAGCCTGCACGCGGTCTTCACCCTCGCCGAGGGCGTCCCGGACGAGATCACCGAGCACTGGCACCGCGCCCTGGAACGGATCGCCGAGGCAGCCGCGACGGCCGAGCGCACGGCACCCGTCACCCCCCTCCAACGGGGCCTGTACTTCCAGGCCCAGCTGACGGGCCCGGCCGGACACTACGTCGCCCAGAGCTACTTCACCTTCGAACGGCGCCTGGACCCGGACGCGTTGTCCCGGGCGGCGGCGTACGTGCTCGCCCGGCACCCGGCCGCCGGCGCGGGCTTCACCACGGACGAGGACGGCAACCCCGTCCAGGTCCTCGCCGCGGGCCGCCGGGTCGACGTCCACACGGCCGAGGCGGCGACGGAGGCCGAGGCCGACGCCCTGCGCCTCCGGGACCGGGAACGCGGATTCGACCCCGCCGAGCCGCCGCTGATCCGCCTGACCGTGGTGCGGCTGCCCGACGACCGCGACGGCCTGCTGCTCAGCTACCACCTGCTGCTGTGGGACGGCTGGTCGCGCGAGATCGTACTGCGCGACCTGTTCGACGCCTACCGTGCCGTCCTGGCGGGCGAGCCCCTCGACCCCGGGCCGGCCGCGCCGGGCTTCGAGGACCACGCCCGGGCCCTGGCCGCCAAGGACCCGGCCGCCTCGGAACGCTTCTGGGCGCGGCACCTGGCCGGCCTGCCCGGCCCCACCCTGCTCGCCGGACCGGCGCCCGCCCTCCCCGACGACCTGCCGCGCGCACTCGCGCACACGCTGACCGCCGAACGGTCGGACGCGCTGAGGGCGGCCGCCAGGACGTACGGCGTCACGCTGAACTCGGTGCTGACCGGCGCCTTCGGCCTTCTCCTCGGCGCCCGCACCGGCCGCGCCGACGCCGTCTTCGGCGTGACCGTCTCCGGCCGCGAGGGTGAGGGGCTGGCCGACATCGTCGGCGTACTGCTCAACACCGTGCCCATGTGGACCCGGGCCCGGCCGCACGACACGGTCCGCGCCTACCTCACGGCCGTGCAGCAGGCCAGGGTCGACGCCATGGAGCACGAGCACCTCGGGCTCGGCGAGATCCAGCGGGCCGGCGGCCACGACACGCTGTTCGACAACCTGTTCGTCCTCCAGAACTTCCTGGACCTGGACGCCTTCGCCGAGATGAACTCCCGGCACGGCATCACCTCGGTGCGGGCCGACGATTCCACCCACTATCCCTTCACCTGGGTGGTCACCCCCGGCGACCGGCTCACCGTCAAACTGGAGTACCGCGACCACGACACCGCCCACGCCCGGGCACTCCTCGACGACTACCTGCGGGTGCTCGACGACCTGGCCGGAGCCACCGGGGCCGCCGAGTCCCGTGCGCCGATCGGCGCCCTGCCCCCACTGGCCCCCGCCCCCGAGCCCGCGCCGCGCACCGGGATCGGCACGGACACCGTCGTGGACCGCTTCGACCGGGCGGCCGACCGGGAACCGGACCGGACGGCGCTGGTCGCCCACGGCTGCACGACGACCTTCGCGCAGCTGCGGGACCGCAGCCGGGCCGTGGCGGGTGTGCTGGCCCGGCGCGGCATCGGCCCCGGGGCGACGGTGGCCCTCGCCCTCCCGCGCTCCCTGGACTCGATCGTGGCCCTCTTCGCCGTACTGCGCACCGGCGCCGCCTATGTGCCGCTGGAACTGGACCACCCGGACGAGCGGATCGCCGCGATCGTCGCGGACGCCTGCCCCGACGCCGTACTCACGGTGAGCGCCGTGACGCCCCGGCTCACCGGCGGCCCGGACCTGATCGAGCTGGACCGGCCGCTGCCGGACGCCGAGCCGTGCGTGACCTTCGCGCCGGACGATCCCGACCGGCTGCGGCACCCCGCGTACACGATCTACACCTCCGGCTCGACCGGCCGGCCCAAGGGGGTGGTGACCGAGTACGCCGGACTCACCAACATGCTCGTCAACCACCAGCGCCGGATCTTCGAACCGGTCCTGGCACGGCACGGTCACCGCACCTTCCGCGTCGCCCACACCGTGTCCTTCGCCTTCGACATGTCGTGGGAGGAGCTGCTGTGGCTCGCCGACGGCCACGAAGTGCACATCTGCGACGAGGAGTTGCGCCGCGACGCACCCCGGCTGGTCGCGTACTGCCTGGAGCACGGGATCGACGTCGTCAACGTCACCCCGACCTACGCGCAGCAACTGCTCGCCGAGGGCCTGCTCGACGACCCGGCCCGCCGGCCCGCGCTGGTACTGCTGGGCGGCGAGGCGGTCACCCCGGCGCTGTGGCGGCGGCTGGCCGAGACCGACGGCACCGTCGGCTACAACCTGTACGGGCCCACCGAGTACACCATCAACACCCTCGGCGTCGGCACCTTCGAGTGCCCGGACCCGGTCGTCGGCGTCGCGATCGACAACACCGACGTGTACGTGCTGGACCCGTGGCTGCGGCCGCTGCCCGACGGCGTGCCCGGCGAGCTGTACGTCGCGGGGGTGGGCATCGCGCGCGGCTATCTCGGGCAGCCCGCCCAGACCGCGCACCGCTTCGTCGCCTGCCCGTTCGGCGCACCCGGCGAGCGCATGTACCGCACCGGTGACCTGGTGGTGCGACGCCCCGACGGCAACCTGATGTACCTCGGCCGCACCGACCAGCAGGTCAAGATCCGCGGCCACCGGGTCGAACTCGGCGAGGTCGAGGCCGCGTTCGCCGCCCACCCCGCGGTGCGGTTCGTGGCCGCGGTCGCCCAGCCCGACCCGCAGGTCGACGGCGCCCACCGGCTGGCCGCCTACCTCGTGCTGGACGGCGCCGGTCTGGCCCAGGTCGCCGCCCAAGTGGGGGCCGCGCTGCCGGACTTCCTGCGTCCCACCCACTACGCCCAGGTCGACCGCATCCCGCTGACCGTGAACGGGAAGGCCGACACCAAGGCGCTCCCGGAGGCCAGGCCGCTGGGCGCGCTGACCACGGCGGGGGAGCGCGCGCCGGAGACGGAGGCGGAGACGACGGTGTGCGAACTCTTCGCCGAGGCCCTGGACCTGGACGACGACGAGGTGAGCGCCGTGAGCGACTTCGTGGCCCTCGGCGGCCACTCCATGCTGGCGGTGCGGCTGACCGGGCTGCTCCGCCGGGAGTACGGTCCAGTGATCACCATCCGCGATCTGTTCACCCTGCGAACCCCGGAAGCGATTGCCCGCCACCTCGATGACCACTCCTGACACCCAGCGGCCCCGCGCGGGGTCCGACATCCTCCGCACCGCCCTGCGGCGCAACGTCGGCGCGATGGCGTGGGGCACCCTCCTCATGGGCCTCTACCAGGCCGGTGAGACCGCCTTCCCCATCGCGCTCGGCCTGATCGTCGAGCACACCATGCGGGACCGGAGCCCGCAGGCGCTCGGCGTCTCCGTCGCCGCCCTTGCCGTGATCATCACGACGGTGTCCCTGTCCTGGCGGTTCGGGATGCGGATCCTGCAGAAGGCCAACACCACCGAGGCGCACCGCTGGCGGGTCCGGGTCGCGGGCCGCGGACTCCAGCCGGTGGCCAGGGACGTCGACCTCAAGTCCGGCGAGGTGCTGACCATCGCCACCGAGGACGCCGACCAGACCGCCGACATCATCGAGGTGGTGCCGCTGCTGATCAGCTCGCTGGTGGCGGTGGTGATCGCGGCGGTGGCGCTGGGGCTGGCGGACGTCCGGCTCGGACTGCTGGTCATCGTGGGCACCGTCGCGATCCTGTCCGTCCTGAGCGTGATGTCCAGGCGCATCGGCTCCAGCACCCGCGAGCAGCAGGCCCGGGTGGCCCGGGCCGGCGCCAAGGTCGCCGACCTCATCATCGGCCTGCGCCCGCTGCACGGCTTCGGCGGCAACCACGCGGCGTTCCGCTCCTACCGCGAGATCAGCACGGAGGCGAAGCGCCAGTCCGTCACCGTCGCCCGGGTGAGCGGCGTCTACGCGGGCACGGCGCTCGCCCTCAACGCGGTGCTCGCCGCCGCGGTGACCCTCACGGCGGGCTGGCTGGCCTTCCGGGGCCGGATCACCATCGGTGAGCTGGTCATGGCCGTGGGCCTCGCGCAGTTCATCATGGAGCCGCTGAAGCTGTTCTCGGAGATGCCGAAGTACGTGATGATCGCGCGTGCCTCGGCCGAACGGATGGCGCTCGTCCTCACCGCGCCGCCGGTGACGACACCGGGGACGGAACGACCGGCCCCGGGCGGGGACCTGGAGGTCGCCGGCGTGCGGCACGGAGCGCTGCGCAAGGTGGGGTTCCGGGTGCGCGCCGGCGAGTTCGTGGCCGTCGCGGCGTACCAGCCGCGCGCGGCGGACGATCTCGCCGCGGTCCTGGCCCTGAACGTCCCGCCCGACACCTACGAGGGGACGGTGCGGGTCGGCGGACGGGACCTCGCGGAGCTGGCGGTCGAGGAGGTCCGCGAGCACCTGCTGGTCAACCCCTACGACGGCGAGATCTTCGCGGGCACCCTCCGTTCGAACATCGACCCGTCCGGCACCAGCCGGTCCGTCCCCGAGGCCGTCGAGGCGTCGATGCTGACCGATGTCGTCGCCCTGTACCGCGAGGGACTCGACTACGCCGTCCGCGACCGCGGTGCCAACCTCTCCGGCGGGCAGCGCCAACGGCTGTCCCTGGCCCGCGCCCTGGCCGCCGACACCGAGGTCCTGGTGCTGCGCGACCCGACCACGGCCGTGGACGCGGTCACCGAACAGCTCATCGCGCGGGGCGTCGCCAAGCTGCGCCGGGACCGCACCACCCTGGTGATCACCAGCAGCCCCGCCCTGCTGGACGCCGCAGACCGCGTCCTCGTCCTGGACGAGGGCGTCATCACCGCCGAGGACACGCACCGCAACCTCCTCGCCACCGACGAGGCGTACTGCCTGGCGGTGACGCGGTGACCCCTGCGCGGTGACCCCCGCGCGAGGGGCCTTTACGCGAGGGCCCAGGCCACGTCCCGGAGCAGCGCGTGCCGCCAGCCCGCGCGGTCGTGGCCCGAGGCCGACCTGGAGACGCGTACGGTCGCACCGGACTGTTCCGTCAGGGACTCGACAAGGGCGCAGTGGGGGAGCATCCGCTGCTCGTGTTCCCCCACGTCGAACGCGATCCGCAGCCCGGACAGGTCGGGACGCGCGCGCAGCCGCGCCGCGATCGTGCCGCCGACCGGGCCGCCCAGGGGGTCCGGCAGATCCGCGGCGCCGGGCGTCCACCACAGGGACGCCGACTGACAGGCGACCCGCGACACCAGGTCCGGGAACTCCAGCGCCGCGTACAACGCGCTCAGACCGCCGAGGCTCTGCCCCGCGACCACCGTCCGGCCGGGGTCGGCCCGCACCCCGCTCCCGGCCACCAGCGGCAGCAACTCGTCCCGCACCGCCTCCCACAGCGCGGGACGGCACCCGAACTCGGCGCCGCGGTCCCCGGCCGGGAGGAAGACCAGGGTGACCGGAGGCATCTCACCGCTCGCGACGGCCGACTCGAAGGCGGCCGTCGCCGGGTGCAGGTACAGCCAGTCGTCCCCGTCGAGCAGCAGGACCACCGGCCCGCCCCCGCCCACCGGATGGACCCGCACGGTGCGCCGCCCGCCGAGCCGCTCGCTGGTCCAGCGCAGCCGGGTGCGGGGCAGGGGCAGGACGTCGCCGGCGCCGACCAGGGGCCAGTGCGGCTGGGCCGGGGCGTCCGGGGTCGCGGCGACGGACCGTTCGCCGCCCGCGCCCGCGGGGTTGTACGGGTCGGCGTACGCGTCCTCGCCGACGACGAACCGGTACGTCACCCGCAGCCGCGCCGGCATGCGCACCTCGGCGTACCAGCAGTCCGTGTCGCGCCAGCGCCGCAGGGGCACCGGGGCCGACCAGCTCTCGAAGACGACGCTCGCCGCCCGCGGCCCGCGCCACAGGAACAGGGTCGTCCACCCGTCGCCGTCGGGTACCGGCAGGGGCGTCGACAGACCGTCCCAGAAGGCGTCGGTGCCGGGCACGGCGGTCAGCCCGAACGCGGCGAAGGAGTTCGCCTCCGCCCACCTCATGAACGTCTCCTTGTGGAGCGGAAATCCGGAAGGCTAAGCTCATCGCACATTAGGCGAGCCTAACCTAATCCACTGGGAGGTACCGGGTATGAGCACCAACCCCTTCGACGACGCCGACGGCCGCTTTCTCGTCCTGGCGAACGACGAGGGCCAGCACTCGCTCTGGCCGTCCTTCGCGGCCGTGCCGGGCGGGTGGACGACCGTGTTCGAGGAGAACACCCGGGACGCCTGCCTGGCCTACGTCGAGGCCAACTGGACCGACCTGCGCCCGCGTTCCCTCGCCCGGTCCGCGGACGCCTGAGGCCCGGCCCCCGTCACGCGTCGCCGGTGAACTCCCAACTGCCGTGGGCGGCCCGGAGGATGTCGAAGCCGGGCACCGACCGCACGAACTCTGCCCCGCGAGGGACGGTCGCGCGCCCTCCCTCGGACACCGGCACGTGGACCTCCGCCCGCGACCCGACGGGCACGCGGACCGTCAGCCGCAGCCTCCCGTCGACGGCGGACCACGCCACGGCCGCCTCCCCGCGCACGGTACGGATCGAGGTGTGCGCCCACTCCACCCCCGTACGGGCGTCGGGGCGCACGGTGAAGGTGCGCCACCCCGCGTCGCCCGGCCTGAGCCCGGCCACGTTCTCGTACAGCCACTGGGCCACGGTGCCCTGGAAGTAGTGGTCGCGCGAGCGGGAGTCCAGCGGCCACATCTCCCACATGGTGTCGGCACCGTTGTCGTGCCAGTAGCCCCAACCGGGGTACGTGCGCCGGGTGGCCACGGCATGGGCGACGTCCGGGCGGCCGTGGGCGCACAGGACCCGCAGCAGCACACTCGTGCCCAGGGCGCCCGTGTTGAGGTGGTTCCCGCGCTGCTCGATGTCGGCGACCAGGCTCTCCACGACCGTGGCCCGGGCTCCCGGCGGCACCAGCCCGAACGCCAGCGGTATCGCGTTGGACGTCTGCCGGTAGTCCGGGTCCTTGGCCGTGCGGTAGTACCCGTCCGGCCCGAGGAACGCCCCGTTGAACGCGTTGCGCAGTCCCTCGGCGGCGGCACGGTAGCGGCCGGGGACATCGTTGTCGCCGGGCAGGCCGGAGAGCGCCTCGCCCAGCTCCGCCGTGTGCAGCAGCGCCCGGTACAGGTAGGCCGTCGCGGTCAGCCGGGTGTCCTCGGGCGGGTTGCCGCCGTAGCCGGGTGCCAGATAGTCGCCGAGCGCGGTGACGGCCAGGCCGTCCCGCAGCCGGCCGAGTTCCCAGTCCAGGTAGCGGGTCAGCGTCTCCCAGTGCTCCCGGGCCGCCCGCTCGTCCCCGTACACCCGGTACAACTCACGCACCACGAAGGGGTACACGGTCGTCCACTCGGGCGAGGGCCCGAGGTCGCCGTAGCCCCAGCCGCCGCTGGGCACGATCACGGGGAGCTGTCCGTCGTCGTTCTGGCTGTCGGCGAGGTCCCCGAGCCACTTGGACAGGAAGCGCTGCATCCCGAAGGCGTACGTCATGACCGGCGTGCCGAGCTGGGCGTCGCCCGTCCAGCCGTTCTTCTCGTACATCGGCGTGTCGGTGGGGATGCCGTGCAGGTTGTTCAGGACGGTGCGCCGCATGGCCCGGTCGAGCCACTCGTAGAACGGCTCCGAGCAGGAGAACGAGCCGACCTCGTCCACGCGGGAGTGCACCAGCCGCCCCAGCACGTCCTCCGGGGCGGGCCGCGCGGGCAGGCCGTGGACCTCGACATACCGGAAGCCCTTGTACGGGAAGCTCAGCTCCCACACCTCCTCGTCCCGGCCGGCGCACACGTATTCGTCGGTCTGGAAGCGGCCCGGCACGTGCCCGGTCTCGGCGTGCACACCGCCGTCGGCCTCGAGCTTCTCGCCGTGGACGAGCCGGACCACCGTGCCCTCGGCGGCCCCGCGGACGGTCAGCCGGGTCCAGCCGGCCATGGTGCGGCCCATGTCCACGACGTACACGCCGTCGCGCAGCTCCTCGACGGCCTTCGGGCGGACGGTGTCGACGATCCCGATCGGGTCGTGCGGCTGCGCGCGCAGTGTGCCGCCCGGCGCCCCGCGCACTCCGGCCGGCCGCCACGCCGAGTCGTCGAACCCGGCCCGGGACCAGCCGTCGGGTGCCCGCCGGGAGTCGTAGGTCTCCCCGGCGTACAGGGAGTCGGACAGCGTCGGCCCCTCGGTGATGCGCCACTCGCCGTCCGTGGCGACGGTGGTGCGGGTCCCGTCCGGGTGGTCGATCTCCAACTGCGCGAGCAGCCGGGGCTCGCCGTGCCAGGGCGCGCGGTGCCAGTTCCAGACGTTGGGCGTCGTCATGCCGTAGAAGCCGCGCCCGAGGGCGACCCCGATGGCGTTCTCGCCGCGCCGCAGCAGCTCCGTCACGTCGTGGACGGCGTACAGCACCGTCTCGTCGTAGTCGGTGAATCCGGGGTCGAGGACCTGGTCGCCGACGCGCATGCCGTTGATCTCCGCCTCGTAGTAGGCGAGTCCGCTGATGTGCAGGCGTGCGCGCGCGACGCGGCCGCGGACGGTGAAGGAGCGGCGCAGCAGCGGGGCGGGCGCCTCGGGGCCGGTGACGGTGACGTCGCCGCCCCAGGGGCCCTGGCCGTAGGGGGCCAGTACGGCGGCCGCCTCCCAGTCGCCGTCGTCGAACCCGGGCCGTTCCCAGCCCTCCTGCGCGGCGCCGGTGGTGCGCCAGCCGTCGCCGGTGCGCAGTTCAAGGGTGCCTTCGTCGTCCGTCTCGACGAGGAGGCGGGCGAGGAGTCCGCCGGGGTTGACACTGGCCCCGGGCCGGTTGGTGGCGAGGGCGGCGACGAGGATCCCGCCGTCGGCGGAGCGCGCCTGCTCCGTGACGTCCGCCGTGCGGCCGGTGCGCCAGCCGTCGGTCTGCGACGGTGCGTGGAGCACCTGCTGCCCGCCGACGTAGAGGGTGAAGTCGTCGTCGGCCGTGGCACTCACCACGGCACGCTTCACCACGGAGCCCGCGGGCAGGGTGAGCGTGGCGCGGAACCGGGCTTCGCCCTCCGGGGCGTCCGAGGAGGTCGCGCCGGGGGACCAGATCCAGGACGCGCCCGCCAGGGACGGCGGCGCGGGCGGCTCCTCGGCGCCGATCCAGCTCGCCCGCCAGCCGTCGGCCGGCAGTGAGGTCTCCCACCAGCGGGTCTCGCTCCAGCGGGAACGGCGCCCGGCGGCGTCCCAGACCCGGACCTGCCAGTGGTAGCGGGTGCGGGGGAGCAGTGCGGGCCCGCCGTAGGGGATGCCGACGCTGCGGTCGGAGGCGACCTTGCCGGAGTCCCACACCGTGCGGGTGCGGCCCCTGCCACCGGAGTCCCGGGTGACCCGGACGTGGTAGGCGGTCTGCCGGGCGCCGTGCCCGGGGGCGGCCAGCTCCCAGGAGAGCCGCGGGCGTTCGACGTCCGTGCCGAGCAGGTTCTCGGTGTACTCGACGCTGGTGCGCACGACGCGCAGTCCGGCCGTCTTCGTCCCCGTCTCCGCCGGGCGGCCGGCCGTTTTGCCGCCCGCCGCCGCGACCGCGCCGCCGCCTGCCAGCGCCGTGACGCCCGCGGCACCCGCGGTCGTCACGGTGCCGCGGAGGAAGACTCTTCGGTTCCAGCCCTCGGTCCCGTTCCCGGTCGGTTCCCCGGCCGATCCTTCGGTCGATTCCTCGGTCGATTCCTCGGTCGTTTCCTCGGTCGATTCCTCGCTCATGTGGATCCGCCTTTGCGTTTGAAACGATTCAACCGCTCGCTTCACGATCCTATGCACCCGCTGTGGACCGCATCAAGGGATGCGACGACGGTCGCCGAGCGCTCAGTCCTCCGCGTCGAGCCGGGCCAGCCGTGCCGTCACGTCGTCCGCGAGGCGGGTGAGCAGGCGCGTGAGGTCCTCGCGGTCCTGCCGCGGCCAGTCGGCGAGCGCCTCGGCGAACCAGCCGAGCAGGGACGTCACGTACCGGTTGGCGGCCTCCAGTCCGTCCCCGGTCGGTTCGATGAGGCTCGCGCGGCGGTCGTGGGGGTCGGCGACCCGGCGTACCAGGCCGCGCTTCTCCAGCGCCTGTACCTGGCGGGTGACGTGCGGGCCCACGACCTGCATCCGGTCGGCGATCTCGCCGATCCGCAGCGGCTGGTCGGCCGTACGCAAGGTCACCAGCACGCCCATGGCGGGTCGGTCGAGGGCGAGCCCGGCCGCCTCGGCGGCGCGTTCCGTGAGCCGTCCCCTGTTGAAGGCGGCGCTGAGCTGGGTGAGCCGGGGCAGCACGGTGAGCAGGCCGTCGTGCGGATCGTCCGGTCCGGCGGGTCCGGCGGGTCGGGCAGGGCCGGCGGCTTCGGGGGTCATGAGATCTCCATTTGCATACCTGACTTAGGTATCTATATCATGGGGAGCGGCCGGTGTCCGGGAGGGCGCCGTATGGCCTCCATAAAGATACCTAAGGTACGCATATTTGCCGCTGGTGCGGCACGTGCCTCCGTCTTCCCGGGATTCGTCCCGGTGGAAGGGTGAGAAGCCATGGTCCACACATCCCGTCCCGCTCGCCGCGTACTGATCTCCGGGGCAAGTATCGCGGGCCCCGCGCTCGCGCACTGGCTCGACCGGTACGGCTTCGAGGTGACCGTCGTCGAGAAGGCGGCCGCCGTGCGCGGGGGCGGCTACGCGATCGACGTGCGCGGCACGGCCCGCGAGGCCGTCGACCGCATGGGTCTGCTGCCGGCGCTGACCAAGGCACACGTCGACAGTCAGCGCATCACCTTCGTGGACGCGGCGGGGGAGAGGGTCGGCTCGCTCCAGCCCGAGCAGCTGACCGGGGGAACGGCGGGGGTCGACCTCGAGGTCCGGCGCGGCGACCTGGCCGACGCGCTCTACTCCCCGCTGCGGGAGCGGGTCGAGTTCCTCTTCGAGGACTCGATCGCGACGCTCGACGACGCCGGCGACGCCGTGCACGTCGTCTTCGACAGCGGCCTGCGCCGGACCTTCGACCTCGTGGTCGGCGCGGACGGACTGCACTCGAACACGCGCAGGCTGGTCTTCGGGCCCGAGGAGCCGTTCCACCGCTACCTCGGGCACGTCTTCGCGGGCTTCACGCTGCCGAACGAGTTCGGGCTCGCGCACGAGGCCGTCATCTGGAACGAACCGGGACGCAGCGCCGTCCTCTACGCCCACGAGCCCGCCGGCCGGCTGCACGGCTTCCTCACCTTCACCCGCGACACCCCGCCCTTCAACGCCTTCCGCGACCCCCGCGCCCAGCGGGACCTGGTGGCGGCGCGCTTCCCCGAGCGGGTCTGGCACCTGCCGCGGCTGGTCGAGGGCATGCGCGAGGCCGACGACCTGTTCTTCGACATCGTGAGCCAGATCCACATGCGTACCTGGTCGCACGGGCGTGTCGTCCTCGCGGGCGACGCGGCGCACGCCACGTCGTTCATCTCCGGCCAGGGGTCGAGCGTCGCGCTCGTCGGCGCGTACGTCCTGGCCGGCGAACTGGCCACGCACGCGGACCACACGGAGGCCTTCGCCGCCTACGAGCGCCGAATCCGTCCCTTCGCCGAGCGCAACCAGGCGCTGGCCACCAGCGGCGGCTCGGCGGTCACCCCCGCCACACGTGAGGAGCTGGAAGCGCGCAACGCCCTGCTGCGCGATCCTCAGGCGGCGGCGCGGGCCATGGTGACCACGAGCGCGCGGGAAGGGCGCGCCGCCCACTCCTCCCTGGACCTGCCCGACTACCCGCGGTCCGGCTGAGGGGGAGGCGGGTCTTCCTGCGACCGCCAGCCGTGCAGGAGCAGGTCGAACACGGTCTCCACGGTCGCCCGGGGATCGTGCCGTCCCGTGGTCAGGGCGGGGATCTCCAGGACGAACCGGGCCAGCGCCGCGCACGCCAGGTCGTCCGGCTCCCGATCGAGTTCCTCCGCGATCACGGTGCTCAGGGTGTCGGCGTGTCGCATCCACATGCGCTCCCCGTACTCGCGGAGCGCGGGCGTGTCGCTGACCAGGGCGGTGAAGCTCGCCCGGCGCGGATCGGTCACGATCGGCACCCAGGACTCCAGGGCGTGTGCCCGCAGCGCCTCGACCACGCCCCGTCCGTCGGGCCGTTCCCGCACGGCGGCGGCCAGTGCGGCGTCGACGTCCTGCTCGCGGTCGAAGACCAGCGACTCCTTGCTCGGGAAGTGCGCGAAGAGGGTCGTCGTCGAGACGTCGGCCTGCTCGGCGACGTCGCGGACGCTGACCCGGTCGAAACCGTGCTCCAGGAACAGCTCCAGGGCGGCGTCGGCGATGGCCTGCCTGGTCGCCGCCTTCTTGCGCTCGCGGCGGCCGGGGGTCGAAGAGTCGGGCATGGCGCCACCCTAACCCACGACTGGAACGACACAGAAACCGAACCGAGACTGGAAGTGCAGTGAATAAGAAACTGGAACAGTTGCAGTTTCTCACTCGTTTCTGCTTTGGTGGTTTCCACGGGGGACCCGCCAACGGAAGGAAGCCACCATGAACTCTCCGACGCCCGCCGCCGCGCGGATCAGCATCATCGGTGCGGGCCCGGGAGGGCTCACCTGCGCACGTGTGCTGCGCCGGCACGGCATCGCGGTCACGGTGTACGACCGCGATCCGGACGCCGCCTCCCGCGACCAGGGAGGCTCGCTCGACCTGCATGAGGAGGACGGCCAACTCGCGCTCCGCGAAGCAGGCCTGCTGGAGGAGTTCTTCGCGCTCGCCAGGTGCGAGAGCCAGGAGGAGCGCCGCTTCGACACCGCGGGGCGGCTCCTCGGGCACCGGCTGCCGGACGAGGGCGAGACGGCCCGCCCGGAGATCGACCGCGGTCAGCTCCGGGAGCTCCTGCTGGGATCGCTCGACGCCGGGACGGTGCGGTGGGGACACGGCCTGGAATCGGTGGGCGGGCCGGCCGACGGACCGCGGACGCTGACGTTCGCCGACGGGAGCACCGTGGTGACGGACCTCGTGATCGGAGCGGACGGCGCGTTCTCCCGAGTTCGCGCGGCGGTGTCCGACGCGGTACCGCGCTACACCGGGGTCGGCTTCCTCGAGGCCTGGTTCGACGACATGGAATCCACGCACCCCAAGCTGTCCGACCTGGTCGGCCGGGGCAGCGCCCATGTGGCCGACGGACAGCGGGGCCTCTTCGCACAGCGGAACAGCGGTGGGCACATGCGCGTCTACCTCATGCGGAGGGTCGCCCTGGACTGGATGACGGCGAGCGGGCTGCGTCCGGACGACACCGACGGCATCCGGGCCCGGCTCCTCGCCGAGTACGCCGGCTGGTCACCCCGGATACTCCGGATGATCACCGAGAACGACGGCCCGTACGTCGACCGCCCGCTCTTCGCCCTGCCGGTGCCGCACACCTGGCGGCCCACACCGGGCGTGACCCTGCTGGGCGACGCCGCGCACCTCATGCCCCCGCTCGGGGTCGGAGTGAACCTCGCCATGCTCGACGCCGCGGAACTCGCGCTCGCCCTCGCGGCGTCCGCCACCGTCGACGACGCCGTGCGCACCTACGAGAAGACGATGCTCCCGCGCTCGGCCGAGATCGCCGGCATGCTCGAGGGAGGTGCCGGTTTCCTGCTGGAGGAGCCGGACGCCGAAGACCTCGCGCGGCTCGGTGCGCCCGGAGCGGAGGGCGGACCCCGGGAGTGACGCGGGCCCGGAGAGCTGCGCCTGCCCGGGGAGTGCGGCCCGCCCGGGGAGCGGTGCCTGCCCGGGGCGTGAGGCCCGCCCGGCCGGTAGGGTCGAGCTCATGGGTGCGCTCCTGCCGTTCGTGCTCCTCGCCGGTGGCCTCGCCGCGGTCCTCGGCTGCTTCACCCGGCTGGCGTCGCGCGTGCGCCGCCGGGGCCTGGCGGGCGGGGCGATGAGCGCGGCCCTCGCCTCCTACGAGGAGGCGTTCCGCACCACGGCGTACGCGTCCCACGTCGAGATCCGCAGCCAGGCGGAACGCAGGTCCCCGCTCCTTTCGCCCGACGACGACTGGCGCCGGGCTCCCGCCGCGCCGGACGGGACCGGTGCGGCGGCGGGCCGGACGGCTCGCCGCGCGCCGCGCCGGACCCGACGCGGCCCGGGCCGCTGGTTCCGCCGCCGACGCGGCCCCCTCGCGACCGGGCGCGCCGGTGGGCACGAGGGGGCGGGCGGGCCGGACGGGTCCTAACAGCTCAGGTTGCCGCCGGGCTCGACGCCGAGGAGCTGGGTGAAGCGCTCGTAGTTGTCGATCCGGCTCTGGACCTGCCCGGGATTGCCCCCGTCGCACTCCAGGCTGCCGTTGATGGACCGGATGGTCTCCCCGAAACCGGCGCCGTTGACCATGGCGTCGTGCGGGGTCATGGTGCCGGGCCCGGTCTGGGTGTTCCAGTACCACAGGCCCGTCTTCCAGGCCACGGCCGAGTCGTTCTGGACCAGGTCGGGGTTGTTGAGCAGATCGATGCCGAGGGCGTCTCCGGCGGCCTTGTAGTTGAAGTTCCAGCTCAGCTGGACGGGCCCGCGCCCGTAGTACTTGTCGTTGCCGGCCGGGCAGCCGTACGGCTGGGACGCGTCGCAGTAGTGCGGGTAGTTGGCGGTGTTC
Source organism: Streptomyces sp. NPDC059906 (assembly GCF_042730645.1). Lineage (NCBI taxonomy): Bacteria > Bacillati > Actinomycetota > Actinomycetes > Kitasatosporales > Streptomycetaceae > Streptomyces > Streptomyces sp. NPDC059906. Next base: position 146,276 of record NZ_JBHWKU010000006.1, read on the forward strand.
TGCTCCACCACGTACACCAGCCCACCGGTCTCGTGGCTGACGTTGGCGAGGAAGGCGGCGGCCTCCTGCTTCTTCACCGTGTCGCTGCCGGTGTTCGAGAACCCCGGGTAGGCGCTGAGCGCGGCGGTGAGACCGCTGTAGGTGTAGAAGGAGTTCCGGCTCGGGAACATCTGGTCGAACTGGGCTTCGCTGACCACGAATTCGGCGGCGGTGGTCCGGGTGTCGGACTTCTCGGCGACGGCCGACGGCGCCATGGTCAGCGTGCACAGGGCGGCGGCCGCACCGGTGGCGGCCAGCAGCGCGAGCTTGCGGTGCTGCACGGTATCTGCTCCTGCTCGATGGGAGGGAGGGCCGGGGGAGGGCGGAGGCGGCGGGCGGCGGGGGAGCGGTCGTGCACCCTCGAAGGGGCTGTGACCGCTCCCCGACCACTCCGACCGGCCCGTCAGCCCCCGACGTTGACGTCGATGCAGGCGTAGAACGCGTTGGACGTGTCGGCGACGTTCCACACGGCCAGCACCTTCTGCTGTCCGGTGAGTCCGCCGAAGTCGACCTGGTGGTTCACGACCGCGCCCGGCTTCGCGCCGCCGTCGTCGAACAGCGCGATCCGCTGACCACCGACGTAGTACTCCCAAGTGCTGGTGGCGTGCTGCGCGGTGAGCCGCCACGAGAACGTCGTGTTCTTCGACACCGGGGTGACCTGCCAGCCCTTGCTGTCGTCGTCCAGTTCCGCGAAGCGGCTGTTGCCGCCACTGCAACTGGTCAGGCCCTTGGGGCCCTCGACGCTCTGGGGCTCGTACGTGATGTCGCCGCAGGACACCGTGCCCGCGGCGCACTGGGCCTGGCGGCTGGGCGGGTCGGAGATGTAGCCGTGCGCGCTCGCCGAGGAGGCGGGCAGGCTCACGGCCACGACAGGGGCGAGGGCCGCGCCGATCAGGGCAGCGGTCTTCCGACGTGCGTGCATGGGAACTCCTTCACATCCGGCCGTCCCAGGCGCGCGCGGCCATGTGTGGGGGGACCGCGCGCACGCCGAGTACGGCCTCTCGTGGGTGGGGCCAGGAGGCGCGAAGGTGACGCGCACTCACCGTCCCCGCCGGGGCGTGGGACCCCGGCAGGGCTCAACTCCGTAAACGGAGCGGCGAGTTCTGTTGGACTAGACCATACAAGCGATCGACGTGACCGTGTCAAGAGTGTGTCAACGACGGTGTCCGGCGCGCGGGGTGCCGGGCGATCTCGCGCAGTGGGCTCACTTGGATTCGAGCCGGCCGAGGGGATGGGTCGTCCCGGTGAGGGTCTTGCGCGTGGCAGTCCAGTCCGTGCTGTCGATGCCGAGGGTGTGGCGGAGGTAGGCCAGGGTCACCCGTTGGACCAGGGCGACGTGGGCGGGGTTCTCGTCGGTGGTCTCCGCGGCCTGGTAGCCGGAGATCCCGCCGAGGAAGTGTTCCGCTCCGTAGAGGGTGAGGAGGCTCTTGCGGCCGGGGCTCAGGACGTACGGATCGGCCGTCCAGTCCGCGCCGCGTACGGTGAACGGCAGGTCGTCCCGGTCGCCCGCGACCACGAGTGCCGGGGTGGTCATGTGCGTGAAGTCGGGGTGCCTCAGCCACGGGAGGCGCTGGGCCGCGAACGGGGTCAGGTCGTCGCCGCCGTTGCCGGCCGTCGCGAGCAGCACGCCCGCCTTGATCCGGGAATCGGACAGGTCCTCCGCCTCCCCGGTCGCGGGGTCGCGCACGCGCAGGCCCAGCAGGAGACCCGCGGTCTGGCCGCCGAAGGAGTGACCGGCCGCCGCGACACGGCTTCGGTCCGGGCGCCCCCGGAGGCCGGGAACGGCCGCCTCCACCAGGTCCAGGCCGTCCAGGACGCGCTTCATGTCCTCCACGCGCGAGCGCCACAACCCCGGCCGGCGCGGGTCGTCCTCGGGAAGGGCCACGCTCTTCGAGTCGAGGTGGGTGGGCTGGATCACCACGAAGCCGTGGGCGGCCCAGTGGTCGGCGAGTGGGCCGTATCCGTCCAGCGACGAGCCGAAGCCGTGCGCGAGGAGTACGACGGGCAGACCGTGCCCGGTCACCGGGGCGGACACCCGCAGGCGCAGATCCTCGCCACGCTCGGGTGCGGGCAGCACCACGGGCTTGACCGAGACGACCGGAGCGGTGGCGGCGGCGCCGGTCGCCGCGAGGGCTGGTGCGGTCATGGAAGGGCCTTCTTTCTGCTGGTCAAGGGGGTTCGGAGCGGGACCCGGGACGAGTCGGGGGCCTTGGGGGTTACGCTAAAACCTGACGCCGACGTGAGAGGCAAGTCGTACGACCGCCTCACGAGAGGAGGCGCGGGATGCGCATCGGGGAGCTCGCCGCCAGGACGGGCGTCAGCGTGCGGGCGCTGCGCTACTACGAGGAACAGGAACTTCTCGTCCCGGAGCGCAGCCACAGCGGCCAGCGGCACTACCCCGAGGGCGCGGTCGACCGCGTCGGGCTGATCCAGCAGCTCTACGCCGCGGGCCTGTCGAGCAGGACCATCGTCGGACTCATGCCGTACGCGGCCGACGGCAGGGCCACGCCCGAGCTGCTCGACCGGCTGTCCACCGAGCGGGAGCGTGTCGAGGGCCGGATCGCCGAACTGGTCGGCACCCGGGACCGGCTGGACTCCGTCATCACCGGCGCCACGGGGAACCTCCGCACCGGCCGCTCCTGCCGCGCCGGGACCTCCTGAAGCAGACCGGCACCCCCGGCACCCCCGGCGCCGTCGGTGTAGGCCCGTACGCCTGTAGGCCCGTAGGCCCGGAATGCTTCGGCCGTTACCCTGCACACCGTGATCAACTTGCCTGTGCCCCATGACGACACCGGTGCGCGTCATGACGACACCGAAGTCGCGATCGCCGCCGCGCGGGCCGGCGCCGAGACCGTGCGAGCCCGCTACGGACAACGGCTGACCCGATTCGACAAGGGTGGCGGGGACTTCGCCACCGACGCCGACGTGGCCGCCGAGGAGGCGATCCTCAACGCCATCCGTGCCGCGCGGCCCCACGACGCGATATGCGGTGAGGAGGGCGGGCGGCGGGGAGCGGCCGACGCGGCACGCCAGTGGCTGGTGGACCCCCTGTGCGGCACGCTCAACTACGCCGCGGGCACCATGGCGGTGGCCGTCAACGTGGCGCTGCGCGGAGGCCCGGCGGCCGTGGCCGACCCGTTCGGCGGCGAGATCCTCTTCACCGACGGCGAGAGGGCCCGGGTCCGGCGCGACGGCCACGACACACCGCTGGCGCCCAGTGCGGCGACCCGGCTGGTCGACGTGAACCTGGACCCGCCCTTCCCGGGCGCGCCCGCGTTCCGGGCGGCCGACCTGCTCGCCCACCCCGGCTTCGTGCGGCGCCTGCGGCCGCGGGTCCTGTCCACGACGCTGGCCCTGGCCTGGGTCGCGGCCGGGAAACGCGCCGCCTACGTCACCGACGGCACCGGCCTGACCGAAAGCGTGCACTTCGCCGCCGGTATCGCGCTGTGCCGGGCGGCCGGCTGCGTCGTCACCGGAGTCGACGGCGAGCCCGTCGGCCCCGCGGGCCGCGGTCTCGTGGCGGCCGCCGATGCCGGGACGCACGCGCTGTTGCTGTCGCTGATACGTGAGGGGCGTCCCCGGTAGGGCCGACCGGGTAGAGGATGCCCCACCCGGTGCCGCCCGCCCGGGAAACGACCTCACCGCTGCTAGTTTCGCCAGCCGTCGGACGAATGCGGACGTCCCGGTCGGATGCGGCCGCCGCCTGCGGGAGGAGTACGGGTGACTGGTGTGCGCGAGGAAGCGTCGGGGACGGGTGCCCCGTTCGGGCGACGGACCTTCATGGCGTCGGCCGTCGTGGCGGCCGCCGCGTCCGTCCCGGCCGCCGCGCCCGCGCCTGCGGCCGGGCGGCCGGAAGGCGCCGCGCCGGGCTGCCGGTCCGTGGCGCACCTGCTCGCGGTCCCCGAGAGCGGACGCGGTGTCGACTGGCTCAGGGATGCCCTTCAGGTCGCCGTGGCACTCGAACTCGCCACCATCCCGCCCTACCTGTGCGGATGGTGGTCCGTGGGCGACCGCACGAGCCACGTCGCACGGCTGATCCGGCGCATCATCGGCGACGAGATGTACCACATGGGCGTCGTCTGCAACCTGCTGGTGGCGGTGGGCGGCCGGCCGCGGATCACGGACGCCGCCCTCGCCTACCCCGGCCCGCTGCCCGGCGGCGTGCGCGCGGAGGTGAACGTCTACCTCTCGGGTCTCAACAAGCCCTTCGTGCGCGACGTGATGATGGCCATCGAAGCCCCGGAGGCCCCCCTGGCCCGCGGCGTGAACAACTCACCCGGCATCGGCCACTTCTACGACGGCCTGCTGCGCGCCTTCCGGGCCACGGCACCGCCACTGTCGGCCGACGGGCAGTTGTCCCAGCGCATCGGCTCCGACGTCCTGGAACCCGTGTCCGACCTCGACGGCGTCGAGCGGGCGATCGAGATCATCAAGGAACAGGGCGAGGGCACAACCAGCTCCCCCGAGGACGCCTTCGGCGACGACCACCCGGCCCACTACTACGCCTTCGGCGAGATCTACCACGGCCGGCAACTGCGCCGGGAGGACGACGGCTGGCGGTTCACCGGCGCCCCCGTGCCCTTCCCCGACGCGCGCCCCATGGCCCGGGTCCCGGCCGGTGGCTGGCCCGACCCCTCGCAGCGGGTCGGGGACCTGCTCGACCGCTTCGACACCGCCTACGCCAAGGTGCTCGGCACCCTCGAGGCGGCCTGGGCCCACGGCGACGCACGCACCCTGGGCTCCGCCGTCCGGACGATGCGCGGGCTGGAGGGCCCCGCCGTGGAGCTGATGGAAACCGGCATCCCGGGCGGCCGGGGCACCTACGGCCCCCAGTTCCGCCCGCCCCGCGCTTGACGCCGGACGGCGCGAGCCGAGTCGACACGCGGGGCAGGGCGCGCCCCGCCGGCTACTGGACCTGCATGATCTGGATGAGGTTTCCGCAGGTGTCGTCGAGGACCGCCGTGGTGACCGCGCCCATCTCCATCGGATCCTGGGTGAAGTGCACCCCGAGCGAGCGCAGCCGGTCGTGCTCCGCCCGTACGTCGTCCACGGCGAAGGAGGCGGCCGGGATGCCGTCCTGGGCCAGCGCCGTCCGGTACGGCCGCACCGCGGGGTGACCGGACGGTTCGAGCAGCAGCTCGGTCCCGTCGGGGGCCTCGGGCGAGACCACGGTCAGCCACCGGTCCCCGCCCGCCCCCACCGGCACGTCGTGCTTCTTCAGGAAGCCCAGGGTCTCGGTGTAGAAGCGCAGCGCGTGCGCCTGATCGTCGACGAAGACGCTGGTGAGGTGGATCTTCATGGGGTCATCTCCGGTGCGTGGGTTCCGGGCCGTCGGGTCACGAGGTGCTCGGGCGGGCCGGAACCCTCCTGACTCTCCGGACCCTCCGGGACATCACCTGCCTATCAAGGGCCCGCGTGTCCGGCAACGGCCCAGACCTCGGCGAGGGCCGAGGTGGTGAGCACGCGGTCCGGGCGGCCGTGTCCCGCCAGGGTGCCCGCGCGGAGCAGGAGACAGGCCTCGGCCGAGCGTGCGGCCGCCAGGTCGTGGGTGGCGTGGACGACCGTCACGCCGTCGGCCGCCAGGTCCGTCAGGAGGTCGGTGATGCGCTCTCTGGCCTCCGGGTCGAGGCCGGTGGTCGGCTCGTCCAGGAGGAGCAGGTCGGACCGCTGGGCGAGTCCCTGGGCGAGGAGGGCGCGCTGCCGCTGTCCGCCCGACAGCTCCCCGAGCTGACGCGGGGCGAGGTCTGCGACGCCGAGCCGGTCCAGGGCCGAGTCCACGATCAGCCGGTCCCGGCGGTTCAGCCGGCGCCAGGGGCCGCGCTCGGCCCACCGCCCCATCTCCACGGTCTGGCGGACGGTCAGCGGCAGGGCGTCCGCGACGGCGCCGCGCTGCGGAACGAAGGCGGGCGGCCGCTCGCCGTCCCGGTGCAGATCTCCCGATGTCGGACGGATCACACCGGCCAGCACGCCGAGGAGCGTCGACTTGCCGCTGCCGTTCGGCCCGACCAGAGCCGTGACGGCCAACGCCGGTATCTCGCAGGTGAGTTGCTTCAGGACCGGTCGCCCCGAGTAGCCGGCGCACAGCCCGGTCAGGCGGACTCGTGACGTCCGGCCGGGCGCGGCGGGGGCCGAGGGGCGGGATTTGTTGAACATGATTTTCATTGTAGTGTCCTCCGCATGGATTGGTTGACGGCCCCGTTCGAAGTGACGTTTGTGCAAAGAGCCTTGTGGGGCGGCATCCTGGTGTCCGCCGTCTGCGCCCTGGCCGGCACCTGGGTCGTCCTCAGGGGGATGGCCTTCCTGGGCGACGCCATGTCCCACGGGCTGTTGCCCGGGGTCGCGCTGGCCGCCCTGCTCGGCGGCAACCTGCTGCTGGGAGCGGTGGTGAGCGCTGCCGTCATGGCCGCGGGCGTCACCGCGCTCGGGCGCACCCCGAGACTCTCCCAGGACACCGGCATCGGTCTGCTCTTCGTCGGCATGCTCTCGCTCGGCGTGATCATCGTGTCGCGCTCGCAGTCCTTCGCCGTGGATCTGACCGGCATCCTCTTCGGCGACGTCCTCGCCGTCCGCGAGCAGGACCTGCTCGTACTGGGCGGGGCACTGCTGGTGGCGCTGCTCGTCTCCGTGCTCGGCCACCGGGCCTTCCTCGCCCTCGCGTTCGACCCGCGCAAGGCCCACACCCTCGGACTGCGCCCGCGGCTTGCCCACGCGGTACTCCTCGCCCTGCTGGGCCTCGCGATCGTGGCCTCCTTCCACATCGTCGGCACGCTCCTCGTCCTCGGCCTGCTCATCGCGCCGCCGGCCGCGGCCCTGCCCTGGGCGCGCGGTGTCCGCGGCGTCATGGCCCTCGCGGCACTCCTCGGCGTCACCGCCACGTTCGGCGGGCTGCTCCTGTCCTGGCACCTGAGCACCGCCGCCGGCGCGACCGTCTCGGCCGTCGCGGTGGCCCTGTTCTTCCTCTCCCACACGGCGTCCGGCCTGCGGCACCTCCGCACGCGCCCCGCCACCCCCCACCCGACAGCCGACTGAAGGAATCCGAGGCGATGGAACCGACCGTCCGCAGAAACACAACCCGCCGGCTCCCGACCGCACTCGTCCTCAGCGCCGTACTGCTCGCCACGGGCTGTTCGGAGCAGTCGGACGACGGCCGGAAACCCGCGGCGACCGAGTCGTCCGCCACCCCGCACGGCTACGTCGAAGGAGCGCGGGAAGCGGCCGAGGAGCAGTCCCGGCTGATCCTCGCCGACCCCCGCACCGGCGCGAGCCGGGTGCTCGACCTCGTCACCGGCAAGGTGCACGAGAGCGCGCCGGTGACCGGCGCCGACGGGCTGAGCACGGACGGCCGCTTCGGCTTCTTCCACACCGACCGCGGCACGCACGTGGTCGACGGCGGTGCCTGGACGGTGGACCACGGCGACCACGTGCACTACTACCGGGCGGCGATACGCGACGTCGGCGACCTCCCGGGCGGCCGCGGCGCCGAGATCCGCAGCGACGCCGCGGTGACCGCGGTGACCGGCCCGGACGGCCGGACGACGCTGTACGACCGGACGGCGCTGGAGAAGGGCGAGGTCGGGCCCGCCCGGACGCTCGACGGTGTGCACGCCGGCGCCGTCGTGCCGTACGAGAAGCACCTGGTCGCGCTCGCCGGGGACGACGAGTTGGCCGAGGTCGCCGTGTACGACCGTACGGGCCGCCGGGTCGCCTCGCCCGACGCGACGTGCGAGCGGCCCAGGGGCGACGCCGTCACCCGCCGCGGCGTCGTCCTCGGGTGCGCCGACGGGGCCCTGCTCGTGAGCGCCGAGGACGGGACGTTCACGGCCGAGAGGATTCCGTACGGACAGGACGTACCCGAGAAGGAACGGGCCGCGGCCTTTCGCCACCGGGCCGGCAGCGACACGCTGACCGCACCCGCCGGCGAGCGGGCCGTGTGGGTCCTGGACGTCACCGACCGAGACTGGACCCGGGTGCAGACCGGACCGGTCCTCGCGGCCAACACCGCCGGCGAGGGCTCACCGCTCCTCGTCCTGGAGACCGACGGCGCGCTGCACGGCTACGACATCGCCACCGGCCGGAACACGGCGCGGACCGAGCCCCTCCTGACCGGAACCGCGAAGACCCCCACCGCCGCGGGAGCACCGGTCGTCGAGGTCGACCGCAGCCGCGCCTACGTCAACGACCGCACCGGTAAACGCGTGTACGAGATCGACTACAACGACGCCCTGCGCGTCGCGCGCTCCTTCGACCTCGACATCGCACCGGGGCTGATGGCGGAGACCGGACGATGAGGAGGGGAACGGGACGCACCCGGACCCGGGTGGCACGGCTGCGCCGCCTCCTGGTGGGACTGCTCGCCCTGGTCACGGTCGCCACCGCCACGGCCTGCAACGGCACGGACGAAGAACCCCGCATCGTTGTGACCACCAACATCCTGGGCGACATCACCCGCCAGGTCGTGGGCGACCAGGCGGAGGTCACCGTCCTGATGAAGCCCAACGCGGACCCGCACTCCTTCGGACTGTCGGCCGTGCAGGCCGCCCAGCTGGAACGCGCGGACCTCGTCGTCTTCAACGGACTGGGCCTGGAGGAGAACGTCCTGCGGCACGTGGACGCCGCCCGCGAGGCGGGTGTGGCGACCTTCGAGGTCGGCAGGGCGGTCGACCCGCTCACCTTCCACTCCGGTGACGACGGCGGACCCGAGGGGGAGTCCGGCCGGCCCGACCCGCACTTCTGGACCGACCCCGACCGGGTGCGCACGGCCGCCGGACTCATCGCCGACCGCGTGAGCGAGCACGTGACGGGCGTGGACGACGACGCGATCCGGGCCAACGCCGCCGAGTACGACGAGCAACTCGCCGACCTCACCGCCTTCATGGAGAAGTCCTTCGACCGGGTGCCCGAGGACCGACGCAACCTGGTGACCAACCACCACGTCTTCGGCTACCTCGCCGACCGCTTCGGCTTCCGCGTCATCGGCGCGGTGATCCCCAGCGGCACGACGCTGGCCTCCCCCAGCTCCTCCGACCTGCGCTCGCTCACCCGGGCCATGGAGCGGGCCGGGGTCCGGACGGTCTTCGCCGACTCCTCCCGGCCGGGGCGGCTCGCCGAGGTCCTGAGCAACGAACTCGGCGACGGCGTACGGGTCGTGGAGCTGTACTCCGAGTCCCTCACCGCCGAGAACGAGGGCGCCGCCACCTATCTGCGGATGATGCGCGCCAACACCACCGCCATGACCGACGGACTGACCGTCGGCAGCCCGAAAGGAACGCACAGTTGAACACGTCCATACGCAACAGGGCCGTCACGGGGACGGCACTCTCCCTGGCGGTGTCCGCGGTCCTCACCGCCTGCGGCGGCGGCGACACCTCCTCCTCGGACGCCACGTCCAAGGGCGACGGGAACCCCGCGGCGGCGACACCCGCGGCCTCGGTGCGGGACCCCCTGGTCGCCACCTTCGACGGCGGCCTGTACATCCTCGACGGCAAGAGCCTCGAACTCACCAAGACCATCGACCTGCCCGGCTTCAACCGCGTCAACCCCGCGGGGGACAAGGACCACGTGGTCGTCTCCACCGACAGCGGCTTCCGCCTGCTGAACGCCGCCCGGCAGACCCTCACCGACATCGAGTACAAGGGCGCGAAGCCCGGCCACGTCGTCCGCCACGCCGGGAAGACCGTGCTCTTCACCGACGGCACCGGTGAGGTCAACGTCTTCTCGCCGGAGGACCTGGGCACCGGCGGGAAGCCGGACGGGCGCACCTACAGGTCGGCCGAGGCCCACCACGGCGTCGCCATCGAACTGAGCGACGGCCGGCTCCTCACCACCCTCGGGGACGAGGAGAAGCGCACCGGCGCCCTGGTGGTGGACAAGGACGGCAAGGAGATCGCCCGCAGCGAGAACTGCCCGGGCGTCCACGGCGAGGCGGCCGCCCGCGGCGAGGCGATCGCCCTGGGCTGCGAGGACGGCGTCCTGATCTACAACGACGGCGGGTTCACCAAGGTCGACGCCCCCGACGACTACGGCCGCACCGGCAACCAGGCGGGCAGCGACGCGTCCCCCGTGCTCCTCGGCGACTACAAGACGGACCCGGACGCCGAACTGGAACGGCCGACCCGCATCTCCCTGATCGACACCGAGACGGCGAAGCTGCGCCTGGTCGAGCTGGGCACCAGCTACTCCTTCCGCTCCCTCGCCCGTGGACCGCACGGCGAGGCGCTCGTCCTCGGGACCGACGGCGCCATCCACGTCGTCGATCCGGACAAGGGCACGGTCGAGAAGAGGATCCCCGCCGTGGGGGAGTGGCAGGAACCCCTGGACTGGCAGCAGGCCCGGCCCACCCTGTTCGTCCGCGGCAACACCGCCTACGTGTCGGAACCGGGCAAGAAGGCCGTGCACGCCATCGACCTCGAATCCGGCCGGAAGCGAACCTCGGTGACCCTGCCGCAGGGCACCAACGAGCTGTCCGGAACGGTCGCGGGCCACTGACGGGCGCGTCCCCCCGACACCGGGGCCGGGGGGACGTACCGAACAGCGGCCCTAGGACTGGGGCCGTCGTCCGTGGTTGGCCGGGTGATTGCGGCGTGCCTTCTTCTTCCGGCGTCGCTTCGAGGACATGCGTGCCTCCTTCGGAAGACGTCCGATCGGTGCGCGTTCCGTGTCAGTGCGCATCCGTCCATGCCGTCCGTCCACGATTCCACGCACGTCCGTGCCGTGCCATTCGGCGAGGCACGGACCTCACGGACGCCGTGGCGCTCACGGACCGCGCCGGTGACGAGCCCGGCCAGGCGACGTCGTCGATCGCGAGCCACGGCGCGCCGGCCACGGCCGTGGGGGTGAGGCCGGTGAACGCCCTGACCTCCCGGTGCAGGTGGGACTGGTCGGCGTAGCCGCTCTCGAAGGCGACCGAGGCCGGGGCCAGGCCGGCCGCGAGCAGATGGGCGGCATGGTCGAACCGCACCAGCCGGGCGGCCCGCTTGGGCGTGATGCCGAGCTGGGCGTGAAAGCGGGCAGAAAGCCGCTTGCGGCTCCAGCCGACCTCCTCGGCCAGACCCTCGACCCGTACGCGCCCCCGGCCCGCGAGCGTCGTCCGCCAGGTGTGGGCGACCTCCGGATCGACCGGACGCCGGTCCGCCGCGCGGCGGCGCAGGATGTCCGCGGCGACCGCGAACCGCTCGTCCCAGGACCCGGCGGCGCGCAGCTCGTCCCGGACCCGCTCCGCATCCCGGCCCCAGACGTCCTCGAACGACTCCACCCTCCCGCCGAGCCCCGCCGACGGGCCGAACACCGCGGCCGCCACCGCCGGTTCCAGCCGGATCTGCAGGCACGCGCCCACCCGGCCCGCCACCCTGAGATCCCCCGGGGCGAGCCCGACGACGAAGCTGCCGTGCCCGGGCCCGTGCCGGTCCCTGGCGCTGTGCAGGATGCCGTCGCCGTCGCTCAGGTCGATGAGCAGGGTGACGGACGGATGCGCGACCATGGCCATGTCCACGAAGGCGGACACGTGCTGACTGAACCCGGCCATGGCGACCCCCGCGAGCCGGGCCGACGGACGCGGGACCGCGACGTCCACGATCGACCAGTCCGGCGGCGCCCCGGTCGGTGTCCCGGTGGACAACACGCCGCCAGTCTAGGTCTCGGGACCGACGGCCGGGAGGTCCGCGTCCCGGGCGGAGAGGCCGAGCAGCAACTCGCCGGTCGGTCCGGGCGCTTCCAGCGGCGGCAGGTGCCCGACGCCCGGCAGCAGCTCGAGCCGCGCGTTCGGTACAGCCTCGTACCGGTGCGCCGACGACGGGTCCCAGCGCGGGTCGGCGGCGCCGAAGAGCACCAGCACCGGGACGGTGAGGGCGGCGAGGCGTTCGGGCACGCCGCGCTCGGCGAGGTAGGCCGTGTTCCCGCGGGCCACCGTCCGGAAGGAGCGGTACGAGATGTCCCGCACGTCGTCGATCATCTCGGCCGGGACCTCGACGGGGCCGGCGGCCGTCGCGGCGATCGCCTTGCGGAGCATCGCGTCCGTGCGCCGCGGCCACAGGAGCGGACCGAAGGGCGGGGCCAGCAGCAGCCGGAGGATCACCGGCTGCGGAAGGAGCGCGTCCAGGCTCGGGCCCGTGCTCACCAGGGCGAGGGCGCCCACCAGGTCGGGACACCGCTCCGCGAGCGCCGTGGCGACGTAGCCGCCGCTCGAGTGGCCGGCCACGGTCACGGAACGCAGGCCGAGGTCGTCCAGGAGCGCCGCCAACCGGTCCGCCTGCCGCGGCACGTCGTACGACGGGGTGGGCGGCGACTTGCCGCAGCCCGGGAGATCGACGCGCAGAACGCGCCGGTGCTCGGCCAGCGCCGGGACCACCCGGCCCCACGACGCGCCCGAGGCGCCGGAACCGTGGATGAGCAGGACGGGCGGCGCCTGCGGCGGGCCGTCGTGGACCACGTGCATGCCGTGCGAGAGGTCGGCGTCGTACTGACTCATGCCGCAAGGGTGCGCCCGGTGCCGGACACGGGTCTTGTACGAATGTCGCCGCACCCGCCACCCTCGGCGCCCCCGCGTCGGCGGGATGCGTGGTGGCCTCCGCGAGGGCCAGCGCGGCGCGTTCCCTGGGCGAGAACAGCTCGGTGTCGCGCCAGGCCGGCAGCACGCCGAGCCGTTGGGTGGTCTCGTCGCCGCGCAGCGCGGCCCTGGTGTGCGCGTTGAGGCAGTAGGCACAGGCGTTGAGCTGGGAGACGCGCCGCGCCGGGACGAAGGACCCTCACGCTGACGAACGCGGCACCCGGGGACGCCCGACTGGTGGTGCTGGGCGGTCCGCCCTTCCCGGAGGAGAGCGGCATGTGGTGGAACTTCGTCGGACGCACCCACGATGTCTACCCCGGTGACCGCCTCCCGGCGCCCGTACTCCCCAACGCCACGCTCTCCCCGCGCAGGAACCCGAAGTCGTAGGAGCCCCGCAAGGAGTCACTCCGGCCAGGCGGAGTTCTCGATCACCTCGACGAAGTCCGTGCGCCGGAAGCCCGGCAGGAAGTGTTCCAGGACGTCCGCGTTCACCGTGCCGAAGGTGGTCTGCGGACGGTGCCCGAAGCCGTCGGTGAACGCCTGGAGGATCTGCTTCTTGAAGTCCGGGCGGGGGTGGGCGGCGGTGACCGCGTCGATCTCCGCCCGGGTGAGGCGGGCCAGGTTCAGACCGAGCACGTCCGTCTCGACGCCCGCGGTGGTCGCCGCGATCTCCGGTGCCAGCTTGTAGGGGACCTCCGGGGTGGTGTGCAGCGCGACGGCCGTCCACACGGTGTCCGCGTCGGTCTCCGGCACGCCGTGGGCCAGCAGGAACGCCCGTGCCTGGTCCGCGCCGTCCATCTCGAAGCGCTGGTCGTCGCCGCGGTAGGGCGGCACCAGGCCGGTGTCGTGGAAGAGCGCGGCGACGTACAGCAGCTCCGGATCCGGCCGCAGGCCCAGGGCGGCGGCCTGGAGACTGCCGAACAGGTAGACGCGCCGCGAGTGGTCGAAGATCAGCGGCGGTGTGGTGTCACGGACGAGTTCGGTCGCCTCCCGCGCCAGCGAGCTGTCGGGAATGTCGATTCCGGCGATGGTCTCCGTCATGGTGGTCCTCCCGGGACGATGCCTGTCGTGTCGGTTCCCACCCTGCGCCGGGAGGCCGGACCGCGTCCGCTGCCCGATGGCCACGAACCCCTCGGAACCGGTCATGACTCCGCGCGTCACGTCTCCCGGGAGGTGGTGGCGAAGCGCTGCTGGTACCGGATCGGGGACAGCCCCAGGTGCCGGGCGAAGGCCCGGCGCAGACTCTCGTAGCTCGGGAAGCCCGATCGGGTGGCGGCCTCCGTGGCGTTGTGCCCGGCGTCGAGCAGGGCCTTGGCCATGTCGAAGCGGATCAGTTCCACGTACTTCATCGGCGTCGTGTCCAGCTCGGCCCGGAACATCCGCGTCAGATGCCGCGGGCTGACCCGCACCCGGGCCGCCAGCGCCTCCAGACCGTGGTCCGCCGCCGGATCGCCCTGCACCGCCTCCTGGACCAGCCGCAGCACCGGCGTGCGGGGCGCCGGGCCCTGGAGCGAGGCGGAGAACTGCGACTGGCCGCCGGCCCGCTGCATGTACACCACCAGTGAGCGGGCGACCCGACGGGCCAGGCCGGGGCCGTGGTCCTCCTCCAGCAGGGCGAGGGCGAGGTCGATGCCCGCGGTCACCCCGGCGGACGTGTACGTGCTGCCGTCCTTCACGAACAGCGCGTCGGCCTCGACCCGCGTCGACGGAAACCGGCGGGCCAGCGTCGCGGTGTGCTGCCAGTGCGTCGTCGCCCGCCGGCCCTCCAGCAGGCCCGCCGCGCCGAGCACGAAGGCACCGGTGCACACCGAGGCGATGCGCCCCGCCCGTTGTGCCAGTGCCTTCGCGGCCGCCCCGAGGCCGGGGTCCACGGGGGAGTCGGGCAACGCGTCGCCGCCGACGACGACCAGCGTGTCGTGGGCGGCGGCGGCCTGCGCGTCCGTGTCCGCCGGCACCCGCATGCCGATGGACGAGCGCACCGGCGATCCGTCCGCCGAGACGATGCTCAGCCGGTAGTCCGCCCCGAACCGGTTGGCCTCGCTGAAGACCTCCGCCGGACCGGACAGGTCGAGCAGCTTCATGCCGTCGAACACGAGGACGACCACCCGGTGCGGTCCCGCTGTCATTGCTTCCTCCGCGTTGAGCTTTGCGCGATTTGATGAATATGAGTGAAAAATGAGGTATGCCGGTTCTCGGCGTAAGGTGGCTGCCGGGGATCAGTCACACATGCGGAAGGGTCAGCCATGGGTACGGTCGCCACCTCCGACGGCACGAGCATTTTCTACAAGGACTGGGGTCCGCGCGACGGGCAGCCGATCGTGTTCCATCATGGTTGGCCCCTGAGCGGCGACGACTGGGACAACCAGATGTTGTTCTTCCTCTCCCACGGCTACCGCGTGATCGCCCACGACCGGCGCGGTCACGGACGGTCCGGCCAGCCGTCGACCGGCCACGAC
Organism: Streptomyces sp. NPDC059906; assembly: GCF_042730645.1. Lineage (NCBI taxonomy): Bacteria > Bacillati > Actinomycetota > Actinomycetes > Kitasatosporales > Streptomycetaceae > Streptomyces > Streptomyces sp. NPDC059906. The sequence goes on from NZ_JBHWKU010000006.1 coordinate 161,312, forward strand.
ATGGACACCTACGCCGCCGACGTCGCGGCCCTGGCCGAGGCGCTCGACCTGCGGGACGCCGTGCACATCGGGCACTCGACCGGCGGCGGCGAGGTCGCGCGCTACGTGGCGCGAGCCGAGCGGGGCCGCGTCGCGAAGGCCGTACTCCTCAGCTCCGTGCCTCCGGTGATGGTCAAGTCCGACTCCAACCCGGGGGGCACGCCGATCGAGGTCTTCGACGGGTTCCGTGCCGCTCTCGCCGCCAATCGCGCGCAGTTCTACATCGAGGTGCCCTCCGGTCCCTTCTACGGCTTCAACCGGGAAGGCGCGAAGGTGTCCCAGGGCCTCATCGACAACTGGTGGCGGCAGGGAATGAGAGGCGCGGCCAACGCGCACTACGAGTGCATCAAGGCGTTCTCGGAGACCGACTTCACCGAGGACCTCAGGCAGATCGACGTACCGCTCCTCGCCGCGCACGGCACGGACGACCAGGTCGTGCCCTACGCCGACGCGGGGCCACTGTCCGCCGAACTCGCGCCGAACGGCACCCTCAAGTCGTACGAGGGGTTCCCGCACGGTATGCACTCGACGCACCCGGAGGTCGTCAACCCCGACCTGCTGGCCTTCGTGAAGTCGTAGCAGCGGGTGCCCCGCCCGGCGGCGTGGGACCCTCGGGCGCCCCTCAGAGCGCCGATTCCCGCAGCCGGCGCCCGGCCGCCTTGGCCTGGTTGCCGCAGCGTCGCATGGAGCACCACTTGCGCGGTCGGCCGCCACCGGAGTCGAGGCAGAGCATCCGGCACGCCTCCGAGGCACAGGCGGTCAGCCGGGACCGGCGTGCCTCGTCGGTCATGAGATCGATCAGGTCCCGTGCGACCAGCGACAGCAGGGCCTCCTTGCTCAGTGTCCGGCGCCCCTCCGTCACCCACGCGCCTTCGGCCGACAACTTCAGTTGGGGAGCCGGAGGTTCGGTCCGCGCGAGACGATTGACCAGGTCCACCGACTCTTGCCGTGGCCGGTGTGCGTCGAGGGCACCGGAAGCGATGTCGTGGGCGGCCGCGCGCAGTGCGTGCAGCGACCGCAGGACGTCCTGAGGGTCGTAGTCGTCCTCCAGTGCCAACCCCACGCCGCGGCACCAGGCTTCGAGGCGTTCGGCGTCGCCCATCCGCTCGACGGGGGCCCCGGGCCTGCGGCCCACGGTGGCCACCAGGTTCAGGCACAGTGTTCCGGCGTCGAAGCGAAGCGCCCGCAGTCGGGCGGTGACCCTGGTGCGGGGCGGCTCGTGCTGCTCGGCGTCCATGGTTCTATAGTAACCGTTCAGGTGGTTACTAAGGGAGCGGGGGCGGAGCCATGCGTATCGCGGTGATCGGGGCGGGCGGCGTCGGAGGCTACTTCGGGGCGCGGTTGGCCGCCGCGGGGAACGAGGTCACCTTCGTGGCCCGCGGCGGGCACCTGGAGGCCATGCGCCGGTCCGGACTGGTCGTCCACAGCCCCCTTGGGGAGCTGCGCACCTCGCCCGGCTCCGTCGTGGCGAGCGTCTCGGAGCTGGGCCCCACCGATCTGGTCCTGGTCGCCGTGAAGCTGTGGGACACCGAGGCCGTGGCCGAGGAGCTGCGGACCTCGGCGGCGCACGGGGCGCCGGTGCTGTCCCTGCAGAACGGCGTCCACAAGGACGAGATCCTGCGCGGCCGACTGACGGACGAACAGGTCCTGGGCGGGGTCTGCTTCATCTCCGCGTTCATCGAGGAACCCGGGGTGGTCCGGCACAACAGCGCCTTGCAGAAGGTCGTGCTCGGCCCGTACCGGTCCGCCTCCGCGGCGACCGGCCGGGCCGTGCTGGCCACGTTCCGTGACGCCGGGATCGACGCGGAGGGCAGCGACGACATCGAGCGGGCGATCTGGGAGAAGTTCGTGTTCCTGGTGGGCCTGTCGGCCACCACGGCGACCGTCCGGCAGCCCGTAGGAGTCGTCCGCGCCAACGAGCGGAGCAGGCGCCTCCTGTACGACGTCATGGCCGAGACGGTGGCCGTGGCGCGGGCGTCCGGGGTGCGGCTGGACAGCGACTTCGCCGAGGACCGGCTCGCTTTCTGCGACACCCTTCCCGCGGCCATGACCTCCTCCATGCACAACGACCTGGAGAAGGGCAACCGCCTCGAACTGCCCTGGCTCAGCGGGGGAGTGGTGGACCTCGCCGACCGGCTGGACGTGCCCGTACCGCGCAACCGGACGGTGGCCGACATCCTCGCGCCGTACGTCCTCGGCCGGCCGACCGGGTCGTGACCGGCGCGGAGGTCTACTTCCCGACCCGGGCGAGGAAGTCCCGCATGTGACCGGTGATCTCCTCCAGGTGGGTCTCCAGGGCGAAGTGCCCGGTGTCGAGGAGGTGGATCTCGGCGTCGGGCAGGTCGCGCCGGAAGGCGTGGGCGCCGTCGGGGCCGAAGATCTCGTCGTTCGCTCCCCACACGGCCAGCAGCGGCACCCGGCTGTCGCGGAAGTACTGCTGGAGCCGGGGGTAGAGGCCGACGTTGGTCGGATAGTCGCGGAACAGCGTGAGCTGGACGGCGTCGTTGCCGGGCCGGCCCAGCAGGGCCAGGTCCAGGGACCAGGTGTCGGGGCTGACCAGGCTCTGGTCGCGGACCCCGTTCAGGTACTGCCAGCGGATCATCCCGGGGCTCAGCGCCGCCCGGGCGGGAGCCTCGGTCTCGGGGGTCGGGTCGTCGGTGTAGGCGAACAACCCGTCCCAGAAGTCCTTGACGAAGCCGTCGGTGTAGCCGTTGCCGTTCTGCGTGACGATCGCGGTGATGCGGTGCGGGGTCCGGGTGGCGATCCGCCACGCCACCGGGGCCCCGTAGTCCTGCACGTACACCGCGAAGCGCTCCACCCCGAGCTGGTCCAGCAGGCCGACGGTCACGTCCGTGAGGGAGTCGAAGCTGTAGTCGAACGCGTCGGCCGAGGGCATGGCCGAGTACCCGAAGCCGATCATGTCGGGTGCGATCACGTGGTAGGTGTCCGCGAGCTTCGGGATCAGGCGGCGGAACATGTGGCTGCTGGTCGGGAAGCCGTGCAGCAGCACGACGGCCGGTGCCCGCGGGTCACCGGCCTCCCGGTAGAAGACGTCCAGGCCGTCGACGGTGGCGGTCCTGTGGTGCACGGCGACGCCCATGGCAAACCCCTTTGGTCTCTTTTAGTGGTTAGGTAGAGTTCAGCACTCCGGGCTTAACCTGTCAAGTGCATTTAAGGGGTTAGGTCAAGGTTGTTGTTGTAACCTGCCAATGTCGACGAAACAGTTAGGGGTGAGAGCGGTGACCGACAGGGCCGCGGAGGACGTCCTCCTGGAGCTGCTCAACACGACACCCCTCGTGCGGGGCTCGGTGAGCGACGCTCTGGGGACGCCCGCCGAAGGCCGCGCGTGGGCGCGTGGCCGTGGGGGCACCGGGTCGGACGACGAGGTCGCCCTGCTGGTCGCCGTGCGCGACGCTCTCCAGGACGTCGTCCGGGGGCGGCGGGACCCCGCCTGTCTGGGCGGGTTCCTCCAGGGCGTCAGCAGGCTGCCGGTCATCGAGGACGGCGGGCTGCGATGGGTGCTTCAGGTCCCCGACGCGCACCGCATGGCCGTCGAGCTGGTGCTGACCTGGGCGCACGTCGAGGAGGCCAGGCCAGGACGGCTCAAGCCGTGCGGCAACCCGGAGTGCCGGCGCTTCCTGCTGGACCGGAGCAAGCCCAACAGCGCCCGCTGGTGCTCCATGGCCGAGTGCGGGAACCGGATGAAGGCCCGGCGGCACTACCAGCGCGCCAAGGGACCCCAGGCGTAGGGGGAGTGGACCCGGGCGTCAGGCCGCCGCCATCGCCTCGTGCTTCCAGAAGCCCGAGAAGGTGATGCGCTCCTTCGGCAGTCCCAGCCGGTGCAGGTGCCTGCGTCCCTCGGTGGCCAGAGTCGACTCGCCGACGACGAAGGCGTAACCCGACGCGTCGGCGCGGGTCAGCCGGCGCAGCTCACGGAGCGCGGCGGCCCCGGGGACCGAGGCGCCGTCCCGTCGCACGACCCAGGAGACCGCCACCCCGGCCGGGGCGTTCAGCTCGCGGCGGTCGGCGTCGGTGGGGATCTCCTGGATGAGCCGTCCCACGGTGCCCTCGGGGAGCGAACGCATGATGCTCGCCGTGGCCGGCAGCCCGGTCTCGTCGGCCACCACGGTGACCTCGGAGGCGTCGTGCGGGCAGTCGAAGAGGATGCCCTGGTCGAGCAGGGCGAGCGCGTCCCCGGCCCGGGCGCCGCAGGCCCAGATCGCGGCCCTGCCCTCGATCTCGCCGGTGGGGCCGCGGTGGACGACGAAGTCGATGTCCAGCTCGGCCGCGGTGCGACGGTAGTCGGCCACCGAGTAGTTGGCGCAGTGCGGCCGCTCGTTTTCCGGGATGGCGAGGTACGGCTGCCACCACTGCGAGCCCGTGAACTCCGGCAGACGCAGGTCCCGTTGGTGGGGGAGCTGGAGGAACAGACGGAACCAGTGGTCGTACCCCAGCCACGGAAAGCCGCCGAGCCCCGGCCCGGTGACCGTGACGCGCTGCATGGACGGGGAGACCCGCCGGGTCCGCACGACGCGGGCGCGGAACATCTCCGGATGCTGGGGCGTGAGCCGCCGAACCTTCGCCATGAAGGCAAGGCTAGCCTAAGTTGTCTTCGATTCCGAGTCCGTGATCTCCAGCCGCGCGCCCCGGGTCCGGTCGGACGCCGGGCCCGTCTCCAGCTCGACCGACCCCGGCTCCACGACCGGGCGGAGGTCGCGCCCCACCGAGGCCAGGGTGTCCGGGCCCACCTCGAAGACCGCGTCGGCCTCCGCACCGGGCGCGAGGCTCAGGCGGACGAAGCCCCGCAGCTCGCGCACGCGCGGCCAGGAGGAACCCCCGGACAGGCGACGCACGTAGAGCTGGACCGTCTCCTCGGCGGTCCGGGACCCCGTGTTGCGGACCGTGACCCGGCAGGTCAGTCGCGGTGCGCGGGTGCCGACCCGGTCGTGCGACAGGCGCGGTGCCCCGTACGCGACGCTCGTGTACGACAGACCGTGCCCGAAGGCATGCAGCGGCCGGGCACTCTGGTCGACGTACCCGCGGTAGCGGTGGTCCTTCCCGTTGTAGTAGACGGGCAGTTGGGCGGCCGAGCGGGGCACGGAGACCGGCAGCCGTCCGCGGGGTTCCGCGTCGCCGAACAGCACCTCGGCCACCGCACGCCCGCCCCGCGGCCCGGGATACCAGGCGCTCAGCACCGCCGCCGCGGGTGCGTCCAGCTCGGGCAGGGCGTGCGGCCGGCCCTGGACCAGCACCGCCACGACCGGGGTCCCGGTCGCCGACACCGCCGCCAGCAGGGCCCGTTGCCCGGGCGGCAGTGCCAGGTCCGCCAGGTCCACCCCCTCGCCGCACGTCATGCCGGACGCCGTCCCGGAACCGGTGACGGCCGCCCCGTTCGCGTCGAAGACCGTGTCCGGGGAGCGGGCACTGGAGCCCCCCAGCACCAGCACGGCCACGTCGGAACCTGCCGCCAGCGCGACGGCCGCCGGGACGTCCGACACGTCGTCACCCACCAGGCCGCACCCTGGGCCGTGCACCACCTCGGTGCCCGGCCCGACCGCCGCGCGGATGCCCGCCAGCACGGTGATCCCGCCACCGGGCCGCTGCGGCGCCGTGTAGTCGCCGGTCTGCTGCGCCACGGAGTCGGCGCCCGGACCGAGCACGGCGATCCGCCGCACCGCACGGGACAGCGGGAGGACGCCGCCCTCATGGGCGAGCAGCGTGACCGACGCACGGGCCACCCGCTCGCCCAGCTCGGCGGGGTCCGGCAGATCCACCGCCTCGGAGCGGGCCGGAGCCGGCGGCTGTTCGAACAGGCCGAGACGGAACTTCAGCGTGAGGACCCGCGCCACCGAGGCGTCCAGCACCGACTCCGGCACCAGACCCCGCCGCACCGCCTCGCCCAGGTGGGCGAAGGAGTCGTCCCACAGACTCAGGTCACACCCGGCGTTCAGGGCCAGCGCCCCGGCCCGCACCGGGTCGCCGGTCAGCCGCACCAGGCGGTCCACCGCGGTGCCGTCCGCCATGACGACGCCCTCGAAGCCCCACTCCGCACGGAGCAGGTCGGTCAGCAGGTACCGGTTCGCGACGCAGGGCAGGCCGTCGAACTCGTTGTAGGCGGCCATCACCCCGGCCGCACCGGCGGCCACCCCGGCCCGGGCCGCCGCCAGGTGCACCTCGTGCAGTTCGCGCGCCCCCAGCTCGGTCGCCGCGCTGTTGCGGCCGCCGACCGTGGCGCCCTGCCCGGCGAAGTGCTTGAGGACCACCGCCACCCCCGCCCGCCGCGCACCCTCGACCAGCGCCTCGGTCATCCGCGCGGCGAGGTACGGGTCCTCCGTGAAGCACTCCTCGCTGCGCCCCCAGCGCGGGTCGCGCACCAGATCGAGCGCGGAGACCAGCGCGATGTGCGCGCCGCGCGCCCGCAGTTCGGCGGCCGCCCCCGCCACCGCGTCGGCGTACAGGTCCGGATCCCAGGTGGCGCCGACCGCGAGGTTCACCGGCAGCACCGTCCCGTCCAGCGCCTGGTGGCCGTGCGGCATCTCCTCGACCAGCAGGACGGGGATGCCCAGCCGGGTGTGGTCCACGACGTACCGCTGCACGGCCGCCGCCGTCCGCGCCCCGTCCCGTGCGTCGAGGCCGTCCGCGAAGCCGACGCCGGACCAGGCGTCGGCCCGCTGCAACCCGTACAGCGCGCCCATGCCGTCGAAGGCGGCGACCTCGGCGCGGAAGGCGTCGGTGAGGCGGTGCCCCTCCCCGGCGCGCTCGTAGGCGTCCCAGCCGTACATGCGCTGGTTGACCTGGCCGATCTTCTCCGCGAGGGTCATGCGGCCCAGCAGGTCACGGACGCGGTCCGGCACCGGCGCGGCCGGGTCGCGGTAGCGCGGGAGGGTCATCGCAGCTCCAGCACGGCCACGCCGTACGCGTCGAGCGCCACGTCCTCCACCGGCACGCCGTCCGTCAGGCCGTGCAGCTTCCCCTCGGCGGCCGGACGGACCACCAGCGGGTCGGGACTCTGACTGACCAGCCACACGAAACGGCGGCCGTCGGCGTGCACCAGGACGTCCGCCGACACGTGCGGGTCGGTCACCGTGACGGGCCGCCGCACCCCCGCCACCTGCGCCAGCGCGCCGTAGAGACGCTGCGTGACATCGGGGTTGACGCGCGCCGTGCGGGCCGCCATGTGCTCCAGCGGATAGGTGGACAGCACCGTCTGGCCCGCCCCCGTCTCGTGGACGACCAGGGCCGGCCGCCCGTGGGCGTCCACCGCGACGACCCGGCCCGCCCGCGGTACGACGGGCAGGTAGGCGCGGCTGTCCTCGTTCCCGGCCACCGGGAAACGCAGCACCTCGCCGGCCCGCAGGTCGCCGAAGTCCTCGGTGAACGTCATCTCCAGCACGTCGTCCTCGATCGGCTCGGCGACGCCGTAGGACAACTGCAGCTCCACGCCGAAGAGCCCGTCGAGGTCGTCGAACCAGGGACCGCGGGTGGCCGGGTGCTCACCGGAGCAGAAGGACAGGTACATGGTGGCGCCCTCGGCGGCCCGGCGGGCCAGCTCCCTGCGGGTGCGGGTGGTGAGCTGCCGGGTGGCGGGCAGCAGGTAGAGCGACGCCTCGCCCGGCATCCCGTCGGCCTCGCGGGTCAGCGCCACCGGCAGGTCGGCCGCGCGCGCGGTGACGTAACCCTGGTGCAGGGACGTGAAGATGAGCGGCCGGTCGGCGGGACGGCTGTAGGGGTAGCCCCGTTCGAGGAAGGCGGGGACGACGAGGGCGGCGTCCGCGTCGGTCCGGGAGCAGCGCGGGAAGTCCACCGCCTTCAGCACCCCCGCGAAGGCGGCCAGTTCCCGCAGGGGCTCCTTGGGTGCCCCGGTGGAGTCGGTGATGCCGAAGTGCATCTCGAAGGGGTGGTGGTCGTAGGGGGACCGGTCCCACAGGTCGTCGTAGTCGGTGTTGTTCCAGGCGAGCCAGCCGGTGGCCCCGCCCAGCAGCGAGTTGTGCAGCGTCTGCCGGTAGAAGACCCCCGCGTTGGCGGCCGAGACCGTGTCGGTGGACAGCCCGAACTCCTCCAGCACGACCGGCTGTCCGGTCACCGAGGCCAGCTCGCACTCGAAGGCGGCCCGGTAGTGCTGCCGCGGCCGGTCGGTGTCCGAGCGGTACACGTGCGGGCCCACGAAGTCGACGTACTCGGCCGTCTCCCGCAGCGAGAAGCCGTTGTCGCGGCCGGTGACCTCGATGCCCCACGCCCCGTCGCCCAGCGACACCGGCTGCGTCGCGCCGGTCGCCCGGACCGCGTTGCACATGGCCTGGGCCCACGCGGTCACCACGTCGGTGGAGGGCGGGTCGACCTGGTAGATCCGCCCGTACCCGGGCATCTCGTTGGTGATCAGCCAGCCCGTGACCGCCGGATGGTCCTTGAAGCGGCGCGCCATGCGGGAGACGAACCACGCCTGCCGGCCCACCATCCACACGTCCTCGTAGAGGTCGCGGTTGCCGCGCCAGACGGGGTCCCAGTTCTCCCCTGACATGTGGCCGACGATGAAGGTCGGTATGGTCCCCATCCCCGTCTCCGCATGGGCGTCGAGGAAGTCCTCGAACCGCGCGCAGAGTTCCTCGTCGATCCGGTCGGGCTCCGGGTGGAAGTCCGGCCAGTAGAAGAAGGACCGGGTCGTGTTGAGGCCGTGGCCGGCGAGCACGCGCAGTTCCTCGCGCACGGTCCTCGGGTCGTAGTTCCGCCACATCAGCGGGCCGCCGGTGCGGGACCAGAAGTTGGCGCCGAGCCAGGGCAGGACGTCGGGCTGGTGGGTGAGCTGGGCGCTGTGGCGTCGCATGGTCCTTCTCGGGTGGTGGGGGTGCGGATGGTGCGCGGCCGCGGCGACGTGCCGCGGCCGGGTGGTTCTCAGGTGGGGGCGGGCCCCGTGGACTCGCGTACGACCAGACGGGGGCGCTCGGCGAGGGCGGTGTCCTCGACCTCCTCGCCGCACAGGGCGAGCAGCATGCGCGCGGCCGCCGCGCCCACCCGCTGCACCTGCTGGTCGACCGTGGTCAGCCGGGGATGGAGCCAGGAACCGAGCGGCAGGTTGTCATAGCCGACGACGGACACGTCCCTGGGAACGGCCAGTGCGGCGCGCTGCGCGGTGCCGATGCCGCAGACCGCCATCGAGTCGTTGGCGTACACGATCGCGGTGGGCCGGTCGGCGGAGTCGAGGAGCGCCTCGGTGGCACCGACGGCCCGCCGCTCGCTGAAGTCGGTGGGCAGCACCGCGAACGGGCGCAGGCCCGCCTCGCGCAGGGCGCCCTCGAAGGCCGCCCGGCGCACACGCGTGTGCTGGAGCTCGGGCGGCCCGCTGACGTAGGCGACCCGCCGGTGACCGAGGCCCAGCAGGTGCGCGACGGCCTCGGCGATCCCAGCACCCTGGTCGCGCAGTCCGACCCGCGGGACGACGGCCGTGTCGTCGGGCGAGCCGAGCAGCACCGCGGGGAGTTCCAGGCGGGCGAGCAGTGCGGGACGGGCGTCGTCGTCGCGGGCGTCGGTGAGCACGGCGCCGTCCACCCGGCCCTCGGCCGCGAGCCGCTCGTACAGCGCGTTCTCCTCCCGGTGACCGCTGACCAGGTGCAGCAGCAGACCGTAGCCGCGCGGCGCCAACTCGCCCTCTATGCCGGTGATCAGCTCGCTGAAGTGCGGGTCGGAGCCCAGCACGTCCGTGGGGCGCCGGACCACCAGGGCCAGACTGCGGGTACGGGCGTTGCGCAGCGCCGCGGCGGAGGCACTGGGCGACCAGCCCAGCTCCAGCGCGGCGTCCAGGATCCGGCGGCGGGTCGCCTCGGAGAGCCGGCCCTTGTTGTTGAAGGCCTGGGACACGGCGGCCGTCGACACCCCGGCCGCCGCCGCGACCGCCTTGATGGTGGGCCGGCGTCCCGACCGCTCGATGGAGACGCTCACATCTTCACCGCCCCGCTGACCAGGGCCTGCTGCATGCGCTTCTGCAGCAGGGTGTAGACGAGCCACACCGGCACCAGGGTCAGCACCGTGCCCGCCGTCAGCACGCCGTAGTCCGTGCCGGTGATCGACTTCAGCGTGGGCAGCGCCACCTGGACGGTGCGCTGCGCCGGGTCGGGGCCGATGATGACCAGCGAGTACAGGTACTCGTTCCAGAAGGTCAGGAAGTTCAGCAGCAGCACCGTGGCGATGCCCGGCAGGCACATCGGCGTGTACACGTGCCGCAGCACCGCGAAGGTGGACGCCCCGTCCAGCCGGGCGGCCTCCTCCATCTCCGGCGGGATGGTGCGCATGAACTGCACCAGGATCACCACCGACAGCGGCAGCGCCGTCGCGGGCAGGAACAGCACCATGAAGATCCGGGTGTGGAACAGTCCCGTGGCCGCCGCGAGCAGGAAGGTGGGGAAGAGCGCCGCGAACGTCGGGATCAGGAAGCCCAGCGAGAAGACCTTCTCGACCACGCCCGCCAGCCGCCCGGTCGAACGCGCCAGCGCGAACGCGGCCGGGATCGCCAGCAGCAGGGTCAGCGCCAGCGAGAAGACCGTCACCAGCGCCGAGTTGACGACCGCGAGCCCGAGGTCGGCGCTCTCGAACGCGGTCCGGAAGTTGCCGAGCCCCAGGGAGGACGGCGGCGCGAAGGGGTGCGCGAAGATCTCGTCGTTCGACTTGAACGCCGAGGCGAGGAAGTAGTACAGCGGGACGACGAGCAGCACCGCGTACGTCCACACCAGGATGTGGGCCGGGAGCCAGCGCTTGCCGAGCTTCATCAGTGCTGCTCCGATCAGTAGTTCTGGCGGAAGACGCGGCGGATCGTCAGCAGCCCGACGAGTCCGGCGAGGAAGAGGAGGACGCCGACGGTCTGGCTGTAGCCGAGGTCGGCGGCGATGAACGCCTTCTGGTAGACGAGGAACGACAGCGTGGTGGACGACGTGCCGGGGCCGCCCTGCGTGAGCAGCAGCACGTGCTGCGCGGAGCCGAACAGCGTCCACAGGAACTGCAGCATCGTCACCACGCCCACGTAGTCGCGGATGACGGGGAAGTGGACCGACCACATCGTCCGCCAGTGCCCCGCCCCGTCCAGTTGCGCGGCCTCACCCAGCTCGTCCGGCACACTGCCCAGCCGGGCGGCGAACAGTACGGCGGTGAAGCCGATGCCCGCCCAGATGTCCAGGGCGATCAGACACGCCAGGGCCGTCGACGGCGAGGCCAGCCAGGCGTCGGCGAGGGAGCCGAGGCCGACGCTCTCCAGCCCGCCGTTGAGCAGACCGTCCGGGGAGAGGGCCGCGTAGAACACCATTGCCTTCGCGGGCGTCGAGATCAGCCCCGGGATGAAGAGCAGGTACCGGATGACCCGGTGACCGGGCGGGCGCTGGGCCACGTAGTACCCCAGCATGAACGCGCAGACGATCATCACCGGGACGGCTACGGCCAGTTGCACGGCGGTGTTGCGGACCGCGTCCCAGAACACCGGGTCGTCCAGCACCGTCCGGACGTTGTCGAGACCGGCGAAGGACACCGGCTGGAGCATGCCGGGCCAGTGCAGGGCCGCGATCACGAAGATCGCGAGCAGCGGCCCGACCATGAAGACCAGGTACCAGACCAGCGCGGGCACCGCGAGGACGGTGCCGCCCTGCCGGCGCCGGCCCGCGGCCGGGGCGGGGGAGGCGGCGGGACGGACCTGCGGGCCGCGCTCCCGTCCGGCGTCGTCGTGAGCGTCGTCATGCGGTGACTCCCGGGGAACGGGTGGAACGGGGGAGGGGGAGGGAGAAAGGGAGAGGGAGGGCGAGGGGGGGCGAGGGAGAACCGGGCGGCGGATCCGTCGGTGTCCGGGCGGGTCATGCGGACCGGTACGCGGACTCGAGGGCGGCGCGCACGCGGGCCGGACTGGTGCCCCGGGTGAAGGAGGTGCTGGTCGCGGTGATCAGCGGCTGCGCGGCGGCGGGCGGCACGTACACGTCGGGCAGCAGGACCTGGCTCACCTCGGAGCCCAGCCGCTGGGCCGCCCCGACCAGCGGGAAGCCGGTGGAGACGGCGTCCGTGCGCAGCGCCATGTCCCGGCCGCTCTCCGTCACGAACCGCGCCACGACGTCCGGGCGGTACATGAACCGCAGGAACTTCTCGACCTGCTCGATCTTGCGGACGCCGTTGGGGCTGATCCAGAAGCCGATGAGGGTGTAGGCGCGGATGACGGTGGGACCGTCGTGCGCCGCCCCGTCGGCCAGCGGCCAGCCGCCGACCTCCGTGTGCCGGGCCACCTTCTCGGGCACCTTGGCCAGGGCGGAGGACATCGCCGACTGGACGGCCGCCTCCTCGGTGTTGAACTGCGTGGTCATCGAGTCGGAGGTGAGACCCTGGGCCTTGTCCGCGAACACACCGGCGTCGCGCAGGTGCGTGAAGTACTCGATGCCCAGGCGTGCGCCGCGAACGCCGAAGTCACCCGTGGAGTAGACGTGCCGGGCCTCGTCCTGGGACAGGAACGTCTGGATGATCTGCGCCAGCAGCTTCTGGCCGGTCCAGTCGTTGCCGCCCACGGTCACCGGGGCGATGCCCTTGGCGCGGAGCTTGCGGGCCGCGGCGATCAGCTGGTCCCCCGTGGTGGGGATCGCGTCGACCCCGGCCCGGTCGAGCAGGGCGCGGTTGTAGGCGACGGGCCAGTTGGTGGCGAAGTAGGGAAAGGCCCGGACCCGGCCCTCGTCGTCCGTCCAGTCGGCCAGTGCGGCGGGCAGGACGCGTCACGTCACGACGAAATCCCAGGGGGTGGAGCGGCTGCTCGTTGATGAGGTCGGCTTAGCTCGATCGTGTGATCGTGTGCTTGCCCGCTTGCGGTGTCAGGGGCCGACTGGGCTAACGTGATCAGCACGATCTGGGACGCCGGGTAGGGCGCCAGTTGCGGGGCCCCCGCTCCACCGGAGTGATGGTTCGGGGCCTCCCCGCAACCTCTGGTCATACCCAACTGGCCAGGTCGTGAGGGAACCGACCTCCCGAGATCGGACCACGGACAGGATCCGTGCCGCCGCCTCGGGGCTGAGTACGCCGGGGACCAGTGCGCCCAAGACCGTTCGGGGTGCGCGGCTGGGAGGACTCAACCCTGCTCAGTCTTGAGGAACGGTGGTCTCCAACCAAGCGGTTTGGTTGGTCGATGCACCCAGTAAGGTGCGAGGACCCTATGAGTGAAGGGTCCAGGGGCAAGGGCGGACCAAGTGAAGGTTCCGGCCACCCAGAGGGCGCGGGCGGCCTGGTCAGGCGGTCGCCGCGTCCTCGACCCGGACGCCTAGCCGGTCCGCCACCCTCGTCAGGGTCGGCCCCAGGTCGAGCTCGACCCGGGTGACGGCCAGCCGGTCGCCGCGGGTGGCGTCGCGGTTGACGATCAGGACCGGCTTGCCCGCCTCGGCCGCCTGGCGGACGAAGCGGAGCCCGGACATCACCGTCAGCGAGGAGCCGAGGACCAGCAGCGAGGACGCTGCGCGCACCAGCTCGCGGCAGTGTTCGACGCGGCGCGGCGGTACGTTCTCGCCGAAGAACACCACGTCCGGCTTGAGGATGCCGCCGCACACCGTGCACGGCACCACCCGGAAGTCCCCGACCTGCTCGTCGGTGAGGTCGGCGTCGCCGTCCGGGTTGATTCCGGCGGCCACCGGCGAAAAGCCGACGTTGGCCTCCTCCAGGCGTCGGGCGAGTTCACGGCGCGGGCTGAAGACACCGCACGACAGGCAGACGACCCGGTCCAGGCTGCCGTGCAGTTCCACGACGCCCTCGCTGCCCGCGGACTGGTGCAGACCGTCGACGTTCTGGGTGATCACGCCGGTGAGCAGGCCGTGCCGCCCGAACGCCGCCACCGAACGGTGTCCCGCGTTGGGCCGGGCGCGGCCGAAGGTGCGCCAGCCGAGGTGACTGCGCGCCCAGTACCGGCGGCGGGCCTCGGGGTGGGCGGTGAAGTCCTGGTAGGTCATCGGCGTGTGCCGGCTCAGGCTGCCGCCCTCGCCCCGGTAGTCGGGGATGCCCGACTCCGTGGAGATGCCCGCCCCGCTGAGCACCAGCACCCCGCCGGCCCGCAGCGCGTCGGCGACGGGCGCCAGGTCCGTGGTGCCCGGCGGCAGGTCCGCTCCCGGGGTCCAGCTCAGAGTGGGGCGCATGCGCATGCGGCAAGGGTACGGAACGCGCCGCCGTCCCCGGCGTGGCGGGGCGCACACCGACGCCGCCCGCTTCGGGAGTGCCGCCGCCACCGGCCCGCCACCGCCCCGCCACCGCCCCCGGACGTTCCCGGCATGACCTTTTCCGTCCCGGGTGACAGACTTGCACTGTCCAGGGGGCCGTGAGGCTCCTGCCGGGAGGCGGCCTGGCCGGGAGTGGTCGATGTTCCGCAAGCGTCCCGCACCTGACGGTGAAGAGCTGCTCGCCCGGCTGGCCTCACTGACCACACAGGCGAAGGAGCTGGCCGAGCTGCGGCGGTCGCAGGTGGAGCTGGCGATCGCCCTGCAGCGCGACATGCTCCCCGCGGACCTGCCCGCCGTCCCCGGCATCCACCTGGCCGCGTGCTACTCGCCCGCGTACGCCGGGCTCAACGTGGGCGGCGACTGGTACGACGCCTTCAGCCTCCCCGACGGCCGCATCGGACTCTCCGTCGGTGACGTCCAGGGCCACGCCATCGACGCGGCCGCCTTCATGGGCCAGGTCCGGGTCGGCCTGCGGGCGCTGGCCTCCGTGACCAGCGAGCCCGGCGACCTGCTGGCCTGCACGAACGAACTGGTCCTGTCCCTCAACAAGGACCTGTTCGCCACCTGCACCTTCATGCGCTACGACCCGGCGACCGGCCTCCTGGAGAGCGCCCGGGCCGGCCACATCCCCTGCGTGCGTGCCACGGCGGACGGCAGGGCGGAGGTCTGCCGGGACGAGGGCGGACCCCCGCTGGGCGTCCTGGAGGGCACCGAGTACCCGGTGACCCGCTACCGGCTTGCCACCGGCGGAGTGTTCGTCCTGGTCACGGACGGCGTGGTGGAGGGTCCCTCGCTGAGCGTCGACGAGGGCCTGGAACGGGTGGTGCGACTGGCGAGCCTCGCCGCCGTCGTCGGCATGGAGGCGAACGCGCTGGCGGCCGCCGTGCTGAAGAACGCCGAGCTGATCGGTCACGAGGACGACGCGGCCGTACTCGTCGTCGGCCATGACGGGCGCGGCGCTACGCGTGGGGTTACCCGTGGCGTTACGCCGTAGGGCGTCACGGAGCGCCCCTCGCCTCGCCGACCCGGCGGCACCGGTGTCTGATGACTGCTGTGGTGGGTATCCGTGCGTGGCCTCGACCGGTCGTCCTCACCTGCGCGACGCTGCTGCTCGCCGGCTGCTACTACGCGGCGGGGCGGCTGGGGCTGTCGCAGCAGCTGACCGCGGACGGTTCGACCGTCACGCCCATCTGGCCGCCCACCGGCCTCGCGGTGGCCTGCCTGCTCCTGTTCGGTCCGTGGTGCGTGCCGGGCATCGCCCTCGGCGCGCTGCTGGTCATCGCCTCCCTGGGAGTCCCTGGGCCCGAGACCGCGGGCATCGTGGCGGGCAACACCGCCGCCCCCGTCTGCGCCTGGCTGATGCTGCGCGCGGTGGGGTTCCGGGTGAGCCTGAGCCGGCTGCGCGACGGACTGGCCCTCGTCTTCCTGGGGGCGCTGATCGCGATGCTGATCAGTTCGGGCACGGGCATCGGCATGCTCCTGCTGTCGGGCAAACTCCCCACCGAGCACCTCGGGCTCGTCTGGCTGGCCTGGTGGGTCGGTGATGCCATGGGCGTCGTCCTCGTCACCCCGCTGCTGCTCCTGCTGTACCGCGCCCGCCTGCCGCCCCCGTCCGCGCGCTGGACCGAGGCCGCCGGGCTCACCGTGGTCGTGTGCGTCCTGGTGCCGCTGATCATGTACAGCTCGGTCAGCGTGCTGTTCCTCGCCTACCCGATCCTGATCTGGTCGGTGCTGCGCTTCCAGCTGGCGGGCGGCATCCCGTGCGCCCTGTTCGTGTCGGTGACGGCCACCGTCGTGGCCCGGCAGGAGGCCGGCTCCTTCGGGAAGCTGACCGACATCGAGACGATGATGAAGCTCCAGGCGTTCAACGGGACCCTGGGACTGACCGCTCTCCTGCTCTCCGCGGTGATCAGCGAACAGCTCAACACCAGACGGTCGGTGGAGCGCGCCTGCCACGAGCTGGTCGAGGCGCTGCAGCACCTGAACGCCGGCGGCTCCGCGACTCCGGGTCCACCCGGAGGAGACGGCCGGTGAGCGCGGTTCCGGGCCCCCGCCGGCGGCAACCAGGGGGGGGCGGAACCCGTCGGCGGCACCCGCCCGGACGGCACCCGCCCGGGCAAGTGCGCGCGGGCGTCAGAAGTCGTAGTCGTCGATGTTCCCGGCGTCGAAGACCGTCGGCTCGCCGAGGGTGATGACCCCGTTCCCGGTGAGCTGGAACCAGCCCATGTCCCCGGCCAGGAACATCTGCCCCTCCCGGCCGGTGATCTGCCCGGAGGCGAGGGCCACCGCGGCGTGACCGGCCAGCTCGCCGAGCTTGGCCGGGTCCCACAGCAGGAACGCCTCCACCGTGCCGTCCTTGATGTAGGGACGCATGTCGTTGGGGGAGCCGAGCCCGGTGAGCTTCACCTCGCCCTTGTACTCCGACTGGGACAGGTACTTCGCGGCCGCCTTGATCCCGTTGGTGGTGGGGGAGATGATCCCCTTCAGCTTCCCGTGCTCCTGGAGGAGTTCCTCCGCCTTCTGGTACGACTTCTCGGCCTCGTCGTCGCCGTGGACGACGTCCACCAGGCGCATCTCCTTGTACCGCGGATCCTCCAGCTCCCTCTTGATGCTCCTGATCCAGGCGTTCTGGTTGGTCGCCGTCTGCGCGGCGGACAGGATCGCGATGTCGCCCTTGTAGCCGATCTGCTCGCCGAGCAGCTCCAGCTGCCGTACGGCGATGTCCTCGGCGCTCGCGGGGGAGACGAAGGCGTAGCGGCACTCGGGCTTCGTGTCGGAGTCGTACGTGACGACCTTGACGCCCTCCGCCATGGCCTTCTTGAGGGCGTCGCACAGCGCGTCGGGGTCCAGCGCCGAGACGGCGATCGCGTCGGCCTTCTGCTCGGTGAGGTCGTTGATGTGCGACACCTGCCCGGAGGCGTCGGCGCCCTGGTCCGTGCCCACCTCCTTGAAGGTCGAGCCCAGTGACTTGACGGCGTGCTCCCCGCCCCGGTCGGCGACCGAGAAGTACGGGGTGTTGACCTGCTTGGGAAGGAAGCCGACGGTCAGACCGGTCTTGGTGGGGGCGTTGGGGGAGGCCTCGGCGTTCCTGGCGTTCGTCGCCGTGTCGCCGTCCGCCGAACCGTCGCCGTCACCGCACCCGGCGGTGAGCAGGTTGAGGGAGGACACGGCGGCGACGAGGACGGAGGCACGGCGTGAGGGGGTTTTGTACATGTGCTTCTTTCGTGGGGCCGCCCGAGCGTGGGGGCAGGGGGGCGCTGAAAGGATTCAATAGAGCTTGACCGGACGTTAGGCAGAAAGGTCGATGTGGTCAATGCACGTGCGGGAAGCAGTTCTTGGGCCCGCGGCCCCCCGGGTCTGCCCCTGCGGGAGTTGCTCAGGCCGATGCCCGCGTGCCCGTCCCCGGTGCTCGGCCGAGCGTGCGGTCGAAGAGGGTGAGCAGCAGGTAGAGCACACCGGCGCCGAGCATGACCCAGGCCAGCCGGTGCAGGCCGCCGGTGTCGGCGTGCTGCCCGAAGGAGGCCGCGGTCGCGGAGGAGGCGACCATCGAGCCGATGTAGGCGAAGGTGCGCAGCAGCCCGGCGGAGGAGGCGGTGCGCTCCGGATCGGCCTGGAAGTAGACGGAGTTCTGCAGGGCCAGGTTGTTCAGCCCCTGCGGGACGCCGAAGATCAGGGCGACCAGCAGCAGCATCCACAGCGGGCTGTCCCCGCCCAGCACCAGGATCACCGAACACGCGGTGATCTGTCCGACCGCGCCGAGCAGCAGCTTCCCCCGGACGCTCGTGCTGCGCCCCGACACGACGGAGACGCCTATCGCCAGCAGGAACATGGGGATCTGCGCCAGACCGGCGTGGAAGGGGGTCAGCCCGAAGCCCTCCTCGGTCCACTGGGTGAAGCCGTAGAGGAAGGAGTACGAGACGACGTAGGCGACGAGCGCCCGCCCGTAGGTGGCCAGGAGCGGGGTGTTGCCGCCGAGCACCCGCAGGTCTATGAAGGGCGTGGCCGCCCGCAGTTCCCGTGCCGCGAACGCCGCTCCCGCGGCGGCGGCGAGCGCGAGCAGGTACCAGTCGCGCAGGTGCAGGTTCATCAGGAAGAGCAGCAGCGAGACGAGCATCGCGGCGAACAGTCCCATGCCGGGCAGGTCGAGACGGGCGGCCAGGCTCCCGCGCGGGGTGGATCCGCCCGTGGGCTCCTCCGTGGGCTCCTCCGCGGGCTTCACCTTGGGTAGTCGCAGCAGTCCCAGCAGTACGGCCGCGAGGGCCAGGGGCACGTTCAGCGCGAACGTGGCACGCCAGCCGCCCACCGCGATCAGCAGGCCGCCCAGCAGCGGGCCGACGACGGCGACGGTCTGGTTGGCCACCGCCAGCGCGGTCAGCACCCCGCCGGGGCTGTCCCGTCCGGTGCGCTCGGCCTCGCTGCGCACCAGGGCCATCGCGGCCGGATAGCCGGCGCAGGTGCCGAACCCGAGCAGGACCCGCGCGCCGATCAGCACCCCCAGATTGGGAGCCAGCGCGCCCACGACACCGGCGACGCCGACGAGGCCGGTACTGAGGAGGAAGAGCCGGCGCGGTCCGAAGACGTCGATGAGCCTGCCGACGACCGGCTGACCGAGCGACGTGGCCAGATAGAGCGCGGAGACGAGCCAGGCGGTCTGCGAGGCCGGTGCGCCGAGCGCCCTGCCGATCGGGACCAGGGCGACCGCGATGATCGTCGAGTTGATCGGGTTGAGCACCGAACCGAGCAGCATCGGCGGCAGCAGTCTGCGGTCGAAGACCGGCTTGTCCGTGCCGGCCTCGGGGCAGCCCGCCTTCGCGTCAGTCACGGTTCAGTCGCTCCAGTACGGCCATGGCCGCGATCACGGTGCGCCGTTCCTCCTCGGTGCACCTGTCCTGCAACCGCTCGGCGAGCCATTCCGTGCGTACCTGCCGCCCTTCCTCCACGCGGCGGACGCCCTCGGGGGTCAGCGTGATCAGCAGGCGCCGTCCGTCGTCCGGGTCGGGGCGCCGCTCGACCAGCCCCATGGAGGCGAGTGCGGTGACCGTCGCCGTCATCGACTGGTGTCTGACCCCTTCGATCGCGGCGAGTTCGCTGGCCGTGACGCTCCCCTGGTCGGACAGCCGGGCCAGTACCGAGGACTGGCCGAGGGTGAGGTCCTCGACCTCGGAGGCCTTGAGGATGCGTCGGCGCAGCCGGCTGATGACCGCTCGGACCTCCCGCGAGGCCTGGACCGCCGACGGTGAAGGACTCTCGTTCTCGCTCATGCCGCCAGGCTAATGTCCACAGACCGGACTGTACAGTCTTAGCTGTACATGTGACTCGTGCGAGTGGCCGTGACGACGTCCACTCAGAGCGGAGCGCCCCCACATGTCCTCCGGACTCCCCGTCCCCGCCCGGGGGACCGACGTGAGCGCCCGTCAGCAGCCGGCGACCGACTCCGCACGGGTGGCGAGTCTGCCCGGACCGACGTCCGTCCGCGTGGCCTGCCGGGTCCACGGCGGCCTCGTCGAGTACGACGGCTACAGCAAAGACGCCGGGTCTTACCTGCCCGACCACGGCGGCTACGTCTCCAGCATCCTCATCGACGTCGATGTCGACGACGCCCGGCTCCCAGGAGTGCCCACATGCCGACCCTCTCATCCCGGCGCCGCGGATCCGCCCCGCGGCGCAGACCCCGCACCGCACACGCCCTGACCGGCGCGGTGTGCCTGCTCGCCCTCGCCGGTACGACGCTCGCCGCCGCGCCCGCCCCGGCCGCGGAACCCGTGCCGTCCGCTCCGGTGTCCTGGCGCGCGGACCTGTCCAGGACCGGCGCCGACGACGTCAACGTCCGGTACGACGCGGGCGCCCTGCGGGTGCGGGACGGTTCCCTCAGCCCCGCCTCCCTCGGCCGGGACCGCGGCTACGCCTCCGCCGTACTGGATCCGCACCACGTCGGCCGGCCGGTCGACCGGGTCACCGCGGACCTCGACGCGACGGTGCCCGACGCGGCCGGCGTCGAGGTCGACGTGCGCGGGCGCGCGGCCGACGGCACCTGGACCGAGTGGCGGCGGGCGGCGGCCGGCGCCCCGGCCGGGCTGCCCCGCGACGTGGTCGACGTCCAGGCCCGGCTCACCCTGTGGAACGCCAGGGGCGGACCCACCGCGGCCGTGCGCGCGCTGACCCTGACGGCCGACGACGCGGGCACCGCCTCCGCCGAGCCCGCACCGGCCACCAGGGCCGCCGCCTTCTCCGCCCGCGTCTACGCCACCCGCGAGGGCCTCGTCGGGCACACCACCGCCAACGGTCACGTCATCCAGGCGAACGACCGCTTCGTGGCTCTCCCCTCCCGCCGCGCCCTGTCGCCGAACGGCAGCGGCCAGTACTCGGTGCAGGTGTGCGGGCCGGCCCGCTGCGAGACGGCGCCGGTCTGGGACGTCGGCCCGTGGAACACGCACGACGACCACTGGAACCCCTCGGCGCAGCGCGAGCAGTGGAAGGACCTGCCGCAGGGGCTGCCCGAGGCGCAGGCCGCCTACGAGGACGGGTACAACGGCGGACGCGACGAGTTCGGCCGGCAGGTCGCCAACCCGGCCGGCATCGACCTGGCCGACGGCACCTTCTACAACGTCGGCCTGAACGACAACGGCTGGGTGACCGTCACCTACCTGTGGACCGAGGGCGGCGGCGACACCACGTCCTTCCCGACCCGGGGCACCGACGTGAGCGTGCGGCAGCAGGCGACGACCGACTCCACCCGCGTGGCGAGCCTGCCCGGGCCCACGACCGTACGGGTGCGGTGCCAGGTCCGCGGCCAGGTCGTGAACCACGACGGCTACAGCAACGACGCCTGGTCCTACCTGCCCGACTACGGCGGCTACCTCTCCAACATCTTCGTCGACGTGGCCGACTCCTGGCTCCCGGGCGTGCCCACCTGCTGACCGTCGAGCAGCGCGGTCCCCGACGCCGGCACATGCGGCCGCGACTCGTCCGCCAGGCGGCAGGGGGTCCGTACGCAGAAGAAGAACCGCACAATGGGCGCATGGTTTCCTCTACTCGGGCCCGCGTCGCCGTGCGGGACGATCCGCGGCGGACGCGGTCGGCGGCGGCGGTGTCCGCGGCGTTGATCGTCGGCGCCGGACTGGCGCTCAGGGCCTTCGCGGCGGGTGAGGTGGCCAAGTACGGCGGAGACGCGCTGTACACCCTGCTGCTGTTCGCCCTCGTGTTCGTGGCGGCGCCGAGGACGGCACCGGCGAAGGCCGCCGCCCTGGCTCTGGCGGTGAGTTGGGGCGTGGAGTTCCTCCAGCTCAGCGACGTGCCGGCGCACCTCGCCCGGGAGAGTACGGCGGCCCGTCTGGTGCTGGGTTCCACCTTCAACGCACCGGATCTGTTCTGGTACGCGGTGGGCGCGGTGACCGGCCTGTCGGCCGTCAGACGAGCGTGAAGCGCACCGGAGTTCCGGCCACGGCCTGGGCGGCGGCGGCCAGAGCCGGCTCCGGGACGACCGCGACGACCGGGTAGCCCCCCGTCGTCGGGTGGTCGTGCAGGAAGATCACCGGGCGGCCGTCCGGCGGGACCTGTACGGCGCCCAGGACCATGCCCTCGCTGGGCAGTTCGCCCGTCGACAGGCGCTGGAGCGGCGGGCCCTCGGTACGCAGGCCGATGCGGTTGCTGTGCGGGGAGACGCGGTAGGCGGCGGAGGTGAGCGTGCGCAGCGCGGCCGGCGTGAACCAGTCGGCGCGCGGGCCGGGGCGGACCGGCAGGACCAGCTCGGCCGGCGGACCCGGCCAGGGAGCGGCGACCGGCGGCGGCGCGGGCCGCGCGGGGGCGCCGACCGCCAGGACGTCCCCGTCCCGCAGGGGCCTGGGACCCAGCCCGGACAGCAGGTCCGTGGAACGGCTGCCCAGGACGGGCTCGGCGGCGATGCCGCCCGCGACGGCCACGTACGAGCGGACGCCCCCGGTCGCGGTCCCCACGTCCAGGACCGAGCCGGCCGGTACCCGCACCGGGGCGCCCCAGGCGGCCGGCCTGCCGTCGACCGTCACCGCGCAGGGCGCCCCGCCGACCACGGCGGCGACGTCCCGGTCGGGACGCAGGGCGCAGCCGGTCAGGGTCGTCTCCAGGACGGCGGTGTCCGGGTCGTTGCCGAGGAGGCGGTTGGCGAGCCGCATCGCGGGCGCGTCCAGCGCACCGGAGCGGGGCACGCCCAGGTGGGCGTGGCCGGGCCGGCCCGCGTCCTGCACCGTCGTGAGCGCCCCGGCGCGCACCGTCGTGAGTCCGGCGGTCATACCCCGGCCTCCGGCCTCGCCCCGGCCTCCGGCCTCGCCCCGGCCTCCGGCCTCGCCCCGGCCTCCGGGCTCGCCCCGGCCTCCGGCCTCGCCCCGGCCTCCGGGCTCGCCCCGGCCTCCGGACCGTCGCCGGCCCCGGAGCCGCCGGCCCCAGTCCCGGTCCCAGTCCCGGCCCCGGCCCCGCTCCCGGCCCCGCTCCCGGTCCCAGTCCCGGCCCCGGCCCCGCTCCCGGCCCCGCTCCCGGTCCCAGTCCCGGCCCCGGCTCCGGTCCCGGCTCCGGCCCCGGCTCCGGTCCCGGCTCCGGTCCCGGCTCCGGCCCCGGTCCCGGTCCCGGCTCCGGCTCCGGCCCCGGTCCCGGCCCCGGCCCCGGTCCCAGTCCCGGCCCAGCTCCCGCTCCCGGCCCCAGTCCTGCTCCCGGCCCCAGTCCCGGTCCCGGTCCCGGCTCCGGCCCCGGCCCCAGTCCCGCTCCCGGCCCCAGTCCCGCTCCCGGCCCCGGTCCCAGTCCCGGCCCCGGTCCCGCTCCCGTACGCCGTGGCGTCGTCGGCCGTGACAAATCGCACACGTGTCCCCGGCGTGAGGAGCGCCGCCCGCTCCCGCGTCGGGTCCCACAGCGGCCGTGGGTCTGGCATGGTGCCGATCAGCTGCCAGCCGCCCGGCGTGGCACGGGGGTAGACCGCGCTGTACGGACCGGCGAGGGCCACCGCACCGGCCGGGACGCGGGTCCTGGGCGTGGACCGGCGGGGGACGTGCAGCCGAGGGGGAAGGCCGGTGAGATAGCCGAAGCCGGGGGCGAAGCCGCAGAACGCGACCCGGTAGGTGTGCGAGCGGTGGAGGGCACCGACCTCGTCGGGACCCACGCCCCACAGCGCCGCCACGTCGGCCAGGTCCGGCCCGTCGTAGCGCACGGGAATCTCCACCACGGCGCCCGTGTCGTCCGCGACCGGCGGCACCTGCCAGTCGGCGACCCGGCGGGCCAGCGCGTCCGGGTCCGCCACTCCGTCCAGCAGGACGGTCCGCGCCCCCGGCACCACCTCGGTGACCGGCGGCAGGGTCCCCGCGGCGCGACGGCGCAGCACTTCCGCGTGGAAGGCCGCGGTGTGCTCGGCGTCGCGCAACTCGACCAGGAGGGCGTGACGGCCCGCCGGGCGCGCCGTGAGGGACCGGCCGTCCGTCATGCGAACGCCCCGATCCCCACCCCGGCCGTCTCCAGCGCCTCGCGCACCCGGGCCGCGATCCGGGCGGCGTTCGGGGTGTCGCCGTGCACGCACAGGGAACGGGCGGCGACCGCGACGGCCGTACCGTCCACGGCCTCGACGGAGCCCTCCACGGCGAACGCCAGCGCGCGGCGCACCACCGCGTCCTCGTCCGTCACCACCGAGCCCGCCTCGCTACGGGGGACCAAGCTCCCCCCGGGGGTGTACGCGCGGTCCGCGAAGGCCTCCGGGACGCCGGTGAGGCCCGCCTCCGCGGCGGCCGTGAGCAGCCGCGAGCCCGGGAGGCCGAGCACGGGCAGCGCGCCGCCGGCCAGCCGCACCCCGGCCACGACGGCACGGGCCTGACCCTCGTCGTGGACGGTGCGGTTGTAGAGCGCGCCGTGCGGCTTCACGTAGGCGACCGGGGCGCCGGCGGCCTCGGCGAACACCCGGAGGGCGCCGATCTGATACGCCACCTCGGCCGCCAGCTCGTCGGCGGGCACGTCCATGGCGCGCCGGCCGAAGCCCGCCAGGTCGCGGTAGGACACCTGCGCCCCGATCCGCACCCCGCGCTCCGCGGCGAGGTCGCAGACGCGGCGCATCACCGAGGGGTCGCCCGCGTGGAAGCCGCACGCGACGTTGGCGCTGGTGACGACGGAGAGCAGGGCGTCGTCGTCGGTGAGGGTCCAGCGGCCGAAGCCCTCACCGAGATCTGCGTTGAGGTCGATCACATCTTGAACGTAGACGATCGTTGAACGATCCGACAAGAGGCACCAGCTCGACCGCTCGACCGTCCCCTCGCTCGCTCCCGGCGACGGAGAGGATTCACCTCTTGTTAGATCGTTCAACGATCGCTAGTGTCCGTGCATCTGCCACACATCTGGAGCTATGGTCCCCGGGACCACATGAGTCACGTTCCGAAGCTCCGGATCCGTGCCCTGCCCCCTCATGCCTGAAGAAGGCCACCGAATGATCGTTCTCCTCGGTGTGGTCGTGGTGATCCTCGGATTCGTCACGCGCCGCAACCCCGTCCTCGTGGTGGGCGTCGCCGGTATCGTCACCGGACTGCTCGGCAGGATGAACCCGCTGGAGGTCCTCGCGGCCTTCGGCCGGTCCTTCGCCGACAGCCGCTCGGTCACCGTCTACGCCATCGTGCTCCCGGTGATCGGGCTGCTCGAGCGCTACGGCCTGCGCGAGCAGGCCCGCAATCTCATCGGCCGCCTGGGCAAGCTCAGCGCCGGCCGGTTCCTCACCGTCTACCTGCTGGTCCGGCAGGTCACGGCGGCCTTCGGCCTCAACAGTATCGGCGGCCCCGCACAGACCGTGCGGCCCCTGGTGGCACCGATGGCCGAGGCCGCCGCCGAACGCTCCACCGGGGCCAAGCTGCCCGACAAGCTGCGCGAGAAGGTCCGTTCCTACTCGGCCTCGGCCGACACCGTGGGCGTCTTCTTCGGCGAGGACTGCTTCATCGCGATCGGCTCCATCCTGCTGATCACCGGCTTCGTGAACTCCACGTACCACCAGGACATCGAGCCGACCCAGCTCGCCCTGTGGGCGATCCCGCTGGCCGTCTGCGCCTTCCTCATCCACGGCGCCCGGCTGCTGCTCATGGACAAGCAGCTCGAACGCGAGATGGCGCAGGCCGCCGCCGAGCACGACCTGCCGCTTCCCGAGGGGGCCGACAAGTGATCAAGGTCGAATGGCTCTACTGGCTGATAGGCCTCGTCTTCGTCGTGATGGCCGTGCAGATGGCCACCGACCGCAGCAACCCCAAGCGGTGGACGTCCGCCGCCTTCTGGGGCCTGCTCGGGCTCACCTTCCCCTACGGCACCGGCGTCACCAACGCCACAGCGGGCAACGGCGGCTGGACCCTGCCCGCCGAACCGCTCGGCGTGGCCGTCCTCGCCCTGATCGTGCTCGCCGGCTTCAACTTCCTCGGCAAGGGCGTCCCGGTCACCACCACCGGCGAGCAGCGCGAAGCCTCGGCCGCCCGGCTCGGCAGCAAGATCTTCATCCCCGCGCTGACCATCCCGCTCGTCGCCATCGTCTGCGCCTCCGTGCTGGACGAGTCCGGACTCTTCGAGTCGGGCAAGGCCACCCTCCTCGGGCTCGGCCTCGGCTGCATCGCCGCGCTCGTGGTCGGCATGCTCGTCACGGGCGAGAAGAAGCTCTCCGTGCCGATCCACTCCGGCCGCTCCATGCTGGAGGCGATGGGCTCCGCCCTGCTGCTGCCCCAGCTCCTCGCCGTGCTCGGCTCGATCTTCGCCGCCGCCGGGGTCGGCGACCAGGTCGGCGACATCATGAACAAGGTCCTGCCCGAGGACTCGAAGTACTTCGCCGTCGTCGCGTACTGCGTCGGCATGTTCCTGTTCACCGTCATCATGGGCAACGCCTTCGCCGCCTTCCCGGTGATGACGGCGGCGATCGGCTGGCCCGTACTCATCCAGCAGATGCACGGCAACGAGCCCGCCGTCCTCGCGATCGGCATGCTGGCCGGCTTCGCCGGCACGCTGTGCACCCCGATGGCCGCCAACTTCAACATCGTCCCGGCCACCCTGCTCGAACTGAAGGACCAGTACGGGCCGATCAGGGCACAGCTCCCGACGGGCATCGCACTGCTCGGCTGCTGCACGGTGATCATGGCGCTCTTCGCCTTCTGACCCCACCCCCACCCCCACCCCTGCCCCCGCGCCCGCCCCCGCGCCCGCCGTCCGATCCGCACGGCAAGGAACTTGAAAGGTAGGACGCCCATGACCCGTGTCCTCATCACCGGCTTCGCCCCCTTCGGCGGGGAGCGCGTGAACCCCTCCTGGCAAGCGGCCTCCCTGGTGGCCGCCGAACCGCCCGCCGGGCTCGCGGTCACCGCCGCCGAACTGCCCTGTGTCTTCGGCAAGTCCCTCGACGCCCTGCGCGACGCCATCCGGGCGGACAACCCCGACCTGGTGCTCTGCCTCGGGCAGGCGGGCGGACGCCCGGGCGTCACCGTCGAGCGCGTCGGCGTCAACGTCGACGACGCGCGCATCCCCGACAACGCCGGCGGGCAGCCCATCGACGAACCCGTGGTCCCGGGCGGCCCCGCCGCCTACTTCTCCACCCTCCCCGTCAAGGCGTGCGTCGCCGCGATGCGCGAGGCGGGGGTCCCGGCCGCCGTCTCCAACACGGCCGGCACCTTCGTCTGCAACCACGTGGCCTACGGCCTCGGCCATCTCATCGCCACCGAGTTCCCGCACCTACGGGGCGGCTTCGCGCACGTGCCCTGGGCGCCGGAACAGGTACCCGACGGCACCGCGCCCGCCCTCCCGCCCGCCACCGTCGCCCACGGCCTGCGCGCCCTGCTGGCCACCGCCGCCCGCACCCCCGCCGAGCAGGATCTGAAGATCACCGAAGGAGCCACCCACTGATGCCGCTCAGCACCCACGCGGCCCCCTTCGCCCAGCTCGCCCTGGCGAACATCACCCGCGAGTACCCCAACTTCCCCGCCCATCTGGTCACTTCCGCCGAGGAGCGGCTCGAACCCCGCTCGCTGCACCCCGCCTTCTACGGCGCCTACGACTGGCACTCCTCGGTGCACATGCACTGGCTGCTGGTCCGCCTGCTGCGCCGGCACGGCGGCACCCCCGCGCTGCCCGCCACCGAGGAGGCCGTCGCCGTGCTCGACCGGCACCTCACTCCCGGCAACCTCTCCACCGAGGCCGCCTACCTGCGCGAACGCCCCTCCTTCGAGCGCCCGTACGGCTGGGCGTGGCTGCTCGCGCTAGCCGCCGAGTGCCGGGCGCACGGGGGCGCGGAGGGCCAGCGGTGGGCCGGAGCGCTGGAACCGGCCGTGGACGCCGTCGACGCGCTGCTGGCCGACTGGCTGCCCAAGGCCACCTATCCCGTCCGCCACGGCAACCACCCCAACAGCGCCTTCGCCCTGGGCCTGGCCCTCGACTCGGGCGAACTGACGGCCGGGACCGAACGGGCCGTACGGGAACGCCTGCTGAGCTGGTTCGCCGACGACCACGACGCGCCCGCGCACTGGGAACCGTCCGGGCAGGACTTCCTGTCCCCGGCGCTCACCGAGGCCGACGCGATGCGCAGGGTCCTCGCGCCGGAACGGCTCGCGCAATGGCTCGACCGCTTCCTGCCCGGGCTCGGGACCGGCACCCGCTGCGCACTGCTGGAGGTGCCGGTCGTCTCCGACCACGCCGACCCGCAGATCGGCCATCTGCTCGGACTGACGCTCAGCAGGGCCGCCGCGCTGCGCGCCCTGGCCGACGCCCTGCCCGACGGTCCGGTCCGGGCCCGCCTGGACGAGGCGGCGGGGGCGCATCTCACGGCCGGCCTGCCGGCGGTGGAACGCGGTGACTTCACCACCGACCACTGGCTGGCGACCTTCGCCGCACTGGCCCTCGACCCGGTGGCTCCGCCGGCTGCGCGTCACTGACGTCGCACGGTCACCGGATCCGGCGTACTCGCCTTCCACTGGGCCCGGCGGTGGCGGGTGTGCTGCGGGACATCCTGCGCTTGGGAACGGCCATGGTGAGGCTCCTTTCGGACGTGGAACCCCGACCCTACATGAAAACGATGTTCATGTTGGACGTGTCATGTCCCGGAGCGCCCATGCTCATCGCCGCTCCGTGCCGGTGAGACGTCCCAGCGCCCGCACCATCGCCTCGACGCCCGCCTCCGCCTTCGACCGCGGACACCCGACGTTGAGCCGTACCCGTCCCGGGGAGCCGTAGGCGGCCCCGGGCATCACCGCCACCTTCTCGACCTCGACCAGTTCGCGTTGCAGCTCCTCGTCGTCGACGCCCAGCGGGCGCAGGTCGATCCACGCCAGGTAACCCGCCTGCGGGGGCCGCCAGCCGAGCCCCGGGAACGCCTCTTGGAGGCGGTCGGCGACCATCGCGAGGTTGCCCGCGAGATACGTCCGCAGCGCGTCCAGCCAGGGCGCCCCCTCGCGGTACGCGGCGATGTGGCCGACCAGCGACAGCACCGCGGGGGAGGAGAGCCCGTCCGCGTCCTTGAGCTGCCGCAGGTAGGCCTCGCGCGAGGCCGGGTCGCCGATGATGCCGTAACTGCCGGTCAGTGCGGGAATGTTGAAGGACTTGGACGCCGAGGTGACCACGGCCCACCGGCCGTCGCCGCCGTGGCGGACCCAGGGGCGGTGGAGGTGCGGAGCGTGGGCCAGGTCGCAATGGATCTCGTCGCTGACGACCGCCACGCCGTGTCGTGCGCACAGCCGGGCCATCCGGTCCAGCTCCGCGGCCGACCACACCCTGCCCGTCGGGTTGTGCGGCGAACACAGCAGCAGCACGGCCGTGTCGGGCAGCGCCAGCAGGCGTTCCAGCTCCGGCCAGTCGTCCAGGGGACACTCCAGGAGCCGCCGGCCGCTCGCCGCGACCGTCCTGGGGAACGCGTCGTACATCGGGGTGTGCGCGACCACCCCGTCACCGGGCCGCGACCACAGGTGCAGCAACCGCGAGACCTGGTAGATCACGGAGGGCGCGTAGACGACCGACCCGGGGTCCACGGCCGTGCCGTGCCGTGCCGCGTACCAGTGGACGATCGCGGACAGGAAGTCGTCCTGGCGCCAGCGGGAGTAGCCGAGCACCCCGTGGTCCAGCCGGCCGCGCAGCGCCGCCAGCACCTCGGGGGCGGTCTCGAAGTCCATGTCGGAGATCGTGAACGGCAGCAGGTCCGGCACGCCGAACCGGTCCTGCACGTAGTCCCACTGCGTGCACCAGGTGCCGCGCCGGTCCACCGGGGTGTCGAAGTCGTACGGCGCGGACGCGGGGGCGGGCCCCGATGTGGCGGGAGACGAGTGCGCGGTCACGGCCGACCCGCCGGGACCATCGTCGCGATGGCGTCCTTCACGGACTGCACCTGCGGACCGATGATGACCTGGACGTTGTGCCCGTCGAGTTTGACGACGCCCACGGCCCCCAGCTTCTTCAGCCGTGCCTCGTCCACCACTTCGGCGTCCGCCACCGTCATGCGCAGGCGGGTGATGCAGTTGTCCAGGGACCGGATGTTGCCGGCGCCGCCGATCGCGTCGAGCATGGCGGCCGCGTCGTACTTCCCGGCGACCAGCTCGCGCGCCGGCTCGGGAGCCGCTCCGACCCGGTCCTCCTCGTGTTCACCATCATGTGCACCCTCGTGCTCGTCGTGCTCGTCGTGCTCGTCGTCCGCCGGCGGGTCCTCCCGGCCGGGCGTCTTGAGGTCGAAGCGGGTGATGGCCCAGCGGAACAGGAAGTAGTACGCGGCGAACCACACCGCCGCGATCACCGGCACCAGATACCACTTGGTCGTCGAGCCCTGGAGCACACCGAAGACGAGCCAGTCGATGACGTTGCCGTCCGTGTTGCCGATGAACACGCCGAGCACGGCCGCCGTGAGGAAGCCGAGGCCCACCAGGACCGCGTGGATGAGGTACAGCCACGGGGCGACGAACAGGAACAGGAACTCCAGCGGCTCCGTGATGCCGCCGACCACGCAGGCCACCACGCCGGACACGAGCAGGGCCTTGATCTCCGGCCGCATCTGGCGCCTCGCGCAGTGGTACATCGCGAGCGCGGCGCCCGGCAGGCCGCCCAGGTAGGCCGCCATCTTGCCCTGGGAGAGGAAGTGCGTGGCGTCGGTGACGGCGGAGCCCAGTGCCGCCGAGCAGTCCAGCTGGGCGTAGAACAGGTTCAGTGCGCCGGAGACCTGGTCGCCGCAGACGGTTCCCGAGCCGCCGACGTCCGTGAAGCGGAACATGGCGACGAGGATGTGGTGCAGGCCGATCGGGCGCAGCAGCACCTCGCCCATGCCGAAGAAGAACGGTCCGAAGACGCCCGTGTGCCCGATGCCGCGGCCCACCGCGCTGATCCAGCCGTTGAAGGTCGGCCACACCAGCGGGATGAGCAGACCGAGCACGCTCAGGACCAGGGCCGAGACGATCGGGACGAAGCGCAGCCCGCCGAAGAAGGCCAGCGCGTCGGGCATCCGCTGGGTGCGAAAGCGCCGGTGGAGCAGGCTGACAACGATGCCAACGGCCACGGCGCCCAGCAGCCCCGTGTCGATGGACTGCACGCCCAGCACGTCGGCTATGCCGTAGTGCTCGATCGCCTTCTCGTCCTCGAAGTCGACGCCCTTGGCGGTGAGATAGAAGTTCACCGCGAGGTTCATGGCGACGAAGCCGACGAAACCGGAGAACGCGGCCACGCCCTTGTCCTCGCGGGCGAGGCCCAGCGGGATCGCCATGGCGAACAGGACGGGCAGGAAGGTGAAGGCGACCAGGCCCGTGTTGGCCATCCAGGTGAAGACGAGGTGGAACCCCTCGCCCTTGAGGAAGGCAACGTTGTCAGTGACCGCGTCACTCGACAGCGAGGAGCCGATGCCCAGCATGATGCCGCAGAACGCGAGCAGGGCCACCGGGAGCATGAACGTCTTGCCGAGCCCCTGGAGGAATTCCCAGAGTGCGGCCTTGGTCTTCTGCATGTGTACGGAACTTTCGGGCCTGGGGGACGGGCCCGTCCGCTCGTCGTGACGACGCGGCGCGGGCCGGCGGGCGGAACGGGCGGCTGGGGGGAGACGCCGCCGCAGGGATCACATCACAGCGGGTCGGTGGCTGTCCACGGTGTCCCGTCGCCCCATGCGCCCGCCCGTCACAACCATCCCCGCCGCGCCGCCTGCCAGGCGAGCTGCATGCGGGTCCCGGCGTTGGCGCGCTCCATCATGCCCTGGATACGGCGCTGGACCGTGCGGCGGCTGAGCTGCATCTGGGAGGCGATCGCCTTGTCGGCCACTCCCGCCACCAGCAGCGACAGCAGCCTGCGGTCGGTGGGGGCCAGCGCGTCGGGCGCCGCGGGCCCGTCGGTCCCGGAGAGTTCGCCCGAGTCGTCGACGTCCAGCGGGACGGCGTCCTCCCAGTACCGCTCGAACAGCGCGATCAGGGCCGCCAGCAGATTGCTGTCCCTGACCAGCGCCGTGGTGGGTTCCTCCGGACTGCCGTGCGGCCCCCCGGCGACGAGTGGGAAGACGGCCACCGCGCGGTCCGCGATCGCCAGGCGCAGCGGCAGATGCGGCACCGCGCGGGCGACCTCACCGGCCCGCACGCCCGCCACGACGTTGTCGACCGCGCCCTCGTCGTCGAAGAACGCCTTCTCGTACAGCACCCGGTAACGCACGCCGCGGGCCAGCGCCTCGAACTCCTCGGTGTTGCTGCCCGAGGGCATGGCCACGTACTGGGCCTTGCAGAACCAGAGCATCTCCTCGCGCACGCTGGTCTGGATCTGCCGCAGGTGCTGGCGCAGCGCCTCGGCGCCGGTGATGACCTCCAGGAGCTGCCCCGCGTCCCGCCTGCGCATGGTGTCCCGGTAGGACTCGATCAGCCGGGCCGCCTCGTGCTGGGCGAGGTCCAGCGCCTCGGCACTGCGCTTGAGCCGGGGCAGCAGGGCGACATCGGGCGGCGCCGCCTGGTAGAGCCGGGGGACACCGTCGGTGGGGCTGGCGAGTCCCTTGGCGGTGAGCGACTCCAGGACGCGGTCCATCCGCACGACCGGCATGCCGTCACGCTCCGCCAGGTCGGCGGCGCCGGCCCGGCCGAAGGCCACGAGCAGTGCGTACACCGACTCCTCGTCGGGCGACAGACCAGCGATCTCCAGCACCACGAACGCCCTCCCCGGATCCTGGGCCGTGACGGTTGAACACCGTACTGCACAGGTGGGGAGGGCGCGGCGGGGGTGTACGGCGTCACCCGCCGCACACCCTTCGTGCCGGACGGGCCGCTACCGGCGTACCGCGTAGGCGCGTTGCACCGTCTGCCGAACCGAGTCGCCCGCCGAGTCGCGCGCCGTGACGCGGAGCGTGACCCACGACTCCCCGTGGGCGGGCGGCGTGAGCGAGGCCCGGAAGGCGTTGCGGCCGTGCGCGTGGGTGCGCGCCGTCGACCAGGTGCGCCCGTCGTCGTAGGACGCCTCGACCCGGACGCTCACACCCCGCGGAACGGGCAGCCCTTCCTGGGCACGCACCCGCACGTCCACATGGTGCGAACGGGTGCCGCGCACGGAATTGCGCACGTCGACCGGTACGTCGTAGTCCAGTTGGAGCAGCGACAGCGGGGTGGCGGTGTCCGTGCGACCCGACTCGAAGGACCAGGACGTACTGGTGGCCACGCCCCTCGTCCAGGCCTCGGAGTCGCGCGAGGTCGCCATGTCCAGCCGGTAGCGCGCCCGTTCGGCCGGAACGGCCACGTTCTGCCAGGCGCTGCCGACCCCGTCGACCCGCTCGCCGTCCCGGTACAGCACGGCGCTCGCGGTGTCACCGCCGGAGGTGGGCGACCAGTGCCCGGCCTGCGAGTCGGTGAACTCCGGGACCCGCAGCCGCAGCACGTTGCCGTCCCGCACGGTCGGCGTCGTGGTGCCGGCCGGGATCGACGGACGGACGACCGCGCCCTGCCAGGTCTCCCGGGGCCGCACGCCGGCCCGGTAGGTGCGCGGATCGTCCCGCATCCCGGCGATGAGCGGCTGGTCCACGTCGAACGTCGTGGTGTGGTGCACCCGGTGCTGCCAGGCGGTGTCGCCCGCGCTCACGTACTCGGTGCGCTGGAAGCCGAGCGGCACGAACCGGGTGTACTGGAGCCAGGCGGTGTTCTGGTACGGCCGCCAGCCGAAGCGCTGCTCGCTCGCCCACCCCGTGACACCGTTGTCGGCGTAGGTGGTGCGGACGACCGCGCTGTTGCGGGCGGACACCGAGTGCACGACCTTGCGGGGCACCTGCTGCTGGGAGACCTGCATCACGTCGTACAGGTACGGGCTGCGCGCGGTGCCGGTGAACCGCACCGAGGTCGAGCCGCGGGCGATGCGCGCGAGCAGCTCGGCGCCCGTGTCCCTGCCGATCCGCAGCGTGGGCAGGGCGTTGCGGTCGCCCGTCGGCCGCCAGCGGGTCCAGCCGGTGTCGTTGAAGTGGATGAGGATCACCGCACGGACCCCGGCGGCGGCCGCCCGTTCGACCAGGGCCCGCTCACCGGCTCCCGTCGGGTTGTCCACCACCGCGACCCTGCCGCGGGCGCGACTGAAGTCGGCGTCGGCCGCGTCACCGGCGTCGACAGCGGTCAGGGTCGCGCCGCGCTCGGGGAAGAGCGGCGACGCGGGCATGTAGTAGGCGCCCAGGTCGAACCGCGTGCGGGACACCTTCGCCTCGACGAGCGGGGCGACGAGCTGCCAGCGGGAGGCGAACTCGAAGGTGCCCTCGGTGACCTTGGCCGTGGGACTGATGTACAGCCGCTTGGCGATGTCGAAGTACATCGTGCCCTGCGTCAGGCTGCGGCCCCCGATCTCGCGGTAGGTCTGGTAGCTCATGATCCCGCGCTGCTCCGCGGGCCGGGGCGTGCGGATCTCCACGGGAACCGTTTTCCGGGCGTCCAGGGTGACGGTCATGTCCTTGGTGACCTTGACCTCGGGCAGCACCACGTGGCGCAGCTCCTGGCCGTCCTCGGCCGACGTGGTCCAGCTGGTGTTGAGCTGGTACACGCCCTCCTCGACCTCGGCGACGGCGGCCGCGGGGTCGCTGTAGCCGACGAAGCCCTCCGCGCCCCAGATGGTGGGGAGGTCGTCGACCTGCTCGCCGTCCTTGTCGATCGTCTTCACGGTGATCCGGTGCGTCGGCCCGTGCACCACCAGGCTCAGCGTGGTGTGCGCGGCCACCGAGCCGTCGGCGGTCGTCGCGGTGACGTAGCCGTAGAACTTGCCCTGTCCGGCGCGGGCGGGATCGACGGTCAGCGGCACCTCGGCCGAGCTGCCGGCGGGCACGCGTACGGAGTCGGAGCCGAGCCGCGCCGATCCCTCGGCGGGCGCCTTGCCCCCTTCCGTGGCCAGCTCGACGGCGAGCGAGAGCGTGACGTCCTGGTCCGAGGAGTTGGTGTACCGCACCTTCGACGTCACGGGCTCCGTGTCCTGCGAGGTGAACGGGCCCATGACGAGGGTGCCGGTGGCGGTCACCGCGCCCAGTCCCGCGGCACGCACGTCGATCCGCCCGCCGCCCTGTTCGGTCACCTTCTGGCCGTCGACCGTGACCGCCGTGCTGATCAGGGCGTCCTTCAACTGCGCGCCGGTCCAGTCGGGATGACGCTGGGCGAGAAGCGCGGCCGCGCCCGCCACATGGGGGGTGGCCATCGAGGTGCCCGAGGCGGCGGTGTAGTGCTCGTCGACCGGGTCGCCCATCGCCGACCCGGCCGCGCGTGCCGCCACGATGCCCACACCGGGGGCCGTGACGTCCGGCTTCACCGCGTCGTCACCGAGGCGCGGGCCGCGGCTGGAGAACGGGGCGAGGGAATCGTCCCGGTCGACGGCCCCGACGGTGAGTGCGGCGTCCGCGGCCCCGGGCGAGCCGACCGTGCGGGGACCCTGCTCGCCCTCGTTGCCGGCCGCGACCACGAACAGCGTGCCGGTGCGCCGGCTGAGGTCGTTGAGCGCCTGGCTCATGGGATCGGTGCCGTCGGTGGCCCCGGAGGAGCCGAGGCTCATGTTGACGACGTCGGCGCCCTGGTCCGCCGCCCACTCCATGCCCGCGATCACCTGCGACTCGCTGCCGAAGCCGTCGTCCCCGAGCACCTTGCCCACCAGCAACTGCGCGGCGGGCGCGACACCTTGGCGGCTCCCGCCGGAGGCGGCGCCGCTGCCGCCGACGATGGAGGCGACGTGGGTGCCGTGCCCGAAGACGTCGTTGGTGCCGGAGCTGCCGGAGAAGTCCTTGGCCGCCGCGACCCGGCCGGCGAGGTCGGGATGGCTCTGGTCCGCACCGGTGTCCAGGACGGCGACCTTGACGCCGTCGCCCCGGTAACCGGCCGACCACACGTCCGGAGCGCCGATCTGGGCCGTACTGCGGTCCAGGGACGCGCCCACCCTGCCGTCCAGCCACACGCGCGCAGTGGTGGCCGCGGCCTTCGCGCGCTGCCCGCCGGCCGGGACGAGCCGCTTCCAGAACCGGCCGAGGTCCGCCTCGTCGACCCGCACGGCACGCGCGTCGATGCTGTCGAGTTCGCGGACCGACGCGTCCCGCGCCAGGTCGGTCAACGCGTTCAGGGAGGAGGCCGCCACGCCCTCGGTCTGCTCCACGATGAGCGGCAGCGCGTCGGTGTGCGCGGTGTCGTACCGCTGCGCGAGGAGCGCCGTCACGTCGAACAGGTCCCGGTCCA
Organism: Streptomyces sp. NPDC059906; assembly: GCF_042730645.1. Classification (NCBI taxonomy): domain Bacteria; kingdom Bacillati; phylum Actinomycetota; class Actinomycetes; order Kitasatosporales; family Streptomycetaceae; genus Streptomyces; species Streptomyces sp. NPDC059906. The sequence continues at coordinate 197,172 of NZ_JBHWKU010000006.1, forward strand.
GGCGTCCGGCGGCGACCAGGGCGTCGGCGTCGGAGGGAAGGACCGTCACATGGCCGTCCTCTTCGAGGGTGCGGAAGAGGACGCCCCGTCTCCCGGGCCCCGGCGTGACGGACGCCGCCTGGCGTCCGTCCGCGGCCCGGGTGACGGTCACACTGTCACCGGTGATCAGCTTGACCGTCGCGGTGCCGTCGCCCGTCGCGGCGCCGTGGTCCGTCGCAGGCGCGACGGCGGCTTGACGCGGGGCGCCCGCCAGTGCGGGTACGGGGGCCACGGCGCCGGCGGCCAGCGCCAGGCCTGCCGATATCGCGGCCAAGAGGCGGATCCGTCTCATCAGTGCGCTGCCTTCCCATGCGTTCGATGCGAGTTGGTGCGTTGGCCAGAATGAGCTTGCCGAAGACGGGGTGTCATTCGATTCGGGTGGCACAGGTGGGACATGTCGCAAGGGCGACACCGCGGCGCCGCGAGTGGCGTGAGTTGGGGAAAGGCCGGGGAGGATCCAGCCCTGCACCCGTCACGTCGGAAAGGCAGGCACCGATGCGCCGTCTCCTTGCCCGAGTACTCGACCCCGTCCGCGCGCCCCTGGCCACAGGCGTAGCCGCCGCCCTGGCCCTCACTCTGGCGTCCTCCGTCCTGGCCGCGTCCACGAGCACCGCCGCCGCTCCCGCCGGCACCGAGCAAGGCGGTCGGCCGGGAGGCAACGCCTGGTTCACGTCCTGGGCGGCCTCACAGCAGAACGTCGCGCCCACACCGCTGCGCGACCAGTCGATGCGCATGATCACCCACCTGAGCCAGGGAGGTGACGCGGTCCGGATACGCGTGCAGAACACCTTCGGCGATTCACCGCTCACCGTCGACGCGGCGACGGTGGCCCACAGCGACGGCGCGGACGCCGCGACGGAGGGACGCCCGCGTCCCGTGACGTTCGAAGGCCGGCGCCGGGTCGTCGTCCCGCCCGGCGGTGAGGTGTGGAGCGACAGCACCGGGCTCCGCACCGCCGCCCAGGACGACATCGCGGTGTCGCTCTCCGTCTCGGGCACGGTGGCTCCGGGGCGCCACGACAGCGCCTTCCGCACCAACTACCTGACCCCGCCCGGCTCCGGCGACCACACCGCCGACCCGGACGGCACCGCGTTCACCGAAACGACCGGCTCCACGCTCCTGGTCAGCGCGGTCGATGTGCGCAACCCGCGCCTGCGGGGGAGCCTGGTCGCCTACGGCAGTTCGGTCGTCGACGGCACCGGGTCGACGAACTGCGGACCGGACTGCAGCCGCCCGGGCGCAGACCTGAGGTGGACCGACGACCTCGCCCGGCGGATCACCTCGGAACTGCCTCCCAGCCGGCAGTTCGCCGTCGCCAACGCGGGCATCGGCGGCACCACGAGCGCCGCCACCTGCCCGGGCATCGGTGAGTCCGTCCGCGGTCTGGACGCCGCCGCCCGGCTGGAGCGCGACGTACTGTCCCTGCACGGGGTCACGGGAGTCCTCTACTACTACGGGACCAACGACCTCCCGGCCGGCTGCGACGCCGCCCGGATCGAGGCGAGTTACCGCGAGGTCTTCCAGCGACTGCGCGCCGCGGGCATCAAGGTGTACGTCACGCCCATCACCCCTCGCCCCGGCTACACCGACCAGCACAACCGCGACCGGCACGCCGTCGGCACGTTCGTCTCGAAGTGGAACAGCTGCGGCGGCACCTGCGACGGGATCCTCCCCTTCGACCAGGTGCTCGAAGACCCGGTACGGCCGAACAGCATCAACCCGCCGTACGACACCGGCGACGGCGTCCACGCGAACATCGCCGGCCAGCAGGCCCTCGCCGACATCGTTTCCCTCCCGATGCTGGCGGCGTCGGCCCGCCGGTGACCGGTGACCGGTGACCGGTGACCGCTGACCCAACGGCGCGGGTCAGGAACTCCCCGGCGGCCTGAGGGCGTCGACGACGAGATCGAGCAGGCGCTCCGTGCGCTCCGGCTCGTCGTCGGCGGCCGTCGAGAGGAACACGCCCAGCAGCATCGCGGTGACGTCGTCGGGTGCCACATCCCCGCGCAGCGAGCCCGCCCGTGCCCCCTGCGCGAGCATGGTGCCGATCGCGGCCGTGATGCGCTCGCGGGTGGCGGGCGTCGCGAGGCGTCCCGAGGCCCAGCCGCTGTGGAGGGTGTTGAGCATGGATCGCTTCGTCGCGACGAACGCCGCGTAGCGCTCCATCCAGGCGCGCAGCGCCCGCTCGGGCGGCAGCGTGTCCAGCAGCGCGGAGGCACTGGCCGTGACGTCGTCCAGTTCGGCGGCGTAGACGGCCTCGACCAGCGCCTCGCGGGTGGGGAAGTGGCGGTAGAGCGTGCCGATGCCGACACCCGCATCGCGGGCGATGCCGTCCAGCGGGACGGTGTCGTCCGCGGCCGTGAACGCGGCCCGGGCGGCGGCGACGAGCTTGTCGCGGTTGCGCCGCGCGTGTGCGCGCAGCGGGCGTTCGGCGCCGGCCGGCCGGTCGGGCCGGCCGGGGGCAGCGCTCGGTTCCTGGTCCGGACTCAAAGCGGAGGATCCTCCGGTAGTGCTACAGTCGTAGAAGCGGAGGGTCCTCCGCTTCCTTTATCATCGCACGAGGACGGACTTCCCATGACGTCGACCGGCACCCCCTCCTCTTCCCGTGCCACGCACGGCGGCACCCCCCGCCCCGGCGGGGCCGGAGTGCTCGCCGGCCGCACCGTCTCCCGGATCGGCTACGGCGCGATGCAGCTCGAACGCCTGCACGCCGACCGGGCCGCCGCCGTCGCCCTCGTGCGCCGAGCGGTGGAACGCGGCGTCGACCACCTCGACACCGCCCAGTTCTACGGCGACGGATTCGTCAACGAGGTCATCCGCGAGGTGCTCCGCCCCGAGGACGACGTCGTGGTGGTGAGCAAGGTCGGCGCCGACCCCGACCCCGGTGGCCCCCTCCCGCTGCGCCCCGCACAGCGACCTGAGGAACTGCGGGCGAGCGTCGAGGACAACCTCAGGAGCCTCGGCACCGACCGGATCCCGGTCGTGAACCTGCGCCGCCTCGACACCGGCCCCGGCCTGCGCGCGGAGGGCGACCAGGTGGTCGGCCTCGACGACCAGCTCGCCGTGATGACGGCGCTGCGCGACGAGGGCAAGATCGGTGCCATCGGTCTGAGCAGCGTGACGCCGGACGGGCTGCGCCGGGCCCTCCCGGCGGGCATCGTCTGCGTGCAGAACGCCTACAGCGTCGTGAGCCGGGACGACGAGGACATGCTCGCGCTGTGCTCCGCCGAGGGCGTCGCCTGGGTGCCGTACTTCCCGCTCGGCGGCGCGTTCCCCGCCATGCCCAAGGTCGCCGACGAGCCCGCGGTGCACACCGTGGCCAGGACGCTCGGCGTGACGCCGGCCCAGGTGGGTCTCGCCTGGCTGCTCCACCACGCCCCGAACGTGCTGCTCATCCCCGGCACCGCCGACGCCGGTCATCTGGACGCCAACCTCGCCGTGGGCGAGATCGCCCTGGACGCGTCGTCCCTCACCGCGCTCGACGCCGTGCGCAGCCGCTCCGCGGACGTGCCGCTCGGCTGACACGGCCCGGGGTGCCACTGCCCCGGCCGGGGTGCCCGGCAGGCTTGCGCGGCGCCGGTGTCACAGGGTGCGCAGGCCCCGGTCGGCGAAGGCGATGAGCCACTCGAAGCTGTCGTCGACGTCGGTGCTCCACCGGAAGCCGTCCGAGGCCTGCAGGGTGGCGAAGCCGTGGAAGAGGCTGCGCAGCAGGCGCAGGGCGTGGTTCACGTCGCGGTCCTCGATGTCGTAGCCGCGCAGGATCGCGGTGAACGCGCCGAGCAGCCGCTGCCCGGCGGCGGCCAGCGGATCGTCCGGCCCCGAGGGTTCCTGGCCGATCGTCGCGGCGTACCGGCCGGGGTGCTCCAGGACGAAGGCGCGGAACGCGCGCGCGGCGGCGGCCAGGGCGTCGGGCCCCGCGTACCCCTGGACCGCGCCGCCGACGGCGTCCGCGGCCTCGTTCAGGGCGCGGACCGCGATCCGCCGGGTGAGGTCGTCCTGGCCGCCCACGTGCTTGTACAGGGACGGGGTGCGTACCCCGACCCGCTCGGCCAGCAGGCCCATCGTCAGGTTGGCGAAGCCCACTTCGTCGGCCAGCGCGGCACCGGCCGCGACCACGGCCGCCGGATCCAGGCCCGCCCTAGGCACGGGCGGCGTCCGAGCGGAGGAAGGCGAGCACGAGCGCGGCCACCTCGTCGGGGAACTGGTCGTGCGGGTAGTGTCCGGCGCCCTCGATCATCTCCAGGCGGCCGAGCCCGGCGGGCAGGTCCGCGACGACGGCCGAGCCCTCCGCGCGCGGGTCGGCCCAGTCCGGGTCGAGGGTGCCCATCACCACCAGAACCGGGCAGCGGACGTTGCCGAGTTGGGCGCCGGCGTCCGTCGGGGCGCTGCGGCCCATGGCCTGCATGGCCTTCATCCGGCCCGGCTCGCGCAGCCGGGACTCGATGCGGCCGAGCCGCTCGCCCCAATGGGCCGGCTTCGCGCCCGGGTACGCGACGTCGAGGTACGAGCGCCACAGTCGCAGGCTGCCGAACGTGCCCGCGCCGAGCAGGCGGAGCATGCCCCGCCGGAACCGCCTCACCCGCAGGTCGCCGAGTCGCACCGACTGCTTGCGGGTGAACGGCGCCAGCTCGACGACCGCCGTGACCAGGGAGGGCTCCCGGGCCGCGGCGATGGTGGCGGCGCCGCCCGAGACCGAGTGGCCGACCACCACGGCCGGGCCGCCCAGGTGGCGGATCAGGGCGATCAGGTCGCCGGCGATGGCGGTGCGGCTCCACTGCGGCCAGTGGACGCTCGACTCGCCGCAGCCGCGCAGGTCCACCGCGGCGACCCGGTGACCGGCCGCCACCAGCTTCGGGACGACGGCGCGGTACGCGGCGCGGCTGTCTCCCATGCCGTGCGCGAGCACGATCAGCGGGCCGGACCCGGTCACTTCGTACGCGATCGTGCCGCCGTCGACGGCAAGGCGCTCGGTCATGTCACTCCCCAGTAGGGCTAACGGCATTAACTAAAAGCTACTGTCGTTAGCCACCACTGTCAACGGCCCGTACGAGCGTTCACCGCGCAGGGGTGTGTCGTCCCGTCGCGCGTTGCACGGCCGCTTCCACCTCGCGGTGCGGCATGCCGGTCTCCTCGGCGTAGGCGGCGATGCCCCGGGCCAGCGCGGCGGTGGCATCGGACCAGACCGCCAGGGCGACCGTGGCGTTCTCGCCCCTGTTGCTGCGGTAGCGGTTGTCCGCCGCCTCGACGGCGCGCCGGAGTTCGATGAGGTGTCTCGGGATTTCCATGGTCAAAAAGCCTAGGGCGGCACGAGTCGCGTCCCAGTGTCTCGCCGAGCGGGAGTCCTCTCGACGAGGGCACTCGTCCTTGCCCCCGCCGGTGCCCATGTGGCCCGGCCGCGCGGCGAGCCGCCTTGTGGCAAGCGCTTGCTATCGTGGTCGCCCGACGGTGACGGTGCCGCGGCGTACTTCCGCCGGGAGGAAGAGGACCCCATGACGCTCTCACTCACCCACGTCCACGGCGACCGCGTCACCGTGGCCCACGGGGCGGCCGGAACCGAGCTGTTCTCCTACGTGTACCGCCCCGAGGCCGCGTGGGAGGCGCCCAAGCCGTACCTCCACCCGGTCCGGGCCCTGTCCGGCGCGATCGTCACGGACTACCGCCCCAACGACCACCGCTGGCACAAGGGGCTCCAACTGACCGCCTCCCACCTGTCCGGGCAGAACCTGTGGGGCGGCAACACCTATGTGCACGGCGAGGGTTACCGCGCGCTGCCGGAGCGGGTCGGGTCGATGGCCCACGTGTCCTTCGAGGAGGTCGGCGCCGAGGCGGACCGCGCCGTCATCGCCGAGCGGCTGACCTGGCACCCGCACGGCGGCGAGCTGTGGGCCGAGGAGGAGCGCCGCATCGAGGTCCGCGACGTCGACCCGGACACCGGCAGCTGGACGCTCACCTGGACGTCCGCGGTGACCAACCGGCGCGCCGAACCCCTGCGGTTCGGCAGTCCCACCACCCACGGACGCCCCGCCGCCGGCTACACGGGGCTGTTCTGGCGCGGGCCCCGCGCGTTCCGCGGCGGCCGGGTCCTCACGGCGGAGTCCGCCGCTTCCGCGGAGTCCGGCGAGCCCGCCGACGCCGACCCGATGGGCTCCAGCGCCCGCTGGCTGGCCTACGTGGGCGAGCACGACGGACGGGACGGCCACGCCACGCTCGTCTTCGAACACGCCCCCTCCAACGACCACTCGGGCGAGAAGGGCACCCACCCGGCCCACTGGTTCGTGCGCAGCGACCCCTTCGCCGCGGTCGCACCCTCCTGGGCCTTCCACGAGGAACTGGTCCTGCCACCCGGCGAGACCCTCGCCCGGGCCTACCGCGTGGTCGTCGCCGACGGCGCCTGGGACCGCGCGCGGGTCGCCGCGCACCTGGCGGGACTCACGTGGTGAGCCCGACGTGCGACGGCTTCCCGGGGGCGGCCGGCGTGCCCCGCCTGACCATGCACGACTGGCCGACCGTCGGGGAACTGCCCGGCGGCGGCACCCGCACCTGCACCTGACGTGCAGCGAGGGCTACGTCGTCACGGCCGGCCGGCCGGTCGCGGCGCGGTGCAGACGCCCCAGGACCGTCTCGCCGGCCCCGGACCCGGCCCCGGCACCTGCGCCGACGCGATCCGCGTCCTCGACGCACTGCGCGGCCGGGACGCCGGACACCTGAGGGCCGCCCGGGTCCCCGCGACCGGCCCCGCGGCCCGTGGACGCTTCGGCATGTGCGGCGGCCGGCCGTCCACCCGGGGGTCCGAGCTCTGCCGCGGTACTCGAAAGTGAGTACACGCGACGGTCGGTGCGGACGACGACGGGACGGTGGCCGCCCCGTGAGTCTGGAGAGGTTCCCCAGATCAGATGCGGAGACCTCTCCATGGCAACTTTGCTGTACCGGCTGGGCCGTGGCGCCTTCCGACGGCGCCGGTGGGTGACCCTGGCGTGGGCGGCCGTCGTCCTCGGCGTCGTGCTCGGCGCCATGAGCGCCGGCGAGGCGGCCGACGACTCGGACTCGATGCCGGGGATCGAGTCCCAGCACGCCTTCGACCTCATCAACGAGCGGTTCCCGGGCGCCGAGGCGGAAGGCGCCGGTGCCCGGATCGTCCTCGTCGCACCGGACGGCCGGCAGGTCACGGCGACCGAGTACCGAGCGGCGATCGACACCCTGGTCGCCGAGGTGGCCGACGGACCGCAGGTCGCCGCCGTCTCCGACCCCCTCGACGCGTCGACGGTCAGCGAGGACGGATCCACCGCGTACGCCACCGTCACCTACGAGGTGACCGAGGACCACGTCACCGACGCCGGACGGGCGGACCTCATGGCGGCGGTGGAGCAGGCCCGGACCTCCGGCCTGACCGTCGAGGCCGGTGGAGGGGCCGTGGCCGGTGAGCCGCCGGCCGGGATCGGCGAGTTCCTGGGCATCGGCGTCGCCGCGGGGGTCCTGCTGATCACCTTCGGCTCGCTGGCGGCCGCCGGACTGCCGCTGATCACCGCCGTCGTCGGCGTGGCCGTCACCCTCGCCTCGATCGTCGCGCTGGGCGGCACCCTCGGCATGTCGACGGCCGACGGTGACCTGGCCATGATGATCGGGATCGCGGTCGGCGTCGACTACGCCCTGCTCGTCGTCTCCCGCTACCGCGAGGAGCGCGCCAAGGGGCACGACGCCCGCGAGGCGGCGGGGCTGGCCGCGGGCACGGCCGGATCCGCGGTCGTCTTCGCCGGACTCACCGTCGTCATCGCGCTGGCCGGTCTGTCGGTGATCGGAGTGCCGTCGCTGACGAAGATGGGAATGGCCGCCGCGGGCGCGGTCGTCATCGCGGTGCTGATCACCCTCACCCTGGTCCCGGCGCTGCTCGGCTTCTGGCCCGACGCCCTGCTGGCCCGCCGGGTCCGCCGGGTCCGCAAGGGACGGAGCGCCCCTCCCGCCCGCCGGTTCCGCAAGCGGCCGGCCCGCGGTGCCGCCCGGCGCGCGGGCGAGGCCGGGGCGTGGAGCGTGCGCTGGGCGCGGTTCGTACAGCGCCGCCCGGTTCCCGTACTGCTCGGCTCGGCGGTCCTCCTGGGCGCCCTCGCCGTACCGGCGCTCGACCTGCGGCTCGGCATGCCCGGCGACGAGGCCAAGCCCACCTCCACCACCGAACGCCGGGCGTACGACGCCCTCGCGGACGGCTTCGGGCCCGGGTTCAACGGGCCACTCACCGTCGTCGTGGACGCCCGAGGGGCCGACGACCCGCGGTCGGCGGTCGCGGCCGTCTCCGACCGGCTCGCCGGCACCGCCGGAGTGGTCTCCGTGGCGCCGCCCCGCTTCAACGCGGCGAAGGACACCGCGGTGATCCAGGCCGTCCCGTCCACCGCGCCCACCAGCGAGCGGACCGAGGAACTCGTCCACACCATCCGCGACGAGCGCCACGCCACCGAGTCCGCCACCGGCGCCACCTTCGAGGTGACCGGCACCACCGCGCTCAACATCGACGTCGCCCGCAAGATGACGGACGCCCTGATCCCCTACCTCCTCGTCGTGGTGGGCCTGGCCTTCCTCCTGCTGCTCGTCGTCTTCCGCTCCGTACTCGTCCCGCTCAAGGCCGCCCTCGGCTTCCTGCTGTCGGTCGGGGCGTCCTTCGGGGCGCTGGTCACCATCTTCCAGAACGGCCACGGCGCCGGGCTCCTGGGAGTCGAGGAGACCGGACCGGTCATGAGTACCATGCCGCTCATGCTGGTGGGCATCGTCTTCGGCCTCGCCATGGACTACCAGGTGTTCCTGGTGTCGCGGATGCGGGAGGCCGTCGTCCACGGAGAGCGGCCCGCCGAGGCCGTCGTCACCGGATTCCGCCACAGCGGCCGGGTCGTGACCGCCGCCGCCGTCATCATGACGTCCGTCTTCGCCGGCTTCATGACCGGCGGCGAAACCCTCCTCAAAATGGTCGGCTTCGGCCTGGCGGTCGCCGTCCTGTTCGACGCCTTCGTCGTCCGCATGGCCTTCGTGCCCGCCGTCCTGGTCCTGCTCGGCGAGCGCGCCTGGTGGCTGCCGCGCCGACTGGACCGGCTGCTGCCGCGGGTCGACGTGGAGGGCGAGGCGCTCGGCCGGCGGACCCCGGCCCCCGCGCTCGCGGCCGTCCCCGACGCCGACCGGCAGGGCTCGGTACCCGCCTGACCCGCGCCGCAGGGAGGCCGCCCGTGCCGGACCCGGGCGGCCTCCCGCCGCGCGGCGGGCGCATCGGCGATCCTGGTCCCAGGAGGAAACCATGCTCAGCAGTTGGCGGCGGTACGCCGACAGCCACCCGCACCTCGTCGAGACGGCCTTCCTGCTGCTGGTGCTCGCCGTCACCAGCCGGCAGTACGTGCACCAAGGCCCCGGCTGGTGGCCGGGCCAGCCCTGGGCGCTCGCGGCCACCGCGGGCCTGCTGCCGCGCCGCGGCCACCCGCGCGCCGCGGTCCTCGGCACGGCCGCCTGCGCCGCCGCCTCCGTCGCTCTCGGCTACCTGATCTCCCCACTCCTGCTGCTGCCCGTCCTGATCGCGCTCTACGAACTGGCCGTCCGCACCCCGCAGCGCACCGCGTACGCCTGCTACGGCGCCACCGTCGCGCTGGTCGTCCCCGCCGCCCTGCTCTCCGTACGCGACGACCAGCCGTGGATGGACGAGAGCGTCGGCCCCGTGTTCTGGATCCTGCTGCCGGTCCTGGCCGGCACGGCGGTCCGCAGCCGCCGCGCCCACCTCGACGCCGTCCACACCCGGGCCGAGCACGCCGAACGCACCCGCGAAGAGGAGGCCCGCCACCGCGTCGCCGAGGAACGCATCCGCATCGCCCGCGAACTGCACGACGTCGTCGCCCACCACATGGCGCTGGCCAACGCCCAGGCCGGCACCGCCGCCCACCTCGCCCGCACCCACCCGGAGCAGGCCCACGAGATCCTCACGCACCTCACCGGCACCACCGCCTCGGCACTGCGCGAACTGAAGGCCACCGTGGGCCTCCTGCGCAGTCCCGACGACGCCGGCGACACGGGCGACCCCGACGACGACCTGCGACCGCCCCCGGGGCTCGGCCGACTCCCCGAACTGGTCTCCGCGTTCGGCTCCGCCGGACTCCACGTCACCGTCACCGTCCGGGGCACGCGGCGCCCCCTGCCGCCCGGAGCCGACCTGACCGCCTTCCGCATTGTGCAGGAGGCCCTCACCAACGTCACCAAGCACACCGACGCCGGCACGGCCGACGTGCACCTCGCCTACGCCCACGACCGCCTCACCCTCACGGTCACCGACGACGGCGGCGCCACCCCGCGCCCACCGGGCCCCGGCGGCGGCTTCGGCCTCGTCGGCATGCGGGAACGCGCCGAGACCTCCGGCGGACGACTGAGCGCGGGCGCCCTCGCGGACGGCGGCTTCGCCGTCACCGCCGAACTCCCCGCCCCGCCACCACCAAGGGAACAGCCCTCATGACGATCCGCGTGCTGCTCGCCGACGACCAGGCCCTGCTGCGGGCGACCTTCCGCATCCTGATCGACTCCAGCGAGGACATGGACGTGGTCGCCGAAGCCGCCGACGGCCGGGACGCCGTCGCGCTGACCCGCACCCACCGACCCGACATCGTCCTCATGGACATCCGCATGCCCGGCACCGACGGCCTCGCCGCCACCGCCGAGATCTGCGCCGACCCCGCCCTCCGGGGCACCCGGGTCCTCATCCTCACCACCTTCGAGACCGACGAACACGTCGCCCGGGCGCTGCGCATCGGGGCGAGCGGATTCCTCGGCAAGGACGTCACGGCCGAGGAACTCCTCGACGGCATCCGCACGGTGGCCGCCGGCGACGCCCTCCTGTCCGCCGCGGCCACCCGCAGCCTCATCACCCGGTTCCTCGATTCCCCCGACCCCGGGGCGTCCCCCGTGCCGCCCGAGGATTTGGCCGCCCTCACCGCCCGCGAGCGCGAGGTGACCGCCCTGGTCGCGGACGGCAAGTCCGACAAGGAGATCGCGGCCGAACTGTTCCTCAGCCCGCTGACGGTACGCACCCACGTCCAGCGCGCCAAGACGAAGCTCGGCGCCCGGGACCGCGCCCAACTGGTCGCCCACGCCTACCGCTCCGGCCTCGCGCGACCGCCCCGCTGACGGGCCTTCTCGCGGCCGGTGGTGTGAGAGGATCCCGGACCCATGAATGAACTGACCGGAGCGACCGGAACAACCGGAGCGACTGAAGCGACCGGAGCGACGACGACCGCTGTGGTCCTCGCCGGGTACGGCCCGGTCGGGCAGGCCTTCGTCGACCGGCTGGCCCGGGACGGAGAAGCGCTCGCCCGCCGTCACGGCGTACGACCGCGGGTGGCCGCCGTACGCGCGAGCGCGGCCCAGTGCCGGCCGGACGCGGACGGGTCGGTGCCGCCGCGCTCTCGGTGGGGTCCCGCGAGGCCGCTGGAGGAGACCTTCGACCGCACCGGCGCGCGGGTGTTCGTCCAGGCCGTCCCGTCCTCGCCCGGGCTGCGGGAGCGCGCCGCCGAGGAGGCAGTGGCGGCACTGCGCCGGGGCATCCACGTGGTGACGGCCACCAAGAGCCATCTGCTCACGCACTGGCGGGACCTCGACGCGGCCGCCAGGGCGGGCGGCAGCATGATCAGGATCTCCGGGGCCACCGGGGCGGCGCTCCCGGCCGGCGACCTGTCGCGCACGTCCCTGCGCGGCCTGGACTGCCGGACGATCCGCGCCTGTCCCAACGGCACCGCCACCTTCGTGCTCGACCGGCTGGCCGAGGGCGACACGCTGGGCGACGCGATCCGCGCCGCACGGCTGCGGGGCATCGCGGAGGCGGATCCCTCGGCGGACCTGTCGGGCGACGACGCCGCCACCAAGGTGCGACTGCTGGCCGCGCTGGCCTGGGGCTGGGACCCCGCCGAGGTGCGGGTGCGGGCGGAGCCGGTGGACGGGACCACGGCGCGGCGGGCCCTGGCCGCGGCCGCCCGGTCCCGTCGGCTGCGGGCGGTCGCCGGCGCGGCGGTGGCCGAGCCCGGCGTCGTGCGCGTACGGCTCGAGGAGACGGAACCCGGGGACCCGCTGCACGCACTGACCGGGCCCGAGAAGGCCGTGGTGTTCGGTTGCCCGGACGCGGGCGACGTCACGGTGAGCGGCGGGCGGTCGAGCCCGGTGGGAGCGGCACTGGCCCTGGTGAAGGACACCGTCGAGGTCACGGCGGCGCGCACCGGCTTCCACTGACGCAGGGGGTACGGCGACTCGGCCGGGGGCGCCTACGCCACGGTGACGACGGTCTTGCCGCGCGCGTGGCCCCCCTCGACGTGCCGCAGCGCCTGCGCGGTGTCGGCCAGGGCGAAGGTCCTGCCGACCACGGGCGTGACCTGCCCGGCGTCGACGAGCGCGATGACGGCCGACAGGTCCTCGTGGACCGGCCCGTCCGGGGTTGCCGGCAGGATCGGACGCAGCCTCTGCCGCGTGACGGCGTTGGCCGCCGCCAGCTTCAGCATGGCGCCGATGGCCCCGAACACCCGGCCGGGGGAGCCGCCGCCGTTGGCCACCAGGACGCCCGCCGGGGTGAGCGCCCGCCGCAACCGGCCCAGCGGGTGGTTGCCCACGTTGTCCAGCACGACGTCGTAGCGCCCGCGTCCGTCGGTGAAGTCCTCCCGGGCGTAGTCCAGGACGTGAGCGGCGCCCAGGGAACGCACCAGGTCGGCGTTGGCGGCGCTGCACACCCCGGTGACCTCCGCGTCCAGGACCGCCGCGATCTGCACCGCGAAGGTGCCCACGCCGCCGCCCGCCCCGTTGACCAGTACCCGCTGCCCGGACCGTACGCGAGCGACGGTCCGGATACCGCGCAGGGCGGTCACCGCCGCCATCGGCAGTGCCGCGGCCTGCTCGAAGGTCAGGCCCTCGGGCACGGGCACCAGCATCGCTGCGGTGGTGCGCGCGTACTGGGCGAAGGCTCCCGGGCAGAACCCCAGGACCCGGTCGCCGGGGCCGAGCCCCCGCACGTCCGCGCCGACCCGCTCCACCACCCCCGCCGCGTCGATTCCGGCCACCCGGCACTTCGGCCGGGTCAGCCCCATGCCGCCCAGCAGCCGTGCCGCGTACGGGTCTCCGCGCAGCATGTGCCAGTCGTAGGGGTTCACCGCGGCGGCGTGCACGCGCACCAGCACCTGGCCGGCACCGGCGTGAGGCCCATCCACGTCCCGCAGCCGCAGGCTGTCCGGGGGACCGAACCGCTCCTGGACCACTGCCTTCATCGCCCTGCCACCATCCCCTCGGGGACCCCCGGCACCGATCGCGGGTCGCGCGGTGAGGGCACCGTAGGGGCGGGGCCCGTCCCCGTCAACAGGCCGCCCGGCCCGGGGGCGCGTGATCGTCGCGTCGCACGTCAGAGGAGTTCGTAGAGCAGGTGCGTGGCGTTCGGTGTGGCGTGGGCGCTCCGCCGGACGAGCGTGTGCGGTGTGCCCCCGGTGAACAGCGGCGTTCCGGAGCCCAGCACGACGGGAGCCAGGTGCAGGGACAGCATCTCGACCAGCCCGGCGTCGAGCGCGGAGCCGATCAGGGCCCCGCCGCCCATCAGGACGACGTCGAGGTCCCGGCCGAGGTCCGCCGAAGCCGCCTCGGCACGCTCGCGCGCCGCGGTGACGGCGTCGGGCAGTCCGGTCGTGACGAACGTCCAGTCGAGGCCGGTGAGCCGGACCGACTCCGGTGGCGAGGCCGTCACGACGACGAACGGCGGTCTGCCGACCTCCGCGGCGCCGTAGCCGACGGTGTCGTCCCAGCCGCCCGGTCCGTCCACCAGGTCGAAGAGCCGGCGGCCGAGGACGACGGCGCCCGACCGGGCGGTCGTCTCGCGCACGATCCGGCGCTCCTCGGGATCGTCGGAGAATGCCCAGGTGTGCAGGGCCTCGCCGCCGGTGCCCAGACCGTTGCCCGGGCCGGGACCGGGCCCGGTGACACGGCCGTCGAGGGAGATCGAGATGTCCGCGATGATGCGAGTCATACAGGGGAGACCCGGTCCGCCGCCCGAATTCATCGGGCGGATCGCCCCGATTCCCGGCCGGCGGGGGCGGCGGTCGCGCAGAGTACGTCCCATGACGACACCCGCGCAGTCGCTCCGCTCCCTCGCCCGCACCCGGGCCTCCCTCGACGGCGAAGAGGTCACGTACTGGTGGTCCGGAAGTGTGTTCGCCTGGGCTCCCGACGAACCCTACGAGCGCCTCTTCGGCTTCGAAGGCGTCAACGTCGCCCGCCTCGTCCACGACGCCGAGGACGGCCCGGACTCCTACCGGCTGCTCACCCGTGAGGCCGCGTTCTACCTGGACCCCGTCACCGGCGACATCCTGGAAACCTGGCGGGACCTGCCGGTGGTGCACGTCTGGAACGACCCCGCGAACCAGAAGTGGCGCCCCTTCCCGGTCCCGGCGACCGACCTCGGCGACCAGGTCTGCTTCAGCCTGGAGATCCCGCTCGCCTACCCCTCGCCCCTGCCGGCGGCCCAGTACCCCCGTCACTCGGCCGGTGACACCTACCGGGCCCTGGAACTCTTCCAGTTCTTCGCCCGCCGCGAGGACCTGGCCGGACCGGACCCCGGCGTCCCGGCGACCATGTCGTGGACCCGGATGTCCCCGTGGGTCCCGTGGATGGCCCGCGGCGGGCGGCCCGGCGGCCTCACCTACCACTGCCGGGGCCGCAAGCTGGGCTCGTACACGGAGGTCCCCGAGCGCACCCGTGCCCACATCGCCGACCACCACCCGCGGTTCGCACGGACCCCGGAGCAGTGGAGCGAGCCGAACGAGACCAGCTGGACGTACTTCCGCGCACTCGACCCGCCCGTGTGAGGTCCAGGAGCACGGCGGTGCGTGCGGTGCGTCCGCTGGCCGCCCGCTTTATGGTTGCCCGATGCGATTTGTTCCCAGATGGGTCCTGCTCTCGTCGGGATGTGCACCCGTACTGCTGATCGCAGGCTGGACCGGCGCCGCGTACGCCGAAGGGACTTCCTACGATCCCGTCACGCAGACCATCAGCGTTCTGGGGGCCTACGGAGCCGCCGGATTCTGGGTGATGACGGCGGCGTTCCTGGCTCTGGGCGTCTGCCACCTGCTGACCGCCTGGGGGCTGCGGACCGCCGCCGCCGCCGGGCGCGTGGCGCTGGGCGGGGGCGGACTCGCCGCGCTGGTCCTGGTGGCGCTGCCCGCGCCCAGCAGCGGGGGCTCCCTGCGGCACGGCGCGGTGGTGGTGGTCGGGTTCACGCTCCTGGCGGTCTGGCCAGTGCTGGCCGTCAACGGAGGTCCGGCCGCTCCCTGGGCGCTGCGTCTCGCGCCCTCGATCGCCGTGACGACCCTGATGGCCGCCGGTGGAGTGTGGTTCCTGATCGAGATGCGGCGACACGGCGACGCCGGCGTCGCCGAACGCGTCGTGACGTCCCTCCAGTCGCTGTGGCCCTTCGTGGTGGCCGCCTCCTGCCTCCGCCATGCCCGGCAACCGGGGAGGGCCCCGGAAGGGTGAGGGCGCTCAACGCCGCGCCAGCGCCAGCACGCTCAGGCCGAACATCAGGACCCCCAGGGGCAGATGGACCGACGGAACGTGCGCGATGCCGAGCACGACCTGGACCGAGGCGAGGACGAGGAAGCCGCAGGCGTGCCAGACGGGCCGCGGCGGACCGCCGCCCGGCTTCCACGCCAGCACCGCCGCGAGCACGTACAGCATCGACGCCCCGTACATCACCCGGGCACCGACGCTGTGCAGCGTCTCCCCGTAGGACGCGGTGAGCAGCAGTCCGGCGGAGACCGCCTGGAGGAAGATGGTCAGTGTCTGCAGGGCGATCGCGATCCGCAGGAACGAGAGTCGGCGCTGCGCCGTCGCCTGGGTTGCCATGCCGCGGTCCCCGTTTCCGCCCCGGGGGGCAGTGGATCGGTAAGGTCTCACCAGCCCGACGACGCGGGCCGGCGAAAGGTAAGGCGAGGGGGCGGTCGGGCATGGGGACGGCTGGGACGAGTACCGACGCGACGGTCGGCGAACGGCGTCAACTGATCAATGTCGCCTACCGGTTGCTCGGCTCGCTCGCCGAGGCCGAGGACGCCGTGCAGGAGGCCTACGCACGCTGGTACGCGCTGCCCCGGAGCCGGCAGGAGGAGATCGTGTCCCCGGGGGCCTGGCTGACGACCGTGACCGGCCGAGTCTGTCTGGACGCGCTCGGCTCGGCGCGGGCCCGGCGGGAACGCTACGTCGGCGCCTGGCTGCCGGACTCGCTCCCCGCCCACGCCGAGCGGGGCCACGGCCACGGCGCCGACCCCGCCGACCAGATGGTCCTGGACGAGTCGGTGACCATGGCCTTCCTCGTCGTCCTGGAGTCGATGACCCCGGCCGAGCGGGTCGCCTTCGTCCTCCACGACGTCTTCCGCTACCCCTTCGCCGACATCGCGGGCATCCTCCGCCGGACCCCCGCGGCCTGCAAGCAGCTCGCGGCCTCGGCCCGGCGCCGGGTGCGCGGCGCGCCGGCTCCGCAGACGCCGGACGCGGTGCGGGCCGACGTGGTGCGCCAGGTCAAGGAGGCGTGGCAGAGCAAGGACATCGCGGCCCTCGTCGACCTCCTCGACCCGGCCGCGGTCATGACCGCCGACGGCGGCGGCATGGCCGGCACCGCCCTGCGCCCGA
Source organism: Streptomyces sp. NPDC059906 (assembly GCF_042730645.1). Taxonomy (NCBI): domain Bacteria; kingdom Bacillati; phylum Actinomycetota; class Actinomycetes; order Kitasatosporales; family Streptomycetaceae; genus Streptomyces; species Streptomyces sp. NPDC059906. The sequence goes on from NZ_JBHWKU010000006.1 coordinate 213,864, forward strand.
TCGAGGGCGGTGCCCGCATCGCCCAGTACATGGCCGCCATCGCCGGCAAGGCCCCGGGACTCGAACTCCTGGAGCGCTCGGTCAACGGGGTACCGGGCCTGGTGGCCCGGCGCGACGGCGCCGTCACGACCGTCGCGGCCTTCGACGTCGCCGACGGCCGCGTCACCCGCATCTGGGTGGTCCGCAACCCCGAGAAGCTGGGGCCGTGGGTAGGCTGAACGGCATCGCGGCCGGCGTGTCGCAGCAGATCTGACAGATGTGGAGATCCGCATGACCACGGCGCACGACCTGACGATCGTCTCTCTCGAGGTCCCCTCCGACTATCCGGTCGAGCGCGGCGACCTGTCGCTGGCCCTGGCCGGAGCGGAACTGATCGACCTGATGGAGGCGGGGACGGTCGCGCTGGACGGCGTCCTGCTGCGGCCGGTGTCGCGGGCCGCGTCGGGTGACCGGCTCCTCGACGCGGCGGCGTCGCTGCTCGGCGCGGACCCGGCCGAGTCCGTGACGGACTGGCTGTGGCGCCGGGGCGACGGGCTGGCGGCGCAGTACCTCGCGGCCGCGGGAGCGGACGAGGGCGGCCGAAAGCGCCCGCGACGGATCGCGCGCGGCGGCACCGGCCGTCCGGCCCCGGCCGATCCGTCGGCCCACCGGCGCGCCACCGACCGCTGGTCCGGCACAGACCCCGTGCTGACGGGTCTCGCCGCCGCCGTGGGCGTCCGGCACGAGTCGGCGGACCAGGTGGCGGATCCCGAGGACGACGGGGTCGCCATGGTGCTCGCCGCGGTGAACGACGCCGTGGTGGAACTGGCCGCGATCCGGCAGCGCCGCAGCATCGAGGAAGCGGCGTTCGACAACATCTGGCGCGGGATGTGACGGCTCCGGACGCTGGACACCCGGAGGTCAGATGCGCCAGGAACGGAGCACGCCGGCGATGTCGTAGATGCTCAGTCGGGTCTCGCGGACCTTTCTGATCAGGTCGGACAGGGCCCCGTAGGGCGGGTCGATTCCCTCCCCGGACTGGTCCATGTACTGACCGGTGACGAAGGCCGCGAAGAGGCTGTTGCGGTGGGGGAGCGGTTCGAGCCGCACCACCGTGTGCAGCAGCGCGGCGGCGCGCCAGGCGCTGTCGGGATTGGACGCGGCCAGCGTAGGCATCCGGGTCTTGTGCCGGGCCACCGCCGCGACCAGGGCCGAGTAGTCCGTGACCGACACGTCCTCGTTGTCCAGAGCGGCGTCCTGGACGTCCAGGAGCCAGGGGACGTCGATGTACAGGGGCTCGCTCATCAGGCGGCAGTGACTCCCTCGCCGCGCTGGGACGGGGGGATCTCGTCCGGGAAGGCCTCGTCGAACTCGGCGCGCAGCCGGTCCGCCCACGAGACGGCCCCGGCGACGAACCGCTTGCGCTGCATCTCGCGGACACCGAGGTCGTGCATGTACTGCTTCAGGCTCTTGCCCTCGGCTGCGGCGGCAGCGCGGACGCCTTCCATTTCTTCCTCGGTGAAGGTCACGTTCAGTGATGGCATACCGGCATGGTACCTACTCGGTACCTGGCGCGCGACTCGCCGGACGGGCGAGGGTGCCCCGGCATGTCGCGGCCCGCCCCGCCACGGGGGTCGGCGAGGATTTCGTCGATCGCGGTTCCAGGAGCACGGCCCGGCGGCAGGAGGCAGTGGTGACGATCGAGCGGGTCGGACTCGTGGTCCACGGCGGTCGCGAGGGCGCCGCCGAAGCGGCCCGGGAAGTCCGGGAGTGGTGCGACGCGAACGCCGTCGCCTGCACGGACATCGACGTGTGGAGCGATGCCGGCCGGCACAGCGCCCGGGAGGAGGTGGACGCGGCCGGCGACCCGGACCTCGTCGTGACCCTGGGCGGTGACGGCACCTTCCTGCGCGGCGCACGGCTGGCGGCGGAGAACGACGCCCTGATCCTGGGCGTGGACCTGGGACGAGTGGGGTTCCTGACCGAGGTGCCCGCCCCGGCGGTGCGCTCCGCCCTCGACGCCGTCCGGGACGGCGGGCTGGAGCCGGAGAGCCGGATGCTGCTCACTCTGCGTGCCTCCCGGCTCCTGGAGATCCCCTCGGAGATGGAAGCGCTCCTGCGCTACGGGCGCGGACCCCTGCTGCCGCCCCCGCGGGTGCGGACCGACTGCGAGAGCGGCGACGAGTGGGGCATCGCCCTGAACGTCACGGCCCTCAACGACGTCGTGCTCGAGAAGCTGTCGAGGGACCGGCAGATCTCCGTCGGCGTCTACATCGCGGGCCGGCTGCTCGCCTCGTACTCCGCCGACGCGCTGCTCGTCGCGACCCCGACGGGATCCACCGCCTACAGCTTCGCCGCGGGCGGCCCGGTCGTCTCGCCCCGCGCCGAGGCGCTCGTCTTCACCGCGGTGGCCCCGCACATGACGTTCGACCGCTCCGTGGTCACCGCGCCGGACGAGCCCGTCGGGCTGCGGATCCTGGAACGGTCGGGCCGGGCCGCCGTGAGCATCGACGGGCAGTTGCGAGGCGTGCTCGATCCCGGTGACTGGCTCGGCGTCTACGCCGCTCCCCGCCGGCTGCGGGCGGTGCGGCTGGGGCCGATGGACTTCTACGGCCGCCTGCGCGAGCGCATGCGGCTCACCGACGCCCCGGCCGCGGTCGCCGACGGTACGCCCGCCCCGCTGTGGCCGGTGAGCACGCCACCACCGGGAGACCTCGCCCATCTGGCGCTGCCGGCGCCGGGCACCGAAGGGGCCCTGCGGTGATCTTCTCCGCGAACAGTCGTAAACATCTGCCAACGACGTACAACCCCCGAAGGGGTGCAAAGGTCTCAACTGGTGGCTTCAGCAACACCAAGGGGAGGCCAGTCGATTCACGGATCGAGGTGCCATGAAGCGTTCCATGCAAGCCGTAGGGGCGACGCTGACCGCAGTCGGGGCGATCGGGGCGGGGCTGTTGGTGACGGCCCCCGCCGCCGGCGCGGCGACCGCGGGCGCGACCGCGTCGTACAACGGGGTCTGCGGCTCCGGCTACAAGGTGGTGAACTCCATGCCGATCGGCTCCACCGGCACGGTGTACCTCACCTACAACTCGGCCACGGGCAAGAACTGCACCGTGACCATCCGCAACAAGACGGGCGCACCGACGTACATGGTGGCCTACGTGCGCAACATCGAAAGCGGCGCGGACCAGTACGACGAGGGTGACTACCGGTCGTACGCCGGGCCGGTGTACGTGTCCGCGCGCGGCGCCTGCGTCGAGTGGGGCGGCGTCATCGACAACCTGCAGGCCTGGAACTACGGCTCCAACTGCGGCGCGCTGGCCGCCAAGGCCCCGCAGAAGGACTGGTTCGCCGGCGAACGCTGACGCGGTGCCGGACCGGCCGGGGGCTCCACCGTACGGCGGAGCCCCCTTTCGAAGGTCTTTGCACCCACCGCCCCGAAGGAGCACGTCGTGAGCGGCTCAGGCCGGCTTGCGCCACACGGAGATGTGCTTCGCCGAGTCCTCGGTGAACGCAGACCCGTCCCAGTCCGCGACGCGTCGCTCCAGCCGGAGTCCGGCGATCCGGGCCATCAGGTCGAGCTCGGCCGGCCAGGCGTACCGGTGCCGGGAGTTGTCCCGGCGGTAGGAGCCGTCGCGGGGGTCGCGCGTGAAGTGGTTGGAGACGAGGATCTGCTCGACCAGGTCGAAGGTGTCGAAGCCGAGGTGCCGCTCGGAGACGTCGAACGGCACCGCGACCTGCCCGGGCGGCAGGAACCGCAGCGGTGGCACACCCAGTTCGATGACGAATCGGCCGCCGGGGCTCAGATGGCGGGCCGCGTTGCGGAAGCACTCGACCTGCTCGTCCTGCGTGAGCAGGTTGGTGATGGTGTTGTACACGAGATAGACCAGAGTGAACTCGCCGGGCACCACGGTCGTGGCCATGTCCCCGAGGGTCACCGGCAGCGTCTCCTCGGCGGCCTTGCGCCGCAGGACCGCCGCCATGTGCTCGGAAAGCTCGATGCCCGCCACCGGCACGCCGCGTTCCCGCAGCGGAACGCCCACGCGTCCGGTCCCGATGGCGAACTCCAGTGCCCGGCCGTCCCCGGCCAGCTCGGCGAGGAAGTCGAGGGTCGGTCCCAGAACGGCGGCGGAGCCCATCCCGGTCTCCGCCTCCTCGGCGTCGTAGCGGTCGGCGGTCTCACGGGTCCACAGTTGGCTGCTCGTCACGGGCGGCCATGTTGCCCGGTGGGAGGCGAACTGTCGAAGCATTTACGGCTCCTCGCGCAGCCGCAGCAGATACGTCGCGGTGAGCGCGACGGCGCGGTCCCCGTCCCGGGACAGTTCCGCCAGGGCACTGGACGCCCGCGTGCCCGGGATGCCCGCGAGCGCCTGCGTCAGCCGGCCGCGCGCGGCCGCGTCGGTGGTGTCGTCGGCGACACGGCCGACGAGCCCGGCGGCGATCCGGTCCGCCGTCGCGGTGTCGCTCGCCAGCACGCTCAGCGCGTCGGCCGCGTCGGTGTCGTTCCGTCCGGCCACGATCATGTCGATGAGCGCCGGCACCGCCTCGCCCACCCCGCGCGACCCGAGCGCCAGTGCCGCGCACCCGCGGACCACGGCGTCGGGTCCGTCGAGGGCGTGCCGCAGCCGCGCGGTGGCCTCGGCGCCGGACAGCTCCGCGAGCGCCCGCACGGCACGCGCCCGCACCTCCGCCACCGGTGAGTCCAGGCCCCGGGCCAGCAGTGCCGCGGCGTCGTCGCCCGATCGTGCCAGCGCCCAGCGCAGGGCTCCGGCGACGTTGGTGTCCGTCTCGCTCAGCGCCGCGTCGACCAGGGCCTCCACGGGCACCGAGGCGTCCTGGACGGAGGAGAGGGCCGCGCGCTGGCGTGCGTCCGCGCTCTTCGAGCCCAGTGCCTGCAGGAGCGCGACGGCCTGGAGGACGTCCTCCCAGCCGGCCGGGCCCGCCGCGTCGATCCGGCGCAGCCGGGTGAGCAACTCCGTCTCCGCCGCGATCCGTTCACGCGTGCGGTGGATGAGGTCGTCCACGAGTGCCGCGGGGGCGAACCCGGGTTCGTCGAGCGCGCGGCCGATCTCGCGCAGCGACAGCCCCAGCGACCGCAGGCTCTCGATGTGGAAGATCCGCCGGATGTCCGCCCGGGAGTACTCCCGGTATCCCGAGCCCGTACGGCCCGAGGGCCGCACCAGGCCGAGCGACTCGTAGTGCCTGAGCATGCGGGCACTGACCCCGGACCGTCGCGCCACCTCACCGATCAACACGTTCTAGTCTCCCTCGGGACCGGACCCGCCGAGGGCCACGACGCGCTTCGCCTCCTCGATCGCCGCCTCGAACCCGGAGTCCGGGTCGCGCAGCAGCCGCCGCGTGGCCAGGGCGTGCGCACGCACGTGCGGGGCGGGGGCGGTCGTCGCGGCCTCCAGAACCGCCCCGGCCGCCTCGCCCAGCGCGACCAGCGCCCGGCTGAGACTCAGCTGCGTCTCCCGGTCGCCGCGCCCCAACTGCGGGGCCAGCGCCCGGGCCAGGGCCTGCTCCTCGCCCCCGGGGACGAGGACGACCGCGGCCCGCCAGGCGCTGCGCGCCACCTCGTCGTCGGCGTCGGACAGCACCGCCCCGGTGACCGCCGGCCACGCCCGCCGGTCCCCGATCTTGGACAGGGTGTGCAGCGCCTGGCTGCGCGCCTGCGGGAGCTTCGAGCCCACCTCACGGACCAGCGGGGGAAGCGTCGCGGCCACCGGATGGCGGGTGAGCGCCCAGGTCAGCATGTCGCGGACGAAGAACTCCGGCTCGACCGCGGACCGCTCGACGAGCCCGCCCACGAAGTGCGGGTCCGGTGCCGTACCGACCGCGAGGGCCGCCCGCAGCCGCACGGACGCACGCGGGTCGGCCAGGCTCTCGAACGCTCGCAGGGCATCCGTGCCCTGTCTCGTCATGGTCATCGGGACCACCTCCTGGGCAGCCAGTGAAGACCTTGTCACGGTGTGAAGGTCAAACAAGTGGTGGCCGGGGTGCCTCCGCGCGGGAGAGGATGGGTGCCATGACGGGAGAGAGTTCCTCCATCGACAGCACCAGGCCGACCATCGCCCGGGTCTACGACTACCTGCTCGGCGGCAAGGACAACTACGCGGCGGACCGCGAGATCGGCGACGTGTTCAAGCGCGACCTCCCGGGTTCGGTGGCGATCGCCTTCGCCAATCGCGCGGCGCTGACGCGGGCGGTGGGGGAGATCGTGACCAGGACCGGGGTGCGCCAGTTCATCGACCTCGGCAGCGGCCTGCCCACCGCCGACAACGTGCACCAGGTCGCGCAACGGCGGGCACCGGAGACCCGGGTGGTGTACGTCGACACCGATCCCCAAGTCCTCGTCCACGGGCGGGCGCTGCTGGAGGAGAACGACCGGACCCGGTTCGTACCCGTCGATGTGCGCGACCCCGAGGGGATCCGCAGCCACCCGGACACCCGGGAGCTGATCGACTTCGACCGTCCCGTCGCCGTCATGTTCAGCGCCATCCTCCACCACGTCAACGACGACGAGGACCCCGCCGCGATCGTCCGCTACTGGCGCGGCCAAGTGCCGTCCGGGAGCCTCTTCTTCGTCAGCCACTTCCGCTCCGGGAACAACCCGGAGACGGCGGAGGCCGAGAAGGTCCTCCAGAAGACGTTCGGCCGGGGCCGGTGGCGGACGGACGCGGAGATCGAGGCCCTGCTGGAGGGACTGGAGATCCTGGAGCCGGGGATAGTGCCGGCGTCCCTGTGGCGTCCCGAGGCGACCGCCGCGACGCACAGCGACGGCGGTGAACGGGAGTTGACCGTCTGGGAGCGTCTCATCGCCGCCGGGATGGCCCGCAAGCCGTAGACCCGGCCGCCGCGGAGGTCCCAGGCGTGGGCGGCCACCATGAGCACGCGGTCCGGCGGGCACCCCGCGGTGTCGACGGCGAGCCGGTAGACGTCCGGCGCCGGCTTGCAGGCGCGGACCGTCGCCGTTTCGACATCCCGAGCCTCGAGGTCGTCAACGAAGCGGCCGCGGGAGTGCGCAACCGCGTCAAGGCCGCGGCCTGCAGAGCCCGCGGACGCACGTCGTCCGCACCGTCCGGCCGGGCGGAAGGGTGAGGACGCGCGCATGCCGACCGCGTCCGAACGATTCGCGGCACCCTTTGCGCAATGGCGCGAATCGGCTGTTATCCGGCCCGCTGGAGCGACTACGGTGGCCTCGACCGGAGGCTGACCGGCGCGACCGCCGCCGAGCCGGGCGAAGCGGGGGAGTGGACGAGGACGTGGGACAGTACCGCAGGCCGCCCGGGGCGGTGGGCGGGTGACCGGCCGGCCGGGGCCCGCGGTGCTGCCGTCGTGGCTGCGCGTGTGGCTCGGGCTGATCGCCTGCCTCGCCGCGCCGGTGGTCCTCGTCCTCGGCGTCGGGTACGCCGACGAGAGCGAGCCGCGCGAGTGGGACATGCGGATCTTCGCGGCGGTGGACGGGGTCGGGCCGCCGTGGCGGCACGTCGCCGTGGTCACGGACTTCCTGGGGGAGCCCGCGGGGGCGGTGCTGCTGGTCGCGGCCGTCGTGACCGGCTGCCTGCTGCTTCGGCACCCGCGCGCGGCGGTGTTCGTCGTGACCGGCGCAGGCCTGACCGTGGGGACGACGACGCTGCTCAAACCCGTGGTGGGGCGCACCATCCACGGCGACAACCTCTCCTACCCGAGCGGGCACACCGCCTTCCTCACCGCGATGGCCCTCATGGTGTCGCTGCTCGCGGCCGGACGCCTCGGTCTCGGCAGGGTGGCCGGCACGGCCCTCGTGTTCGCGGCGGGGCTGGTGGCCGGCGCGACCATGGGCTGGGCGCAGGTAGCCCTGGGCTCCCACTACGCGACCGACACCCTCGGCGGCTGGTGCACCGCGCTGGCGGTGCTCCCGGTCACCGCGTGGCTGGTCGACCGGACGGCTGACCGGCTGACCGACCGGTCGGCCGGCCTCCCGGCCCACCCGCCGGACCAGTGGACGGCCGGCCGGCCCTCCGACCGGCCGTCCGGGCGGAGGGCCGACGCCGGGCGGCAGCAGGGCCGCTGACGTCACGTCGCCCCGAGCCGCCCCTCCACGGTTCGCCCGGCCTCACACCAAGGGGCGGAACACCGGCTTCACCGGCCGGCCGGCCATCCAGGGCGTGGGATCGGCGGCGTCCAGCGCCTTGCGGTACACCGCGCACGCCTGGGCCACCACGTCCACGGTGTGGTCGAGGTCGGCGTCGCCGAGCGCGCTGCTCACCACGAACGACGGGGCCAGCACCCCGCCCGCCAGGAGTTGGCGCAGGAACAGGGTGCGGTACCGCTGCGACGGCCGCCCGTCGTCGTCGAGCGTGGCGAAGACCAGGTTGCTGGCCCGTCCCCGCACCACGAGGTGGTCGCCGACGCCCATGCTCGCCGCGGCCTCCCGGACACCGGCGGCCAGCCGGTCGCCCAGGGCGTGCAGCCGCGCGGTGACGTCCTCCTCGACGTAGGTGCCCTGCACGGCCATCGCGGCGGCCAGCGCGTGCGTCTCCGCCCCGTGGGTGGTGGACAGCAGGAAGACCCGGTCGCCGGAGTGCCGCAGTCCGCCCAGCTCCATCAGCTCCCGGCGCCCGGCCAGCGCGGCGACGGCGAACCCGTTGCCCAGCGCCTTTCCGAACGTGGAGAGGTCGGGGACTACGCCGTACAGGCCCTGGGCGCCCGCCTCCGACCACCGGAACCCGGTGATCATCTCGTCGAAGACCAGGACGCACCCGTGCCGGTCGGCCAGCTCGCGCAGACCGGCGAGGTAGCCGGGCGGCGGCTCGGTGTGGGTGGCGGGCTCCAGGATCAGGCAGGCCACCTCGCCCTCGTGCCGGGCGAGCAGTTCCTCCGTGGCGGCCAGGTCGCCGTAGGGGAACGCCACGGTCAGCTCGCTGGTCGCCGCCGGAATCCCGGCGGACATCGGCGTGGTGCCGATGAACCAGTCGTCGACCGAGAAGAACGGATGGTCGGCGCAGACGGCCACCCGGGGCCGTCCGGTGGCGGCGCGGGCCAGGCGCACCGCCGCCGTGGTGGCGTCGGAGCCGTTCTTCGCGAACTTCACCATCTCCGCGGTCGGCACCGTGGCCAGGAACCGTTCCGCGGCCTCGACCTCCACGATGGACGGCCGGACGAAGTTGCTGCCCCGGTCGAGCTCCCGTCGTACGGCCTCCGTCACGCGCGGGTGGGCGTGGCCGAGGCTGACCGACCGCAGGCCGGAGCCGTACTCGACGTAGCGGTTGCCGTCGACGTCCCACACGTGGGCACCCCGGCCGTGGCTGATCACCGGGGCCAGGTTCTCCGGGTACTGGTCGTCGCCCTTGGCGTAGGTGTGCGCGCCGCCGGGGACCATGGCGTGCAGCCGCTCGTTGGCCTGCCGCGACCGGGGCAGGCCGAGTTCTTCGGCGTTCACTTCGGGCTCATCCCTCCCTGTGCTTGAGGAAGTCGGCGAGGCTCGGCGCCTCCCGGTCCCGGGCGGACGCCGAGGTCACCGGCAGCGGCCAGTCGATGGCGAGGTCCGGGTCGTCGAAGGCGATCGTCACGTCCTCGGCCGGGTCGTGCGGGCGGTCGATCCGGTACGAGACGTCGGAGGTCTCCGTCAGCGACTGGAAGCCGTGCGCGCACCCCGCCGGGATGTACAGCGTCGTCTGCGTCTCGCCGGACAGCTCGAAGAACGCCCGGCCCAGATAGGTCGGCGAGTCCGGCCGCAGGTCCACGACGACGTCGAAGATCCTCCCGTTCGAGCACCGAACCAGCTTGGCCTCACCGGCGCCGGAGCGCAGATGCAGGCCGCGCAGCACGCCCCGGACCGAGCGCGACACGCTGTCCTGGACGAAGGCGGCCGGGTCGAGACCCACCGAGCGGACGACGTCGGCGTCGAAGGTGCGGCAGAAGAATCCGCGTGCGTCCGCGTGCGGCGTGGACCGGAACAGGTAGGCGCCGGAGATCTCCGGCACTTCGGTCGCCTTCATGGTGCCTCCCGCAGGGCGTGGGCTTGGTCGGTCGCCGGGAACAGCGCCGTGGTCAGCGCGGTGAACTGGTCCTCGACGCGCCGGGCGACGACCAGGTTCCGCTCGAAGAGGGTGCGCCGCACCGGGCCCGACCGCCGTTCCAGCTCGCGGAACTGTGCGAGCAGCCGGTCGGCGTCGGCCTCCCGGGCCGGATGGCAGTAGGCATCCATCCCCATCTCGGCCATCAGCGCGTCGCTCTTGCCCGAGTAGCTGAGAGCGAGGGTCGGTGTGCCGACCTTCAGGGCGCAGACCAGGTTGTGGTAACGGGTCGCCACCACGGTGTCGGCACTGGCCGTCTCCTTCATCAGGTCGGCGAGCGAGGCCGCCTCGGCGACGGTGACCAGCGGCGAGCCCACCGCGTCGACGATCGCGGCGGCCACCGGCCGGTCGAGCTCGTCGCCGGTGAGCAGCCGGACCGGCCTGCCCTCCTCGACCAGCGCGTGGACGAACCGCGTCGTCCCGTCGAGGTAGCGCCGGTGGATCTCCTCGGCCACGTCCCGCTCGTCGTTGCTGCCGTGGAAGTCCATCACGCCGACGCAGACCGGGCCCCGCGTCTCCACGGGCTCGCTCGCGGACGGCCCCGGCAGGGCGAAGACCAGGTCCGCGTAGACCTCGTCCCGCGCGGTGTCGACGCCCATCGCCCGCATCGCCTCGCGCGACTGGGTGTCCCGGTACGACCGGTACGCGGCCAGCCGCGTCGACCAGCGCGTCAGGACCCGGGTGGCCCGGTTGCCGATCGGGCCCGCGCCGACGCTGACCAGCGCGACACGGGCGCCGGACAACCGGCCCGTCAGGCAGAGCAGGAACAGCGAGTACGGGAAGCCCCAGGGCCTGAGCGGCAGCGTGGTCTCCAGGACGCCCGTGCCCGGCACGATCACCGCGTCGTGCCGGCGGACCCAGGCGGCGGTGCGGAAGACGTCGACGAGCTTGCCCAGGGCCTTGGCGGCGATCGCGCTCGCGCGGGAAGAGGTCCGGTACTCACCGCGGTACCAGTTGAGCCGCGTCGCGGGAACCCCGTACCGGGTCGCGACGGTTTCGGGTCCGCCGCACATCGCGTCCACGACCGCGTCGGGATGTGCGGCCCTGAGGTGGTCGAGCACGGCTTCCAGTGACCCGTCGTTGCCGCTGTTCCCGGCACCGAACAGGCCGAACACGCCAATGCGTAAAGGCTTTTCGCGCATGGAGGTCATGCCTGCCTTCCCTCGCGGCCGGCGACCAGGTCGTCGACGGAGACGGTGAGCCGGTCCGGGTCCACGGGAGCGCGGTCCTCGACCCGCTCGCCGGCGCCCGGCCGGACGCGGCTGGTCATCCACGCCGCCAGATGGCGGTGGCAGGCACGCCGGTCGGCCGAGGACAACGGCGCCCGCCCGATCGCCGAGGCGAAGCCCCAGACGTACTCCGCGAGCAGCCGGGGTGTCGGGTGCAGCGGCCCCGCCCGGCGCGGGTCCAGGTTGACGCACCGGGAGCGCTTGGAGGGGTTCGCCCGCTCGGCGCGGGTGGGGTGGTCCCGGCGGAAGTACAGCAGCTCCGGCACCTGGTGGAAGGGGCCGTGCAGGGTGATCTCGGCGACGAAGGTGCGGTCCGCGTGGTGGTAGCTGTCGTGCGGCTTCACCCGGCGCAGCATCGCGGACCGCATCACCCCGTAGAAGTCGTCGCCCCCGGGCTCGAAGAGCAGGCTGCGAAAGCGCTCCGGAGCGCGCGGGGAGTCGGTGGCGAGCCCGTACTCGTAGGGGACCTTCACCTTGCCGTCGCCGTCGATGACGGCCTGGCCGGCGTGTGCGAGGACCACCTCCGGCCGCTCGTCCAGCGCCGCCACACAACTGCGCAGCAGGTCCCGGGCGTAGAGGTCGTCGTGCGAGGCCCACTTGAACAGCTCGCCGCGGCACTCGGTGAACACGTAGTTGTGGTTGGGCGCGGCGCCGATGTTGCGGGGCAGCCGGATGTAGCGGATGCGCGAGTCCTGCGCGGCATACCGGCGGCAGATGTCCTGGGTGCCGTCGGCCGACGCGTTGTCGGAGATCACCAGTTCGAAGTCCTCGTAGGTCTGCCCCAGGAGGGCGTCCAGCGACTCGGCCAGATACTCCTCGCCGTTGTAGACGGGAAGGCCGATGCTCAGCCGGGGGTGGGGGGTCATGTGGTCCTCACTTCGGGAATGGGATGGTGGTCGCGCTCGCGCAGGGCGGCCCGCAACTGCAGCCACCACACGACCGAACCGCAGACGGACGCGGCGGCGGCGCCCCAGGCCGAACCGACCGTGCCGCCCGCGACCGCACCGCCGAGCCCGCCCGCGACGTAGCAGGCGGAGGCGAACAACTGGCAGCGCAGACTGCGCCGGGCCGCCGCCAGGGCGCGCAGCCCGGCCGCCGCGCCGGTGCCGAGCCCGGCGCCCGCGACGCTGAGCGTGACCGGCACGATGAGCTGAGAGGCGCCGCTCCAGACGTCGCCGAGGACGAGTTCACCGAGCCGGTCCGGCACCAGCAGCAGCGCCGCGCCCCACAGCAGCGCGGCGACGGTCTGCCCGGCGCCGAGCAGGAAACAGAACTTCCCGAGCCGCCCAGGTGCCTGGCGCAGCACCCGCGCTGCCTCGGCCACCGTGACCAGCGACAGCCCCATCAGCACCGCGAGGAACGGCCCGAGCAGGAGTTCCGCGCCACGGACGACACCCACCGCACCGACGCCGACGATCGCGCCGAGGCCGTACGCCCGTATCTGGCCGGCGCCGCTGACGCCGACGTTCTCGACCAGGTACCGGTAGCCGAGGTCGCGGTGGTCGCGATGCCACTCGCGCGCCCCGGCCGGCCTCGGCCTGATGCCGGACTGGAACCAGCCGTACACCCCGGCCACCGCGGCGGATCCGCCCCAGGCGAGGAGGAAGGCGGGCACGCTGCCCACCCGGGCCGCCACCACCATGGCAGGCACGAGCGCGACGGCCCACACGACGTCGTTGACGAACGCCTTGCGGCCGACGCCGGCGGCGAAGAACGAGTACCGCCAGGCGTCCTGGAGCAGCAGCCCCGGCAGTACGACGCCGAGCGCGGCGAACGCTGCTCCCACCTGGCCGCCGATGGTCAGCCCGGCGACCAGGGACACCGTGCCGATCGCGGCGCCGACCAGCAGCGCGGCACCCGACGCCCGGGCCACCGCGCCGCGCCAGGACGACTGGGGCACGCCGCTGAAGCGCACCACCAGCGGGTCGGTGGCCAGCCCGCGGGAGACGTTGAGGACCACGCCGTAGGTCACCCAGGCCAGGCTGAACACACCGAACGCGGTCAGCCCCAGCGAGCGGGCCACGTAGATGCCCACCACGAAGTTGGACAGGCTGGAGGCCGCCTGGTCGGCCAGCCCCCAGGACAGCCTGCCGACGACGCCCCGCCGGGCGGGTTGCGCCGGTGTCGTCGTCTTCTCCCCTTCGACGGTCATCGGCGTCATGCCTTGACGAGTCCGGCGCCGTGCAGGGCGTCGGCCGCTGCGGCGACGGTGTCGAACCCCAGCCCGGACTGCTCGGCGACGTCGAGCAGGCTGCGCTCGCCGTCGGAGAGGCTGAGCACCCAGAGCATGGCCATCTGGGCCTGCTTGGCGTCGCTGCGGCCGCCGAGCGAGTCGTACAGCCCACGCCTTCCCAGCTGCGGCTCCCCGTACGGACTGAGGTTGACGTACCGCCGGTTGCGGTCGAGGACGGAGAACGCCTCGCGGCAGACGGCGAGCGTGTCCGCCATCGCCGCCGGGGAGACGAAGTCCAGGTTGTCCGCGGACGTGTGGTATTCGGGGTAGCCCGCGTACGGGGTCCGGGTGAGCGAGCCCACGCCGAGGTCGAAGCCGGGCGAGCAGTACTGCCGCTCGTCGTAGCCGTAGGGCGTGAACTCCACGACCCGGTGCGGTCGTTCGGAGGCGGTCAGCACATGCCGCAGCACCCGGTCGATCTCCGCGTCACCGCGCCTGCTCTGCTTGTACGTCAAATGCCCCGGGTCTCCCGCGCAGGCCAGCACCAGGCCGTGCTTGACCCGTTCCACCCGCTCCCGGTTGCGGGCCAGCCAGGTGATCGCCCCGATGGTGCCGGGCGCGAAGACGAACCGGTAGGTGTGGTACGGGTTCCGCTCCGCCAGCTCCCGGGCCAGGAACGTGGCCACCGCGATGCCGGCCAGGTTGTCGTTGGCCAGCGACGGGTGGCAGACGTGGCAGGAGACGATCACCTCGTCGGACACCTGGCCGGGGACCACGTGCTCGGCGTAGGTGAGGTGACCGTCCGCCAGGGTGGAGTCGATACGGACCTCGTAGTCGCCCTCCGGCAGCGCGTCGAGGGTCTCCTGGGCCAGGCAGAAACCCCACTCGGGCCGGTAGTAGCTGGTGCGGTACGGCACCAGGGAGGGCTGGTCCGGCAGGGTGTGCAGGTGCGGACGCAGCTCGGCCAGCGGCATCGTCGCCGACACCGGCACGCTGTAGCCGAGCACATGGAGGCTGGACGCGGCGAAGTCGACGACCCGGCGGCCGGTGGCGTCGGCGACGTACGCGTCCCGGATGTTCCACTCCTGCGGCACCGTCCAGTCCAGCACCCGCGTCCCGGTCGGCACCTCGTGCATGTGCAGGGGGATGTACTCGTCGACGATGTCCAGGGTCGCGCGCACACCGTCGCCCGTGATGCTCCGGCACAGCGGGTACAGCCGCTCCACCAGCGCGTACATCTCCCATCCGGCCTGGGTCATCGGCGCCACCGCAGGGTGTCGTCGACGGAGCCGGTCTCAGCGGCCGCGCGCAGCACGGCCAGGCGGGTGAAGCGTTGCTCGAAGTCCTCCCGGGTCAGCCCGTGCCTGCGGTAGGCGTCGGCGAGTTCGAGCGCGCCCTGCTTCACCGTCCACTCGCAGTCGAAGCCGGGGATCGCGGCGCGGAAGCGGGAGAAGTCCACCCGGTAGGAGCGCGGATCGGCGCCGGTCTCCCCGGTGATGACCACCTTCGAGCCGGACACCGCCGCGGCCACCTCGTCGGCGATCTCGGCGACCGTGACGTTGTTGACCTCGCTGCCGATGTTGAACGCCCGGTCGTGCACCGCCTCCCGCGGCGCCACCAGCGCGGCGGCGAAGGCCCGGGCGATGTCGGCGGCGTGCACCAGCGGGCGCCACGGGGTGCCGTCGGAGAGCACCAGCACCTCGCCGGACAGCAGGGCGTGGCCCACCAGGTTGTTCAGCACGATGTCCGCGCGCAGCCGGGGCGAGAAGCCGAAGGCGGTGGCGTTGCGCATGTACACCGGGCTGAAGTCGCCGTCGGACAGCGCGTGCAGCTCGTCCTCCACCCGCACCTTGGACTCCGCGTACGGCGTCACCGGACGCAGCGGGGCGTCCTCGGTCACCAGGTCGCCCCCGCCCGCGGCGCCGTAGACCGAGCACGTCGACGCGTACAGGAAGCGCTGCACCCCGGCGTCGCGGGCCAGCCGGGCCAGCCGCACCGACGCGTGGTGGTTGATGTCGTAGGTCAGCTCCGGCGCCAGCGAGCCCAGCGGGTCGTTGGAGAGCGCGGCCAGGTGGATCACCGCGTCCACCCCCGCCACGTGCCCGGCCGTGAGGTCGCGCAGGTCGACCCGCTGCCCCGGCGGGTCGTCGGGCGCCGGGCCCAGGACGCAGTCGGCGAACAGGCCGGCGTCGAGGCCGACGACCTCGTGTCCGGCGGCCGTGAGGACCGGGGCCATCACGGTGCCCAGGTAGCCCTGGTGTCCGGTGAGCAGTACGCGCAAGGTTCAACCCCCCAGGTTGAGAGTGAGTTTGGCGACGTCGAACGCCTCGGCATAGCGGGCGTGGCATTCGATGCCGCGGATCCGGGCGAGGCCGAGGAAGGCCTCCCGGTCGTACCAGGGGCGGTGCCGCTGCGAGGGGTAGTGCTCCTGCAGCAGCCGCACCTTCTCTTCGGCGACGCCCTCCGACAGCGGCTGGTACGCCGTCGGGCGGCCCAGGTCGCCGTCCCACTTGACGATCTCGTAGCGCAGCACCAGGTGGTCGCGGAAGGCGGTGGTCATCAGCTTCGCCAGACCGCGGTGGTCCTGGTGCGCGTCGTCGGTGCGCGGGGACAGCACGAACTCCGGCTCGGTCCGCTCGCGCAGTTCCTCGACCGCTGCCTTGGCCTCCTCCCAGTGCGCCGGCATCCGGCCGTCCGGCAGCTTGAGCACCGTCAGCCGCAGGTCGGCGCCCGGGCAGAAGGCGGCCAGGGCGGCCCGCTCCTCCCGCTCGCGCTCGCCGCCACCGCCGGAGAGCACCAGCGCGTCGACGCGCACCCCCGGCCGCGCCAGACACACCGTCAGCAGTGTGCCGCCGGCGCCGATGGCGATGTCGTCGCAGTGCGCGCCCACCGCGACGATCCGCTCCGGGCTCCCGGCCCCGAGCCGTATCACGCGGTCCTCACCCCGGCGGCCGACGTCGCGCCGTCCCGTTCCCACACGGCCCACGGGCGCTCCCCCCGGGCGTAGGCGGCGTCGAGCGCGGCGCGCTCCTTCACCGTGTCCGTAGGCTTCCAGAAGCCCCGGTGCTGGTGCGCCACCAGCCGCCCCCGCTTGGCCAGTTCGGTGCATCCGTCGGCCACCAGGTCCCCGTTCTCCGGGATGTGGTCGAAGACCTCCTGGCGGAGCACGAAGTAGCCGCCGTTCTCCCACAGCGGCAGGTCGCTCACCGCGGTGATGCCGCCGACCAGACCGTCCTCACCGAGGTCCACGCAGTGGAACGAGGACTGCGGCGGCACCACCATCATCGACGCGCCCGCGTCCCGCCGGGCGAAGGAGTCGATCATCTCGGGCAGCGGCGCGTCGGTGAGCACGTCCGCGTAGTTGGCGAGGAACATCTCGTCGCCGTCCAGGTGGTGCCGCACCCGGCGCAGGCGCTCCCCGATGGGCGACTCGATGCCGGTCTGCGCGAACGTGATCGTCCAGTCGGCGATGTCGGTGGAGAGCAGCTCGGTCCGTCCGCCCCGCAGCACGAAGTCGTTGGAGGTCGTCTCCTCGTAGTTGAGGAAGAAGTCCTTGATGTGGTGGGCCCCGTAGCCCAGGCACAGGATGAACTCCTTGTGCCCGAAGTGCGCGTAGTAGCGCATGACGTGCCAGATCAGCGGCCGCGGGCCGACCATCGCCATCGGTTTGGGCACGTCGTCGAAGGCGCCCTCGCGCATCCGCATCCCGTAGCCGCCGCAGAACAGTACGACCTTCATGCTGTGCCCTTCTCGGACGCGGGCTCGACCACGCTCAGTTCCGGTATGGGGAAGACCAGGCGGCCGCCCCACTCGTGCACGTAGGAGAGCTGCTCGACCAGCTCGTCGCGCAGGTTCCACGGCAGGACGAGGACGTAGTCCGGCCGGTCGGCGGCGATCCGCTCGGGCGCCAGGACCGGAATGCGGGTGCCCGGAGTGAATCTGCCGTGCTTGTAGGGATTGCGGTCGACCGTGTACGCGAGCAGGTCGGGCCGCACGCCGCAGTGGTTGAGCAGCGTGTTGCCCTTGCCCGGGGCGCCGTAGCCGACCACCGTGTCGCCGCGCTCGGCCGCCTCGATCAGGAACCGCAGCAGGTCCCGGCGCACCTTGGCCACCCGGGACGAGAACTCGGTGTACCCGGACAGCTCCCGCAGCCCGGCCGCCTTCTCCCGGTCCAGCACGTCAGTCACCCGCCGGCTCGGCTCACCCGCCACCTCGGCGGGCCGGGCCCACAGCCGGACGGAACCCCCGTGCGTGGGCAGCAGCTCGACGTCCACCAGCGTGAGGCCGCCGCTCGCCAGCGCCCGGATCGCGGACGCGACCGTGTAGTACTGGAAGTGCTCGTGGTAGATCGTGTCGTACTGGTTCTCCTCGATCAGGGTCAGCAGGTGCTGCACTTCGATCGAGACCCAGCCGTCGTCGGCGACCAGCGCGCGCAGCCCCTGGGTGAAGCCGACCACGTCCGGGATGTGCGCGTACACGTTGTTGGCCACCACCAGGTCCGCCCGGCCGTGCTCGGCGGACACGGCCGCGCCGGTGTCCGGGCTCAGGAACTCCGTGAGCGTGGGCACCCCCGCCTCCCGCGCCGCCGCACCGACGTTCACCGACGGCTCCACGCCCAGGCAGCGGATCCCGCGGTCCACCATGTGCCTGAGCAGATACCCGTCGTTGCTCGCCACCTCGACCACGAAGGAGTCCGGGCCGAGGCCCAGCCGCTCCACGGCGCCGGTGACGAAGGTCCGCGCATGCTCCACCCAGGAGCTCGAGTACGAGGAGAAGTACGCGTACTGCGTGAACGTCTCCTCCGGCGTGATCAGCGCGGGGAGCTGCGCCAGCCAGCAGTCGGTGCACACCCGCAGGTGCAGCGGGTACGCCGGCTCCGGCCGGTCCAGTTGGTCCGCGGCGAGGAAACTCTCGCACGGCGGAGTCGCTCCGAGATCGACGACGCTCTCCATCGCCGCCGAACCGCAGAGTCGGCATCGTGTCATCTACTGCCCCCATCCCCCCTGCCCGCGCGGACGTCCCCGCCGCGAGCCAGTGCCGACCGCCCCGCGATCGCGGTGCGGTACCCCTCCAGCAGGCGCTCCAGGCCGACGGCCGGGCTGAAGCCCTGCTCGTACCGGCGCCGGGCCGCCCGGCCCATCTCCTGGTTGCGCTCCGGCTCCGCCGCGATCCGGCGGATGCGGGACGCGAGCGAGGCGGCCTCGCCCGGCCGGTGCAGCAGCCCGGTCACCCCGTCGTCGACGAGTTCGGCGAAGGCGCCGTGCCCGGCGGCGACGGCCGGTACCCCCGCCGCCATCGCCTCCACGACCACCAGGCCGAACGCCTCCAGCCACGTCGAGGGAGCCACCACGGCCACCGAGCGGGCGAGGGCCCGCCTGCACTGCTCCGGGTCGTACAGGCCGACGTAGCGCACGTCGTCCCGGCCCGCCGCCCAGGCGGTCACCTCGCGTTCCAGCGGCCCCGTGCCGGCGACGACGAGCGGGACGCCCACTCCGCCGTCCGCGGCCAGCTCGTCCCACGCCTTCATGAGCAGCCGTACGCCCTTGGCCTCCGCGAGGCGGCCGAGGTACAGCAGGTGCTCGCCGGGGCCGGCCCGGCGCGCCTCCGGGTCGGGCACGAAATTGTGCTTCACCGCCAGCCGTTCGGCCGGCAGACCCGCCCCCACCAGGACCTCGCGCTGCGCCGCCGAGATGCAGAAGAACCGCTCCACACCGGACCACCAGCGCCGCCGGTTCACCGACAGGCCGACCGCGAGCGGCACCGTCGCCAGCCGCGAGTTCCGGTAGCAGCCGTGCCGCACGGCGGGCAGCGGCGCCGCCCCGACGCACTCGGTGCACGGCCGGCCGTCGCGCTGGAGCGTGCCGGGCGGGCAGACCTGCGTGTAGTTGTGCAGCGTGGCGACGGCCGGGACCCCGGCGTCGGCGCAGGCCGCCAGCACCGCCGGGGACAGGAGCGGGAAGACGTTGTGCACGTGCACCACGTCCGGGCGCTCGGTGCGCAGCCGGTCGGCCAGCTCCCTGCGGACCGCCGGGTTCCACGGCACCAGGAGCGGCACGGCGACCTTGCCGAGCAGGGACCGCGAGGCGATGTCGTCACTGCGCCGCTCGAACAGGCCCACCCGGTGGCCGGCCGCACGCAGCAGCTCCACCTCCTGGTCGACGACGTTGTTCTCGCCGCTCGGCTGGGCCGAGTTGTAGCGGTTGTGCACCACGAGGACGTGCATGCTCAGGTCACCTCCGGGGTGCGGGCCCAGCGCGGGACGCGTCGGCGCGGGGGTTCGGGCGTCGTGAGGGGCGCGGCCGCGGCGGGCGAGGCCAGCAGCGAGGCGGCCACGGCGAGGTGCAGCAGGTACGGCGAGGCGTCGCCCAGACCCGCCTCGGTGTACGACGCGAGGGCGCAGTAGCTGATCAGGAAGATCGCACAGGCCCGCGCCGGGGACGGCGGCCGCAGCAACGCGACGCCGCCCAGCACGACGAGGAACGCCGCCACCAGGGCGATGCCGATCAGACCCTGCTCGTGGTAGACGGCCAGCCAGCTGTTGTCGATCGGCAGCCCGTCGAACGACTTGTCGCCCAGGCCGATGCCGAACACCTTCTCGCCGGCCGTCCTGGGGGCCGCCAGCAGGGCGTCCCAGACCTTGGCCCGGCCGGTGAGATTGCTGAAGTTCTCCTCGCTCTGGCCGCGCAGGAACCACGCGTGCAGCGCGGAGGCGAACGCCACCGCGGCCACCGCGGCGCACAGCACCGCCCAGGAGAAGAACCGGCGGGCGGCGGCGCTGGTGAGGGCGAGCGAGCCGATCGCGAGGGTCAGGCCGACGAGCAGACCGAGCGTGGCCGTGCGGGTATGGGTCAGCAGGAGCAGCAGCAGGGACGGAACGATCACCATCGCCGCGCTGCGCCGGTCGGTCTGGCGGCTCAGCACGAGCAGCAGGGCGAGACCGATGATCACCGCGGCGTACTGGCCGATCTGGGGCGGGGTGAGCGGCCACAGGGCGCCGACCAGCCGCCCGCCGTACAGGTCGGGCATGGCCGCACCCGGTGAGACGAGCGCACCCGCGGCCACCGTGCAGAGCACCGCGAAGTACATCCGGATGTGGTGCCGGACGAACGTGGGGCCGCCGTCCCACCAGCGGCTGAGCAGCCACAGGGTGCCCACGAAGAGGCCCAGCCGGGCACAGCGGAACAGCGCGCCGAACCCGGACTCCAGGTCCGCGCTGGAGATCAGGCTCGGCACCAGCAGCAGGGTGAGCAGGAACAGGAAGGCGCTGGCGCGCACGCGCAGCCGGAGATTGAGCGCGAGCGCCAGTGAGAACGCGACGGCCAGCGCGCCCATGGTGACCATCTGGATGAGCGAGCGGGGCAGCGGGACGATGGTCTCCGCCCCCGTGGAGCCGAGCGTGTTGAGGATCAGCAGCCCCCAGACCGTCCCGACCAGCTTCGGTGTGCGCCCGGTCTCCATCTCAATCACCGTCCCCGGCACGCAGGGTGCTGCCCGCGTCCTGCCGGTAGGGCGCAGCCCGCCACTGCCCGAAGTCGAGCACCCGGCTCGGGTCGTGGGCGACGAACTTCCACGCTCCGACGTAGACGTTGTCGTGCCAGCGGTTGTGCTGGCGGAGCGTGACGGCCTCGGCCACCCGCTCGCCCTGGTACGGCGACCAGTCCGGATAGGTGCCGTAGTTGGCCAGCAGCGCCATGCGGTCGCACTTGTCCGTGCACTCGACGACGGACTTGTCCAGGGTGAAGCGGTTGTCGTGGATGTCCACCCGCTGGGTCTTCCACCGGCAGTCCGCGTACAGCGGCGCGCTCGCGATCGCCGGGCGCGCACAGCGGTCGACGTCCTCCACCAGCAACGTGCAGTCCCCCGAGGAGGTGTTGGCCGGGCTGTTGCAGAACCGGTCCGCGTTCTCCCACAGGGTGATGCCCGACCAGTTGTCCTCCAGCACGTTCCGGTAGATCTCGATCTTGTCCGTGCGCGCCTCGACCCGGGGTTCGCCGCCCGACTCGGAGATGTAGACGGTGGCGTACGGGAAGTCGTCGCCGCCGTCGGTGTTCTCGCGGCCCTCGACCCAGTTGTTGCGGCGGATGGTGTTGTCGCGGATGATCGCGTTGTAGCTGGTCTCGTAGATCAGCGCGGCACCGTCGTTGCCCTCCAGCACGTTGTCCTCGATGAGGAAGTCGTTGTTGTTGGTGTCCGCCCACAGGCCGGTACCGCGGTTGTGGTGCACCCAGTTGCCGCGTACGTCGGCGCCCTGGACGGCCCAGAACTTGACGCCCCCCGTGCACCCGCAGCCCGGCCGCTTGCGCTCCCAGTCGCCGGTGTTGTTGCCCGTGATCTCGTTGCCCTCGAGCACGAGGTCGTTGATGATGCCGTCGCCCTTGTACGCGTTGAGGCCGTACTGGCCGTTGTCGCGCAGACAACTGGCCCGGACCTCCTGACGGTCACCGGCCATCAGCCCGGCGCCGGAGTTCCGCTGGATCGTGGCGTGCTCGATCACCCAGCCGTCGGCCGAGTCGTGGTTGACCACACCCTCGTCGTGGGGCGCGTCGAAACCCTGCACGGTGAGATGGCTGATGGTGACGTCCGACGCCGTGCCGCCGAACGCGTACTGGTTGGTCTTCCCGCCGTCGAGCACCGCGCCCGGCGCCCCGAGGTAGCGGTTCCCCTCCTTGGGGACGACCTGGGAGTAGCGGTCGGACGCGAGCCGGTGCTTGCCCGGCCGGAGCCAGAAGGTCGTGTGGGCGGGGCTGTTCCGGGTCTTGTCGGCCAGGTCGCCGACGACCGCCGGATCGACGGTCACCGCACCCGCCGGCGCCTTCGCCGGACCGGCGGCGGGCTTCTCGCACACCCGGGCCACGTCCCGCGCCCCGGAGGCGGAGGACGGAGCGGTCGGCTCCGGCGCCTCGGTGTCGTCGTCCGGCGTGCCGACACAGCCGGCCGCCAGCAGCGCCAGCGCCAGCGACGCCGCGGCCGACACGGCCCCGCTCCGCCACCTGATCCCCATACGTCCTTCCTCCTTCCCCGCCTAGCCGTGAAAGCCGAGTACGGTCGTGAACTCCCGCACGCCGTCGGTGACACCGGTGCCGACCAGGGTGGTGGCCGGTTCCTTGCGCCCGAAGCCGGGGGAGTACCAGCCCAGCGGCGGGTCGGTCTCCCCGCGATGCGCCCGCCAGGACAGTCCGCCGGGCAGGTCGAGCACCGCGGAGCGTTCCTCGCCGTCCCGGGTCCAGGTGAGCGCGGCGCGGCTGCCCACCAGGTCCGCGGCGACCGCCGGGCCGAGGTGGAACGCCAGGCGCACGGGCCGGCGCGGGCCGCGCACCTCGTCCACCACCCGCAGCTCCCGGCTCGCGGCCGTCAGCTCCACCCGGCGGCGGTGCACGGAGTCCCCGTACCCGTCGTGCTCGGCGCACCAGTGGGACACCTTCTCGTCCGACGTGTCCACGGCCAGGACCCGGGTGCGGGCGTGCCGGGTCCACAGGAACGGGCCGCCGGAGACGGACTGGTCGGCGCCGTCCAGTTCCAGGGTGTTGTGGCCGAGCGTCGAGCGGAAGTACCCCCGCCACGCGGGCTGCCCGTGGTAGCAGTACGTCCCCGGATCGGCGAGTACGTCGACCCCGTCGTGCCGGACCTCCACCGACAGCGCGTCCGCGTGGGCGTGCGCGGCGATGGACAGGAAGCCGTGCGGACCGCCGTCGCAGCGGCACCAGATCCCGCCGGGACCGCGCAGCACCGTGAGCCCCGCGTCCGCGAAGTGGGCCGGCCTGCGCGCCGGGCGGGTCACGGCCCGGCCCGCTCCATCCCTGCCGTACGGCCGGACCAGCGCCGCCAGCAGCGGGGTGCGCACATCCGTGCCGGTCACCGTCGGCCACCAGGGCAGCGATCCGAACACGGCGTCCCCGGTGGCGAGCAGCGAGCCCCAGCGGTCGGTGCCCGCGCCGTCCACCACCAGGCCGTGGCCGTCGTCCGAGTCCCCCTGCCGCGGCGGCCGCAGCCGGTCGTCCACGACGGCGGCGAGCGCGTCGGTCATCCGCAGCAGCACCAGCCGGACCGTCGTGGGAACCGGCACACCGGCCGCGTCCGCCTCCGCCACCGCGGCCAGGCCGAGTTCCAGCACCAGCCCGTGGTACTCGGTGGCCAGCTCCCGGTTGAGGCCGGAGAGGAAGGTGTTGCCGCGCAGGTGCCGCTCCAGCGACCGCAGCGCGTCGTCCCGCCACCGTGCCGACTCGGGGAACCACCCGAAGGCACAGGACGCGGCCAGCTGCCCCGCGGCCTCCGCCACCACGTGGTTGTTCGCCGACGAACCCCGGCTGGGGAAGGCGGACAGCCAGCGCTGGTGGTGCCAGATCTGCTCCAGGGCCGCCGGGTTGTCCTCGAAGAGCGCGGCGGCGCCCGGCCAGCCGTCGAGCAGCCGGCGGATCCACACCCAGGACAGCAGCCGGATCCCCAGCTCGATGCCGCTGACCCAGTGCACCCCGCGCAGCGGCGCGTTGACCGCCCACCACGACCGCAGGTGCTCGGCCACGCGCTCGGCGTACCGCTCCTCGCCGGTGACCGCGTAGGCCGCGGCGAGCACGGTGAGGTACTGGTGCCGGGACGGCTCCCAGATCTGCTTGATGTCCCCGACCGCCTCCTCGTCGCGGTACGGCACGTCGAAGGCGTACCCCCACGGCGCCCGGCGCCCGGTCTTCGGGTCGAAGCACCAGTCCGGATCGACCAGGTCGTCGCGGAGCACGCCGAAGTACTCGACGTGCCCGGCCAGCAGGCGGTCCGCCTCGGCGACGAGGCGCTTGGCGGCGTCCGGCGGCACCGCGGCGATCGTCCCGGCGGGCAGGACCGCGCCGAACCGGGCCCCGGTCACGCCCGGAGCGGCCGGCCGCACCGACCGCCACCGTCGCCTGCGCACCGTGTCGCCCACCCGGCCGCCCACCTCGCGCGGCCCCATCCGGGACAGCCGCCGCAGGTACCAGCCCGCACTCCCCGGGGTCACGGTCATCGCGCCTGCGCCAGACCCACCGGAGCGCCGGCGGCCAGAGCGGTCCGCACGGCGAGGGTGGCCGCCGTGGTGGCGACCAGCGACTCGAGCGGCACCGGCATCGGCCCGCCGGTCCGCACCGCCCGGACGAACGCGGCCAGTTCGGCCGACTGGCCCTTGTCCCGGGCCTTGGGCAGCCGCGAACTGAGCCACCGCTTGCGGCCGTCGTAGACCGAACTGCGGACGAAGTCGTCGAGCTGCAGCACCTTGCCGTCCGCGACCAGGTCCAGCGTCTCCTTGGGGAAACCGGCCGCGCCGGTGGTGACGTAGCTCAGGGTGGCGGTGGACCCGTCCGGATAGCCCAGCACCACCTGGAGGTCCTCGTTGCCCGACGGGGCGAGCGCGTACACCGAGACCGGGTCGGCCCCGAGCAGCCAGCTCGCCGTGTCGACGAAGTGCCCGCCCTCACCGGCGAACCGCGAGCCCTCGGTGCCCTGCTGGAGGTACCAGCTGCCGTGGTCGAGCCGCCCCGCGTTGACGAGGTAGCGCAGGCTCGCCGGCCCGGTGCGGGCACCGAACCGCTTCCTGGCCTCCTGGAGCAGCGGCGCGAACCGGCGGTTGAAGCCCACCTGCACCCGGTCATTGCCGGACTCCTCCACCGCCGCGAGCACTCCGCTCAGCTCGTCCTCGGTCAGCGCCAGCGGCTTCTCCACGAACACGGCCTTGCCGGCCAGCAGCGCCTTGCGGGTCAGTTCGGCGTGCGAACTGTGCCGGGTGACCACGAACACCGCGTCCACGGACGCGTCGCCGAGCACGGCGTCCAGATCGGTGGTCGCCTCCCCGAACCCGAACTTCCGCTGCGCGTTGGCCGCGGACAGTGCCGTCGTGGTGACGACCGTCGACAGCTCGACACCCTCGCGCCGGGCCAGATGCGGCAGCAGCATCGACGTCGCGTAGTTGCCGGCGCCGACGAAGGCCAGGCGCACCGGTGTCCGCGCGGCCCGTGCCGGGGCGGACGCGGTGCCGCCGCGCCGCACCGCGGGCACCGTCACCGCCGGTGCCTCGGCCGGCGCCTCCCCGTCGGGCTGCCCGGGGTACCGGAACAGCACGGCCACGGCCTTGAGGGCGCCGTCCTGCAGACTCCGGTACGTCTCGACCGCCGCGTCGAAGTCGGCGGTACGGGTGATCAGCGGCGCCACGTCGACCCGGCCCCGGGCGACGAGGTCGAGGAAGCAGGCCAGATTGCGCCGCTCGGTCCAGCGCACGTAGCCGATCGGGTAGTCCCGCCCCTCCAGTTCGTACTCCGGGTCGTAGCGGCCGGGGCCGTAGGAGCGGGAGAACCGGACGTCCAGCTCCTTCTCGTAGTACGCGTTCCACGGCAGGTCCAGGCGGCACTTGCCGATGTCGACGACCCGGCCGCGGTCCCGGCACAGCCGCGCGGCCAGCTCGACGGGCTGGTTGCTGCCGCCGCCGGCCGCCAGGTACACCTGGTCCACGCCGTGGCCGTCGGTGAGTTCGGCGACGGCGCTCTCCACGGCCGGGGAGGCGGGATCGCCGCAGGCGGCGGCGCCCAGCCGCTCGGCCAGCTCGCAGCGTTCCGCGTCGGGGTCGGCCCCGACCACCCGGACGCCCGACGCGACGAGCAGCTGCACCACCAGCTGGCCGATCAGACCGAGCCCGATGACCAGGGCCGTCTCGCCGAGGCGCGACTCGCCCTGGCGGACGCCCTGCAGCGCGATCGAACCGACGGTGCCGAAGGCCGCGTCCCGCGGCGCGAGACCGTCCGGCACCGGGGCGTAGAGGTTCCGCGGCACCCAGTTCAGCTCGGCGTGCAGGGCGTGCTCGTTGCCGGCGCAGGCCACGAGGTCGCCGGCCTTCACGTCGTCGATGCCCTCGCCGACCTGCTCGACCACCCCGCACAGCGAGTAGCCGAGGGGTGTGTAGGAGTCCAGTTTGCCCATCACCTTGCGATAGGTGGCGGGCACCCCGTTGGTGGCCACGCTCTGCACGACCTTGGCCACCTGGTCCGGCCGGGACCTCGCCTTGCCGAGCATCGACATGCCGGCCTCGGACACCTTCATCAGCTCGGTGCCGGTGGAGATCAGGGAGTAGGCGGTCCGCACCAGCACACCGCCCGGCTTGCAGCCCGGCACCGGCACGTCGAGCAGCGCCAGCTCGCCGCTCTTGTAGTTCTGCACAACCTGTTTCACCGAAGGTCCTCTTGTCTCTTGGCCGGTCGTGGTGCGGGGGAGGTGCGGAGGTGCGGGGGAGGTGCCGAGGTGCTACGCCGTCGACGAGGAGTGGTGGCCGGACCCGGAGGTCGCGCCCCGGTACCAGTACTCGAGGGTCAGCACGTGCCACAGGTGTTTGGAGAAGTCCCGCTGCCCGGCGGCGTCCTCGGCGACGAGCCGCCGCAGCGCGTCCCGGCGCAGGAAGCCGGACCTGACGAGTTCGCCGTCGTTCACCACCTCGCGCACCAGCGGCGCCAGGTCCCGGCTCATCCAGGCCCGCAGCGGGGCGCTGAACAGGCCCTTGGGCCGGTACACGATCTCCCGGGGCAGGACCGAGGTGGCCGCCTCCTTCAGGACGGCCTTGCCCTGCCGCCCCACGATCTTGCGGTCACCGGGTACGGCGAACGCCGCCTTCACCACCTCGACGTCCACGTACGGCACCCGCACCTCGGTCGACGCGGCCATGCTGGAGCGGTCCGTGTAGGCGAGGTTCAGGCCAGGCAGGAACATCCGGGCGTCGGCCAGGCACATGCGGTTCACGAAGTCGTCGAGGTCGTTGTCCTCGTAGACGTCCGCGTGCTCGGTCAGCACGTCCTCGACCGTGCCCGCCAGATCCGGATCGATCAGGCCGAGCAGTTCCTGACGGTCGTACATCGTGTAGCTGCGCCTGAAGGCGGTCTCCTGCGGCAGATCGGCGAAGGACAGGAACCGCTTCGCGAACCGCACCGACCGGTACCCCCGGCGGCTGGAGGCGACCGGCAGCCGGCCCACGGCCGCGGACACCCCGCGCCGCAGCGGCCGCGGGACGCGCTGGTAGCGCAGCGCCAGCACGTTGGCCAGGTGCTTGCGGTAGCCGGCGAACAGCTCGTCGGCGCCCATCCCCGAGAGCATCACCTTGACCCCGGCCTCCCGGGCGGCCGAGCAGATCAGGAAGGTGTTGATCGCGGCGGGGTCACCGATCGGCTCGTCCAGGTGGTACGTCATCCGCGGCAGCAGGTCGAGCACGTTCGGGGCGATCTCGATCTCGTGCAGATCGACGCCGAACCGCTCGGCCACCTGCCGGGCGTAGCGCAGGTCGTCGGGCATCGCCTCGAACCTGGCGTCCTCGGCGCGGAACCCGATCGTGTAGGCGGAGATCCCGGGCCGGTCGCGGGCCGCCAGCGCGGTCAGGTAGCTGGAGTCCAGCCCGCCGGAGAGGAACGTCGCCACCGGCACGTCGGAGAGCAGGTGGCGCCGGGTCGACTCCTCGACGGCGGCGGCGAGGTCCGGCCGCTCGCCGCTGCGGGCCCGCTCGCGGCCCTCGGCGGCGACGTCCCGCAGGTTCCAGAACCGGCCGCGCTCCACCCGGCCGTCGGGCCGGCAGCGCAGCCAGCTGCCCGGCGGCAGCTTCTCCGCCTCGCGGAACGCGCAGCGCGAGTCCGGCACCCAGTAGTACAGCAGCGAGGCCACCAGCGCCGCGTGGTCCACCTCCAGCTTCCCGCCGGTCGCGGTGGCGAGCGCCTTGAGTTCGGAGGCGAACACCAGGCCCGTGCCGCGCCGGAGCAGGAACAGCGGCTTGATGCCGAGCTGGTCGCGGGCGAGCACCAGTTCACCGGTGCGCTCGTCGAAGACCGCGAACGCGAACATGCCGCGCAGCCGCGGCAGACAGTCCGTGCCCCAGCGCCGCCAGGCCTCCAGGAGCACCTCCGTGTCGGAGGTGCCGCGGAAGCGGACCCCGGCCGACTCCAGCTCGGTGCGCAGCTCGGGCGCGTTGTACAGCTCGCCGTTGTACGACAGGGCGAGCCCGTCCGAGACCATGGGCTGGGCGCCGGTTGTGGACAGGTCGATGATGGCCAGCCGGCGGTGCCCGAGGTGGACCTCGCCCACGCCGGCGGGATGGCTGTAGCGGCCCGCCCCGTCCGGACCGCGGTGGGCGAGGACGTCGGTGAGCCGGTCGGTCACGGCCTTGCCGTCCGGCCAGTGGTACGTGCCTGCGATGCCGCACATGTGCTACCGCGCCTCCTGATCGCTGTCCGGGACTGTCGCGGCCGGCATCGACGGCCGTTCCGCCCGGAGCCGGCCTTCCCCCACTGCCTGCACGGCGTGGGAGGTCCCCCCACCGTTGTGCCGCTTCGGCCGTTCGCCGGGGACGCGCCGCGCCAGGTGCGGACCGTCCCACAGGGTGCCGTCGGTCCGGTCACGCGGATCGGGGTCGATCAGGACCACGCCGAGCACCGCGATGCGCTGGTCGGCGAGCTGCCGCGCCACGGTGTGCAGCCACGCGGTGCTGCCGTGCCCGGCCCGCACGACGAGTACCGTCCGGCTGCCGAGGTACCGCAGGTCGGTCCACGCCGTGCCGGGCGCCACCGAGCCGACGCCGAGCCTGCGCCCCTGGTGCCCTTCGGCCGTGGCCCGTTCGCCGCTCAGCACGGTCGGGCCGCCGGGCCCCCGGTGGGCGCCCGCGAGCCGGGTGCCGGGCAGACCGTCGAGGACGACCACGGGCCCGTCCGCCTCCAGTGCCCCGGCGACGTCCAGGGCGATCAGACCGGTGCCGCGCGCACAGCCCAGTTCCAGCAGGGACACCGGCTCCGCGGAGCCGCGCACGAGGCGGGTCAGGGTGGTGGTGAGCCGTTCACGTGCCGCCCGGCTCCGCCGGCGCCGCCACGACCGGGCCGACCGGCGCGGCCCGCGGCGCAGCTCCGCGAGGACGGAGGCACCCAGGTTCGCCGCGATCTCCCGGCGCAGCACCGGGCGGTCCGCGACCACGGCGCCCACCGCGGAGAGCGCGAGCCCGAGGACGAGTCCCAGGGCGAGCCCGATGGCGGCGTCGGTACCCACGGCCCTGGGCAGCGAGTGCTCCACCGCGTGCGGGGCGTCCACGATCTGCGTGCCGGCGACGACCTCCGGCGTGCCGGTGAGCGCTTCCGCGGCCCGCTGGTCGAATTCGGCGATCCGCGAGTCGAGCTCGGCCCGGCGGGCGAAGAGCGACTCGATGCTCGCCGACGCCTTCGGTTCGTCCTCCGGTGAGCGGTCCCCGATCGCGCTGTTGACCTCGGCGAGCTCCTTGCGCATACGGTCCCGCTGGTCCAGCAGGGACTTGGACTCGGCCTCGGCGGCCTCCCGCATCCGCCGCACGTGGTCCGCGACGAACGCGTCGGCCAGTGCCTTGGCCCGGGCGACCGCTTCCGCGTCGCTGTCGGCCGTCACGTCGATCCGCAGCAGGTTGTTGGTCAGCCCGGTGCCCCGGTAGTCCCGCATGAAGTCCTCCGGGTTCTCCCGGGAACCGAGGGAGCGCAGCGCGGCGGCGGCGATCCGCGTGGTGTCCAGCAGTTCGACATCCGTGCGGATCAGTGTTCCGGTGTCGTTGGGCTGGTCGTCCTTGTGCGCGACCAGCACCTTGGTCACCGCGGCCGGCCGGGGCGGCAGCAGGACCGCCACCGCGGCGCCGAGCAGCAGGCCCAGCAGGGCCAGGCAGCCCCACAGGCGTCGTCGTCTGCGCACCGCCACGACCAGTGACTGCAGGTCCAGCAGGGGAGCGGAGCCCGACGGCTGCGAAGCCGTGCCCGTCGTCGTCATGCGACACCTCCCGTCGCGTGGTCGTGCACCGCAGCCCCTGCGGCGGCGTTCCCCCGGGACTCGTCGGCCGACGCCGCCGGTCGGGCCCGGACCGCGCCGGCGACGACGACGCCGACGACCTCGTGCCCGCCGTCCGCGCACGCCTCGGCGAGAGCGGCGAGTTCCTCGGCGGTCCGGGCGCCCGCGCCGAGCACGACCAGCACCCCGGACTCGGTGTCGCGGTCGGGCACCATCGGCCGGGCCACCGAGACCTCCACCACCCGCAGCCGCGGATCGTCCTCGGCGTCGGCGGCGAGCTGTCCGGCCGCCCGGCGGGCCACCTCGTCGTCGTCCGGCACGACGACCAGCAGCCGCCGGGCCGTGGGCACCCGTTCCCGCAGGCGGGCCCGGACCCGCCGGTAGCGCAGCCGCCGGCCGGCCTCGTCGCCAACGGACTGCGGGGTCGGCAGGTCCCACCGGACGTCGACGCCCAGCAGCCGCCGGACGCGGGCCCCCGCGCCGCGCGCCTTCGGCCGGTGGGCGCGCCGGTCAGCGGGTACGTCCACGGTCCCCAGCAGCGCCGTTCCCAGCGCCGCGGCGATCTCGGGTTCGGAGCGCAGTCGCCGGTTCACCCGTGCCGCGGTGAGGTGACCGATGACGGCGAGCACGAAGAACAGCAGCGCGCCGCCGCCGATCAGCTGCAGCCGCGTCGGCGGAGCCTCGCCGGCCGGCCGGGCCGCCGGGCCCATGACGACCATGCCGGCCCGGTTGTTGGCCGGGTCGGCCTCCTCCAGCTTCTGCATGGCGTCCTGCAGTGCGCTGCGCAGCTTCTCCAGCTCGGTGCGGGCCTGGACGCTCTCCACGGTCTGCCCGGGATCGGCCGCGTTGGCCAGGTCGGTGATGCGGCGGTTGGTCCGGGTCACCTGCTCCCGCAGTGCCTCCGGCCCCGCGGCCTCGTCGCTGCCGGTGGTGCCGCTCGCGATCCGCGCCGCGTACGTCACGAACTGCTGGGCCACCTCGTCGGAGAGCCGCTGCGCACGCTCCGGGGTTTCGGCCGTCCCGGAGATCTTGACGATGTTCCCGTCGGCGGTCTCGGCGCTCACCCGCTCGCGCAGCTCGCTCTTGCCCACCCCGTTCCAGCGCAGCTCGTCGGCCGCCCGGTCGACCACCGCCGAGCTGGTCGCGATCTCCACCTGGGTGACCAGTTCGCGCTGCTCCCACTGCCCCGGCAGCAGGACCGAGGCCGATGCCGTGTAGCGCGGCGGGAACAGCACCGAGACGCCGTAGCCGACGAGCGCGCCCACCACGACGAGGACGGCGAGCAGCCGCCGGCGCCGCCGGAGAATTCGCCCGACCGTGACCAGGCGTATCGTGTCATCGCTCAACTGCGCGGCCTTCTCCCTGCTTTGAACCCCGTGCGGACCGGGGCGCCCGCCGACACCGGAGTGTGGTCCCGGCAGGCGGCGGCGTACGCGGCGAGCAGCGCCGCCTGCGAGTTGCGCCAGGAGAGCCGTCCGGTGACCCGCTCCTGGCCGATCTTGCCCATCCGGGCGCGCTCGTCCGGATCGTCCAGTAACCGTGCGACGAGCCGGGCGAACGCCGCCTCGTCGTTGGCGGGTGCGTAGAGGGCGGCCTCCCCGGCGGAGACCCGCGCCTCACGGAGGTCGAAGGAGACGATCGGCCGGCCCATCGCCATGTACTCCAGGACCTTGTTCATCGTCGACACGTCGTTGAGCGGATTGCGGGGGTCGGGGGAGAGGCACACGTCGGCGGTGGAGAGGTGGCGCACCAGGTCGGCGTCAGGAATCCGCCCGGTGAACCGCACCTGCTCGCCGAGCCCCAGCGACCGGGACAGCTCCACCATCGCGTCGAAGGCGTCGCCGGAGCCGACGAACACCGCGTGCCAGTCCGTCCGACCGACCTCGTCGCGCAGTATCGCGAGGGCACGCAGGGCGTAGTCGACGCCGTCCTGGGGTCCCATGACGCCCAGGTAGCACAGCAGATGGGGCTTTCCCCGCTTCAACTCCGGTTCGGGCGGCACCGGCTGGAAGCGGTCGGTCGCGGGTGCGCTGCGCACCACGAAGACGTCGTCGGGGCGGCGGCCGCCCCGGCGTATCGCGACGTCCTTGTAGCTCTCGTTCGTGGCGAGCACGACGTCCGCCGCCCGGTAGGTCCACCGTTCCAGCGCGCACACGGCGCGGTAGAGCAGGTCCTTGCCGCGGCCGAACCGGGACAGGTACAGCTCGGGTATCAGGTCGTGCTGGTCGAAGACGAACCGGGCACCGCGCCTCTTCAGCCACAGCGCCGGCAGGAACAGCAGGTCGGGCGGGTTGCAGGCGTGGACCACGTCGACCGGTCCGACCCGGTGGGCCAGCCGGGCCGTGTGCCAGAGCGCCGCCCCGTACTCCCGCAGGTAGCCGGCCGGTCCTCCGGTGGCGGCGCGCAACGGGTAGCGGTGGATGTGCACCCCGTCGACGACCGCTTCCGGCTCCGTGTCCCGCTTGCTGCCCCGGGGGCAGATGACGTGCACGTCCCAGCCCGCGTCGCGCAGGGTCGTCGCCTCCTGCCACACCCGACGGTCGAAGGGCACCGACAGGTTCTCCACCAGGATCAGGGCGCGCCGCCCCGGCCGGTCGCCGGCTGTGCCGCCGAACGGCGTTTCACCAGACGTCGTGTCACCAAGCAAGGCCCATGTACCCCGGTTCGGTCCGGCGCGTGTCGGCGTCGGGAAGGTGGATGAGGTCGATCAGCAGCGGCCCGCCGCCGTGGGGCAGCGCCGACAGCACGGCCGGGTCCCTGGTACCGACCAGGCACACCTCGGCGTGGTCGAGGACCTCGTCGACGGAGTCCGCGAGCAGTTGGGCGAGGTGCGGCAGCCGGGTCTCGACGTACTCGCGGTTCGCGCCGAGCAGCCGGGACAGGCTCACGTTGGCGTCGTGGATCCTGAGGTCGTAGCCCTTGCCGAAGAGGCGCTCCGCCAGCTCTACGAGCGGACTCTCGCGGAGGTCGTCGGTGCCGGGTTTGAAGGACAGTCCGAACATCCCCACCCGGCGCTTCCCGGTGCGCTCCACCAGCTCGACCGCGCGTTCCAGGTGCGCGGAGTTGGAGGGCAGCACGTGGGAGAGGATGGGCACCGACACGTCGGCCCGCTGGGCGGCGTGGACCAGGCTGCGCAGGTCCTTGGGCAGGCAGGAGCCGCCGAAGGCGAAACCGGGCCGCAGATAGGCGGGGCTGATGTTCAGCTTGCGGTCGGCCAGGAACACGTCCATCACCTGGTGCGAGTCCACCCCGAGCGCCTGGCACACGGCGCCCAGTTCGTTCGCGAAGCCGATCTTGAGGCCGTGGAAGGCGTTGTCGGCGTACTTGATCGCCTCGGCCGTCGCGACCGGTACCCGGAACACCTCGCCGGGCAAGCTGTCGTACAGGGCCAGCACCGCGTCGCCGCTCGCCGGGTCGAGTTCGCCGATGACGGTCTTGGGCGGGTCGAAGAAGTCCCGCACGCTCGTGCCCTCGCGCAGGAACTCCGGGTTGACCGCGACCCCGAAGTCCACCCCGGCGGTGCCGCCGACGTACTTCTCCAGGATCGGCACCAGCAGGTTCGCGCAGGTGCCGGGGAGCATGGTGCTGCGGAACACCACGGTGTGCCGCCCGCCGCTCCCGCTGCGCCCGTCGCGGTCCGCCAGCGCGGCGCCGATCTCCTCGGTGACCCGTTCCAGGTACGTGGTGCACAGGCTGCCGTTGGCTTCCGACGGGGTGCCCACACAGATCAGGGATATCTCGCTCTCCATGATCGCCTCGTGGACGTCGCCGGTGGCGCGCAGTGCTCCGCTGCCCACGACCTCGGCGATCAGCTCGCCGATCCGCTCCTCGACCACCGGGGCCTTGCCGTCGTTGACCAGGTCGACCTTCACCTGGTTCACATCCACCCCGACGACCTGGTGCCCCATGCCGGCCAGGCACGCGGCCGACACGCAGCCCACGTAGCCGAGGCCGAAAACGCTGACCCTCATGACCCGTTCCTCCCCCCAGGCAGGCCGCGACGGCCTGCGGTCCGCGCGACGGGCCGGCGGCCCCCGCGCATCAGTACGCCCCCTGGCCGTGGACCACCGCACGCAGCGTCTTCCACAGGATCACCGTGTCCAGGGCGAGCGACCAGTCCTCCACGTACCGCAGGTCCAGCCGGACGGCCTCCTCCCACGGCAGGTCGCTGCGCCCGCTGATCTGCCACAGACCGGTGAGGCCGGGCTTGACCAGCAGCCGTCTTCGGATGTCCGGGCCGTAGGCGGCGGACTCCTCGGGCAGCGGCGGCCGCGGTCCCACGAGCGACATCGATCCGGTGAGCACGTTGAGGAGCTGCGGCAGTTCGTCGACCGAGTACCGGCGCAGCACCGCCCCGACCCGGGTGACCCGCGGGTCCCGGCGGAGCTTGAACAGCAGGCCCGCGCCCTCGTTGCGGTCGGCCAGCGCGGCACGTGCCCCGTCGGCCCCCACGACCATGGTGCGGAACTTGAGAATGGTGAACTCGCGGCCGTCCTTGCCGACCCGGCGCTGGCGGTAGAACGCCCCGCCCCTGCTGTCCACCAGGACGAGCAGCGCGACGAACAGCATCAGGGGCGCGAACAGCGTCAGCAAGAGCGCCGCGCCCAACCGGTCGACGACCGCCTTGACCGCGCGGCGGCCCCCGGTGAAGGTCGGCATGCTGACCCGCAGCAGCGGGATACCGAGCACCGCGTCGACGTGCAGCCGCGGACCGGCCACCTCCATCAGGACGGGAGCGACGACCATCTCGGCGTCGCTGCCCTCCAGGTTCCAGGCCAGTCGTTGCAGGCGGTGCGGTGACCAGTGCGGGTCCGGGGTGACCGCGACCACCCGGTAGCCGTCGCGGCGGACGTGGTGGGCGACGTGCTCCAGTGGGCCGACGACCGGCACTCCGTCCAGTTGGTCGCCCTCGAGCCCGTCGTCCGTCGTGCACACCGCGTCCACCCGCCAGCCGAGGTGCGGGAAGCGCCGGGTCCGGGCGATCAGATCGCGCACCGTGGCCGGACTTCCGGCGGCGAGCACGGGTCTGAGGCAGCGCCCCTGCTTGCGCTGTCGGTGCAGCCGGACGCGCAGCGCATAGCGCGCGACCATGGTGAAGATCGCGATCGCGGGGACGGCGACGAAGATCCAGAGTTTGATGTTGCGCGAGGTGAGGGCTATTCCGCCGAGCGCCAGCACGACGGTCGCCATGAACAGTGAGCGGCCGAGCCGACGGAATTCCTCGGCGCCCTGGCCGAGTACGGCCGGGGACCACGACCGGCTCACCGCGAGGGCGCCCAGGACCAGCAGCCAGGTGCCGAACGCGAGAATTCCCCATTTCTCGTGCCAGTTGGCCGCGTCCCGGACCCCGAAGAAATTGCCTATGCCCGCCACCACGAAAGCGGTGGTCGCGGTATCGCTGGTGATCACGGTACGGCGGTACCGCTGCTCCCAGTCGCTCGCGAGCCGGCTGGTCGCCCCGTCCGCCAACTGCCCGCGCGCAGACGGAAACGCGCTGACCAATCCCCCTTGCCGCACAGAACCCCCCAGGTTCCCAGTGGTTCGACGTGTTCGCCTAGCACTGTTCCTCCCCCTCGGGAGACCCCCGCCTCCCGCGCCGCGCTGTTCCTCCCCACGGACGGCCCCCCGGCCTGTCCGCGCACAACGTTCCGGCTATGTCACATCAATACGCGCAATGCACAGTGACAAGCAGCAGACCCCCCCTGCCCCCGACCTAAAGATCATTACCGGTCGCCTCGTGCCTGAACAGCTGAAGCACGGTCAATCTAGACCATCGGGGCCACTGTGTAGAGGGGATGTGTGTAATTCGTGCTCACGCTTTGGGAGTTGATCAAGCAACCTGTGAATGCCCACCGATGGCTTCACGCCACCACGTAATGCGGGGTGCCGAGAGCGACGGCCATTCTTCCGCTTCCGGCGCGGGCCCGCACCGATGGTTCACGCCATGTGAGGGCCGAGTGCCCGGTGCCCGCGATCGCGGTTCAGTTCGCGATCAGGTGGTCCCGGCCGAACATGGCCGCGGCGGCCCGCGCGGTCGGCGTTCCGCAGTCCAGGTCCGCGCCGGCCTGACGCAGTACCGCTACGACGTCGTCGGCGCCTTTGAACAGGGCGCCGGCGATGGGGGACTGGTCGCGGTCGTTGCGGAGGTCCGGGTCGGCGCCGTGCCGGATCAGGGCCTGCACGGTGTCGGCGTGACCGTGGTAGGCGGCGAGCATGAGGAGGGAGTTGCCCGCGGGGTCCCGTACGTCGACCGGCAGTCCGTGCTGTACGAACTCCACCAGTTGCCCGGTGCCGCCCTCGCGGGCCAGATCCATGGCGATGGCGACCACGCGCTCCGTCTGCTCGGGAGTCAGTCCACCGCTGTTGTGCGTGTCCATGAAAGTAGGTCTCCGTGGCGGTACGCCCGCACCGGCGCGGGCACCTGAGGGGTGCCCGCGCCGGTGCGGTGCGGGTGTACCGCGTGTGTTGCTGAGCGGCGGGATCAGAGGTTGCCGGCGGCCAGGGCCTCGATCGCCTTGCGGACGCCCGCGCCGTAGGCCGGGTCGGCCTGGGTGCAGTTGCCGATGTGGCGCTCGATGGTCTGCTGCGAGGCGCCGTCGATGGCGCGTGCCGTGTTCTCGAACAGAACCTGCTGCTGCTCCGGGCTCATCTGCCGGAACAGGTTGCCGGGCTGCTCGAAGTAGTTGTCGTCGTCCTCGCGGTAGTTGAACCGGTCGGCGACGGCGCCCACGGCCTGGGCCGGGTCGCGGTAGGCCGGCTGCTCCTGCCAGCGCCCGTAGGAGTTGGGCTCGATGCCCGGGGTGGCTCCCTGGTTGCCGTCGACGCGCATGGCGCCGTCGCGGTGGTAGGAGTTCACCGGGTTCCTCGGGGCGTTGACCGGGATCTGGTGGTGGTTGACGCCGAGGCGGTAGCGCTGGGCGTCGCCGTAGGAGAAGAGGCGGCCCTGCAGCATCCGGTCGGGGGAGAAGCTGATGCCCGGGACCACGTTGGCCGGGCTGAAGGCGGCCTGCTCCACGTCCGCGAAGTAGTTGTCGGGGTTGCGGTTGAGCTCCCACTCGCCGACCTCGATCAGCGGGTAGTCCTTCTTCGACCAGACCTTGGTGAGGTCGAAGGGGTGGAAGCGGTAGTTCTCGGCATCGGCCTCCGGCATGACCTGGATGAACAGCTTCCACTTCGGGAAGTCGCCGTCCTCGATCGCGTCGAAGAGGTCGCGCTGGTGGGACTCGCGGTCCTTGCCGACCAGGGCCTCGGCCTCGGCGTCGGTGAGGTTCTTGACGCCCTGCTGGGTGCGGTGGTGGAACTTGACCCAGAACCGCTCGCCCTCGGCGTTGATCAGGCTGTACGTGTGCGAGCCGAACCCGTGCATGTGCCGGTAGGAGGCGGGGATGCCGCGCTCCGACATCACGATCGTGACCTGGTGCAGGGCCTCGGGGAGGTTGGTCCAGAAGTCCCAGTTGTTCTCGGCGTCGCGCAGGTTGGTGCGCGGGTCGCGCTTCACCGCGTGGTTGAGGTCCGGGAACTTCAGCGGGTCGCGGAAGAAGAAGACCGGGGTGTTGTTCCCGACCAGGTCCCAGTTGCCCTCGTCCGTGTAGAACTTCACGGCGAAGCCGCGGATGTCGCGCTCCGCGTCGGCGGCACCGCGCTCCCCGGCGACGGTGGAGAACCGGGTGAACAGCGGGGTCTTCTTGCCGATCTCGGAGAAGATCTTCGCGCTGGTGTACCGGGTGATGTCGTGGGTGACCGTGAAGGTGCCGAAGGCGCCCGAGCCCTTGGCGTGCATCCGGCGCTCCGGGATGACCTCCCGGTCGAAGTGCGCGAGCTTCTCCAGGAACCACACGTCCTGCAGGAGCATCGGGCCGCGCGGGCCGGAGGTCAGGGAGTTCTGGTTGTCGGGAACCGGTGCACCGGCGACCGTGGTCAGCGGCTTCTGGTTGTTCTCAGGCAAGGCATGCTCCTCGGTGTGGTTCTTCGCAGTCACCACCCTACCTTGGACAGGATCTAAGGCAAGGCGACATCTAGAGCAATATTCGCTCTTGTTTTGACGCCGAGGCCTGCTAGGGTGCCGCGCCCTGCCGGGGGCGGGAGCCGGTCCGTTCTCATCCCTTCGGGGCGTTCAGGGCGCCGACCCCCGCGCACGCCGACACAGTGGTTCCTGAGCCACCCGGCTCCGGAAGGAATAGACCGGAAGGAAGAGAGGCGTGCGCATGAGGATCGCGGTCATCGGCGGGACGGGGCTGATCGGCTCGCAGGTAGTCAAGGACCTGAACGCGGCCGGGCACCGGGCGGTGCCCCACTCCCGGTCCACACCGGCCTTCTTCCGGGCGTCGATGGACAACCTGCCGGCCGCCGCGTCCTGGACCGCCTCCGACGACTCCGTCCGGCTGCCCGCCACGCCGATCCAGCCGATCGCAGCGAAGGACGTGGCGGCCGAGGTCGCGGACGTGGCCCACAAGGGCGACACGCGAACGGTCGTCACCGATCCGGGCGCCGGCATGTTCGGGGCGGTCGAGGGAGACGTCCTGACCGACCTGGACGCCCGCCCGGCCCCCACCCGGTACGCCGACTGGCTCTCCTGAATGCCCGAGCGTGCCGGCCACGGCCCCTTCGGCGGCGCCGCGCCGAGGGGAATCCTGCGGCGCCGGCCGGAGCGGTGGCTGTTCAAGGGAATCTACGGCCTGGTACTGGCCAGCGCGCTGGTCGCGGCGCTGGACGTGCCGGGCGAAGACGCCAACCCCGGCCAGGACGCGCTGTGGGTACTGCTCACGGCGCTGACGTCGGGCGCCGCCCACGGGTACGCGCACGTCATCGCCCAGCGTGCGTCCGGCGACGGGACGGCCGGGCCGAGCAGACTGCGCGCGGTGCTCGCCGAGTGGCCGCTGGCCGCCGCCGTGCTGCCGACCGTGATGATGCTGCTCGCCGCCGAGGCCGGGTGGTGGGCGGAGGAAACGGCCGCCGACACGGCCCTGGTGCTCAACACCCTCCTGCTCTTCGCCCTGGGCACCTCGGCGGCCCGCACCGCCGGGCTCGGCCGGCTGCCCTCCTGCCGGGCCGGGGCCCTGGACATGCTGATCGGCCTGGTGATCATCGCCGCCGACGCCCTGATCGAGTAGCCGGCGGGCCCCGCTCGCACGCCACCGCTCCGATGCGCGGCGCCGGCCCACGCGGGCCGCGGCGGAGGTCCTCCTCGCGCACGCCCTACCCGCCGGGGCCCGGCGCCCCTCGCCGTCACTCGGCCGGGTCCCGGGCCTCGGCGTCGCCGCCCGCGCGCTGGTGGCCGCGGCGGGCGTCGCGGTCGAAGATGCCCAGGATCTCGCAGGGGCCGCCGGCGGTGCCGATCGCGTGCGGCATCATCGTGGGGAACTCGGCTGCCTGGTGGGTCTCGACGCGGAAGCGCCGGTGGCCGAGCATGAGGACCGCCGTGCCGGACAGGACCACGAGCCATTCGCGCCCCGGGTGGGCACGCATGCGCGCCGGATTCTCGGGCGGCGGCTCGGTCATGCGCTGACGCACCACGGTCATGCCGGGATCGCCCTTCACCGGCCAGCGCATCAGGCCGTGCGCGCTGTCGATCATCGGGCTGGTGATGACGTCGTCGTCGGCCGTCTCCACGAGCTGGTCCAACGTGGTGTCCAGGGCTCGGGCGAGAGTGACCAGCTGATCCAGAGCCAGCCGGCGTCGGCCGTTCTCGATGCGGCTCAGCGAGGACTGGCTGAGATTGGCGCGCCCGGCCAGTTCCTCCAGGGACCAGCCCTGAGCGACCCGCAGGGCGCGGATGCGTTTGCGTACGAGGCTGTCCAGGTCTCCATCTTCTTGCGTCATGGGCAACATCATATGCCTTGAACGCAAAGCGGGCTTAGCTTCGGACGCAGTCGAACCGCCACTGCCCCGACACCCTCCACGCCCCGTCGGGCGGCGGCATGCCCTGCGAAAGGAACCCATGAGCACCAGCCCACCCGTACGGGCCCCCGAAACCGGCGGCGGGAACACCCCCGACGCGCGTCAGCTGCGCACGATCCTGATCGCCGTCTCCGTCGCACTGATGGCCGTCGTCGCCTCGGTGTCCGGTCTGAACGTCGCGCAGACCCACATGGCCGTCGAGTTCGGCGCCTCCCAGAACACGGTCCTGTGGATCATCAACATCTACACGCTCGCCCTGGCCGCGCTGCTGCTCCCGCTCGGCGCCGTCGGCGACCGCCTGGGCCGCAAGCCCGTGCTCGTCGCCGGTCTGGGTGTCTTCGGTGCGGCGAGCGTCCTGGCCGGACTGGCCCCCTCGGCCGAGGTCATGCTCGCCGCCCGGGTGGTCGGCGGTGCCGGAGCCGCGATGATCATGCCCGTCACCCTTGCCGTCATCACCTCCACCTTCCCCGAGGAGCAGCGCGGCAAGGCGATCGGGGTGTGGACCGGTGTCGCCGGAGGCGGCGGCATCCTGGGCATGTTCCTCTCCGCCCTCCTCGTCGACGTCGCCGACTGGCGTCTGCTGTTCGTCCTCCCGGTGGTCCTGGTCCTGGTGGCCCTGGCCATGGCGCTGAAGTCGGTCCCCAACTCGCGCGAGACCCCGGCCCACCGGTTCGACACGGCCGGAGCCCTGATCTCCACCGTCGCCGTGACCGGCCTCGTCCTCGTCCTCCAGGAAGGCCCCGAACGCGGCTGGACCGCCCCGGTGACGCTGACCGGCCTCGTCGTCGGCATCATCGCCGCAGTCGGCTTCGTCGCCTGGGAACTGCGCCGCCGCGACGCCGCGCTGCTGGACGTGCGCCTGTTCCGGGAGCGCGGCCTGGCGGGCGGCTCGATCACGCTCCTGGTGGTCTTCGGCGTCCAGGCGGGCATCGCCGTGGTCCTCTTCCCGTACTTCCAGGCCGTCCTCGGCTGGTCCGGCCTGCTCTCCACGGTGGCGCTGATGCCCATGGCCGTCATGATGATGGCGACCTCCGGCCTGGCCCCCGGGCTCGCCGCACGGGTCGGCTCCCGTACGACCATGGCCGCGGGCATCGCCCTGGCCGGTGTCGGCCTCGCGCTCATGGCCCTGTTCGTCTCGGTGGACGACGGATACCTGACCATCCTGCCCGGCATGCTGGCCATGGGCATCGGCATGGGCCTGTCGATGACCCCGTCCACCGAGGCCATCACCGGCTCACTGCCGCGCGGCAAGCAGGGCGTCGCGTCCGCACTCAACGACGTCACCCGCGAGTTCGGCACCGCACTCGGTGTCGCCCTGCTCGGGGCCTTGCTGGCAGCCGGCTACCGCGGTGCCGTCGACGGACGGCTGGACGGCATCCCCCAGGGCCCCGCGGACGAGGCCCGCGAGGGTGTGGCCAACGCGGTCGAGGCCGCGGCCGGCGCCGGACCGCACGGCCCGGACCTGCTGCACGCCGCCCAGCAGTCCTTCGTCGACGGCTGGCAGCAGGCCATGTGGGCGGGCGTCGCCGTCATGGGCGTCCTGTTCGCCCACATCGCGTTGCGGGGGCCCGCAAGGGCGGCCCCCGCGGTCGCGGACGAACCGGAGGCCACCGAGGCGCTCAACGCCCCGTGACCACGGGCGGGTCAGCGGTCCTGGGAGAGCGCCAGGAGTTCGGCGAAGGTGCCGCCGGCGTGGACGAGGTCGTCGTAGCGGCCCTGCTCGGTGATCCGGCCGTGCTCCATGACGACGATGTGATCCGCGATCCTCGTGTTCTCCAGGCGGTGGGTGACCACGATGGTGATGCGCTCGGCGGCGATCCCCTTGATCTGCTCGAAGATCTGGTGCTCACCGCGCGGGTCCATCTGGGACGTCGGCTCGTCCAGGATCAGCAGCCCCGGGCGGCGGTACAGGGCCCTGGAACACGCCACGCGCTGCCATTGGCCGCCCGACAGCTCGGTGCCGCCGAAGACGTCACGGGACAGCAGGGTGTCCAGGCCCGCCGGGAGGCCGTCCACCGCTTCGCGCAGACCAGCCGCTTCCAGGGCCTCCCACACCGGGGCGTCGTCGTGGGTGCGGGGCTGGCCGAGGGTGACGTTCTCGCGGACCGGCATCGGCCACTGGGCGAAGATCTGCGGCACCAGACCGATGTGCGCCCACACGGTCGCGGGGTCCAGGTCGGCTAGGTCGGTGCCGTTCCAGATGACCCGGCCCTTGTCCGGGAGGTAGATGCCGGTCAGCAGCCGGGTCAGGGTGGACTTTCCCGAGCCGTTCGCCCCGACGATCGCGAGGATCTGGCCGCGCTCCAGGGTGAGGGAGACTCCGTCGACGGCCGGCCGGTCCTTGCCCGGGTACTGGTAGACGACCTCCTCCAGCCGGATCCGCTCGGTCGGCGCACGGTGCCTGCCGGGCCCGCGCTTCGGGACGCGGGCCGCGGCGTCGTCGAGGAAGGCCTGCATGTCGCTCAGGTAGAGGCTGGTGTGGAAGACCGCGGCGCCGTTGACCACCACCTGGGAGAGCGCGGCCAGCGTGGTCTGTACGGCGATGACGGCCGTGGCCGCGACCGCGAGTCCGATCCGGCCCGAGACCGCAAGCCAGGCGAGCACCCCCCAGGTCACGACGAGGAAGACGCCGCCGGCCGACGCGGACAGCACCGCGATCCGCAGCGTACGCGGCGCGGCGGCCAGGGTGCGCCGGTCGCACCGGTCGGACAGGGTCCGGTACCAGTGGACGAGGTAGTCGGTCATGGAGTTGGCGCGGACCTCGTCGCCGTACTTCGACGTCGTCGCCCACCAGCGCATCATGCCGCGCACGTTGCGGTCGGCGATGTTGGCGTAGTGGACCTCGTAGTCGACCCGGGCGGTGAGGACCGCGCCCGCACCGGCCGGCAGCACGGCGAGCAGGAGCAGCGGCAGCATCAGCGGATTGAGCGCCGACAGCACGCCGCCGGCCGTGACCATCCGGATCAGCGCGGACAGGAACCGCTGGGCGTCGGCGACCATCACCTGGGTGCGGATCACCCCCATCTCGGCGGCCTCGTGCCGGTCCGAGAAGCCCTCCTGCGCGTAGGCGGACGCCTCCACCCGGACGACGGCCTCGACCAGAGCACTGTCCGTCTCGGTCGTCAGCCGGGGCGTGATCCGCCGCTCGGCGTAGGTGGCCACCGCCGTCGCACCCCGGCCCAGCGCGGCGGCGAGCGCCACCACCAACAGGGCCGGCACCGCTCCGTGCAGCCGGTCACCCGCGGAGCCGTCGCCGAGCACCGGCTTCATGGCGCGGGCGGTGGCGGTCAGCAGCACGGCGGCCGAGACACCGGTGACCACCTGGCAGCCCAACAGCATCTGCACGGCCCGCCGGTCGGTCCGCCACGCCAGCCCTGCGATCCGGCCCAGCACGGCCGGGATCTGCGCGCACATCCGCCCGAAGGACACCTCGGCGAGTGGATTGACGGAATACCGCCCGCTGTAAGCGATCTCCGCAGGCGGCGGTGGAGGCGGCGTCGGTGGCTGCGTGGGGGTCTGTGGTCCGTTCTCGGCGGTCGAGGTCAATGGGTCCCCCTTGACGGTCGTTCGAGCGTGGTCGTGAAGCTCAACGACCGGACCGAGGTATCGAACACATGTGTTTCGGTCGGGGCCGGAACCCCGGGATACCGCGCGTGTCGATGCGTGGAGGATGCACGGACCCGGTCGCGCCAACAGGGTTACGGCGCACGGAGGTTGGCCGAATCGCCGACACCGGGGCCACGAGGCGATCCGCGCGCCGCGGTCCCGGTGGTCAGTCCAGGTGGCCCACCCGGAACGCGGTGGTGTACTCCCGCTCCTCACCGGGGGCCAGGAACGTCATGGATCCGTCCGCCCGGGCCGCGGCCTCGCCCTGCACATGGTGCGTGGACGGTTCGAAGCCGACCGCGTAGGCGCCCTCGCGCAGGTGCAGCCACTGGAAGAAGGACGGGAACTGGGCCGTGTCGAACTCCAACTCGAAGTAGACGCCCAGGCGTTCGTTGACCAGGCGCGGCCGGGCCAGGCCCGCCGCGTCCGGCTCCAGTTCGTGTTCGTAGACCTGCTCCACGAAGTCCGGCAGCGGGGCGGGCATCGCGGTGTGGGACACGCCCTGCTCGGCGACGCTGTCGCTGCGCCACAGGGTGCGGTGCGGCGGCAGCTCGTAGCGGGCGCCCTCGTCCAGGAAGGGCCAGCCGACGTTGACGTGATACAGGTACATGTGCGGCGTCGGGTCGAAGCCGGCGTTGCGCACCCGGTCGGTCAGGCGGATCTCGCTGCCGCCGAGATCGGCCTCGATGCGGCGGGTGAGCCGCAGGTGCTCCCCGAAGACCGCGGCCTGGCGCACCTCGCCCTCCGCCCAGAGCACGCAGCGGCCGTCGTCCTGCCACCGCTCGCCGTAGCCGGTCAGCCGGGCTGGCAGGTTGGCGACCCGCCCGTGGAGGGCGTGCACCGCCGTGCCCCGCGGCGGATAGCGGTACTGGGAGGCGTCCACCTCGGCGCCGAAAAGGGTGTGGTCCAGGCCCGCGGTGAGCAGCAGCCCCGAGAAGCTGCGCATCATGGACAGGCCGTCGTCGTCGCGGTACTCGTGCAGTCCCGGGTGCCTGAAGCCCGTCGCCGAGCGCCAGCCGAAGCCCCGGCCCTCGAACTCGGCCCCG
The DNA here is from genome assembly GCF_042730645.1 of Streptomyces sp. NPDC059906. Taxonomy (NCBI): domain Bacteria; kingdom Bacillati; phylum Actinomycetota; class Actinomycetes; order Kitasatosporales; family Streptomycetaceae; genus Streptomyces; species Streptomyces sp. NPDC059906. Next base: position 258,628 of record NZ_JBHWKU010000006.1, read on the forward strand.
CCGAGGTCCATCGCCCGGTCCACCAGCACGTCGAACGACAGCCCGGCGCCGGTCCGGAACTCCAGCGTGCGGATGCCGCGTTCGGAGCCGTCGTCCAGGACGACGGAGCGCACCCCGCCCGCCGCGCCCAGGTCGCCCGCGTGCCGGGCGAGGGACTGCCGGTCGTGGGAACGTCCGTACAGCTTCACGCCATCACCCACCCTCCGTTGACCTCGACGCACTGGCCGGTGACGAACGAGGCGTCGGGGCCGGTGAGGAAGGACACCACCGAGGCCAGTTCCCCGGGCCGTCCGCGGCGCTTCAGCGCCTGGTGGTCGAGCGCGTGCCGCCGATAGGTCTCGGGGTCCTCGTGGATCTCCTCCGCCGCGGTCGGAAAGGCCCCGGGGGATACGCAGTTGACGCGGATCTCGGCGGGACCCAGCTCCCGGGCGAGGGCGCGGGTCAGGGCGACGGCGGCGCCCTTGGTGCAGACGTAGGCGGCCAGTGAGTTCCAGCCGCCGTGGAGGGTGATCGACGCGACGTTGACGATCGCCCCGCCGCCCGTGTCCGTCATGTGCCGCGCGGCAGCCTGGGCGGCGCCCAGTAGGCACGCTGGTTGACCGCCACCACCTCCTCGTAGTCGGCGAGCGGCACGTCGAGGAAGGCCCGGCTCGGGTACACGGCCGCGTTGTTGACCAGCACGCGCAGCGGCCCCAGTGCGGTCACGGTCCGCTCGACGGCCGCCGCCACGGCCGGGGCGTCGCGCAGGTCGGTGCCGAGGGCGAGCACGCGGGCGCCGGCCTTCTCGACCAGCGCGGCGGTGTGCTCCAGGGACTCGGCGTCGTGGTCGAGTACGGCGACGTCGTGTCCGTCGGCGGCCAGCCGGACGGCGGTGGCCCGGCCGAGGGCTCCGCCGGCACCGGTCACGAGTGCGGCTCGGGGTTGCTTCATGACGTTCCTCTCAGCGCTTGTGGAAGACGGGGGTGCGCTTCTCGGCGAACGCGCGCCTGCCCTCCGCCGCGTCCTCGGTGGCGAAGCAGACGGTCTGCAGGTCGCGCTCGTAGGCGAGCGCCTGGTCCTCGGGCAGGTTTCCGGCGGCCCGCAGGTTGATCTTCGCCGTCTCGGCCGCCACCGGGGCGCGGGAGGCGATCACGGCGGCGAGGGCGCGGGGCCGGTCGAGCAGTCCGGCGCGGGGCACGACCTCGCTCACCAGATGCCAGGCCAACGCCCGCTCGGCGTCGATGCGTTCGCCGGTGAGCAGCATCAGTGCCGCGTTGCCCGGGCCGGCCGCGCGGCTGAGGAAGGCGGTCATGCCGCCGCCCCCGATCCAGCCGAGCGTGATCTCCGGTGCGCCGAAGGACGCGGTGTCCGCGGCGAGCCGGATGTCGCAGGACAGGGCGGTCTCCAGCCCTCCGCCCAGGGCGTATCCGCCGACCGCGGCGACGGTCGGGGTGCGGGCGGCGCGGATGGCGTCGCAGTGGTCGACGCGGTTGCGGAAGTCCCACGGGGTGGCGTACCGGTCGAGTGCGCCGATGTCCGAGCCGACGCTGAAGGAGCGTTCGCCCGCCCCGGTGACGACGAGCGCCCGGACCTCGTCGGTCGTGTCGCACCACTCGATCGCCCGCACCAGGGCCCGGGACATGTCGGGGGTGACGGCGTTGAGCTTGGCGGGCCGGTTCAGGGTGAGGGTGGCGACCCGGTCGGTGACGTCCAGCAGGACGTGGTCGGTGCCGAGGCCGGGCGGCGGGAGGGGGCCGGTGTCGCTCATGTCTGGCGTTCCTTCGGTGTCCGGCTCGTCCGGTACAGGGCGCGCATCCGGTCGAGTGCTTCACGGTGGTCGCTCTCGCCCGCGAGCGCGGCGCGTACGGCGGCCGACGCGGCGGTCTGGAAGCCGATGTATCCGGCGTGCCGGGGACGTACCCAGGCCTGCTCGCAGGTGGCGGTGGTGTGACGGTAGAAGTCGGCGGCGACGGTCCCGGGGGAGGTCCAGGCGGTGCGCGCGCTGGGCTGTCCGCTGTGCCGGGGCAGGAAGTCGCCCTGCGCCTCGGGGGACATCAGCCGGCGCACGTGGGCGAGGAGTTCCGGGGACGGCACGCAGCGGGCGCTGAGCGCGATGCCCGTGCCGCCGAGCGTGGAGCCCGGACGCCCGCCCGCGGTCACGGCGGGTGCGTCGGTGAAGGTCAGCCGGTCGGCGTAGGTGACGTAGCCGTACACCAGCGGGCAGTGTGCCAGCCGGTCCGTGCCGGCCATGAGTTCCAGCAGCGCGATCGGGTTGAGTGCGCGGGTCCCGGGCGGGGCGAGGGCGTCGAGGCCGGCCATCAGGTCGAGGACCGCGAGTCCCGTGTCGTCGCCGATCAGCTGGTCCGGGTCAGCGGCCGGTTCCTCGCCCAGGGCGACCGCTACGGAGGCGAAGGTGAGGAAGGCGTGCGGTCCGGCGAGGGACAGGGCCACGGGGGCCCGGCGGGCCAGGCGGCGTACCTCGTCCCAGGTGCGGGGCGGCTCGCCGGCGATGTCGGTCCGGGTGGCCGCGACCTGGGTGGCGGCGTCCAGCGGCAGCGCCCACTGACGGCCGTCCATGGCGTACGACCGCATGGTGGGGCCGATGGAGTCGGCGCTCCAGCGGGCCAGTTCCGCCGGGGTGAACAGGTCGTCGAGCGGCCGCAGGCACCCGGTGGCCAGCGCCTCGCCGAGGTGCGGGTGGTCGAGGACGACGAGGTCGTAGAGGGCGCACAGCTCGTCAATGGGGTGAGACTCGAAGCCCTCCAGCGGCTGTACGTCCCAGTGGACGAGGCCGCCCGCGCACGCGGCGAGTGCGTCGTACCCTCGGGGGTGGTCCCAGGTGAGACCGCGGGCTCGACGAGGTACTGGCCAACACACCCGTCGACACCCGGGACCCGCGACGGCCGTGGCTGCTCGCGCCGGTCGACCTGCAGGCCGTCAAGGCCGCCGGGGTCACCTTCGTCGTCTCGATGCTGGAGCGGGTGATCGAGGAACGCGTCCGCGGGGACGCCGCGGGCGCCGCCGAGGCCCGGGAGCAGATCCGCCGGCTCGTCGGCGACGACCCGGCCGCCCTGCGGCCCGGCTCGCACGAGGCCGCCGCGCTCAAGGAGCTTCTGGTCGCGCAGGGGACGTGGAGCCAGTACCTGGAAGTCGGCATCGGCCCCGACGCCGAGATCTTCACCAAGGCGCCCGTGCTGGCCGCCGTGGGCAGCGGTGCCGACGCCGGAGTCCACGCCGCCTCGCGCTGGAACAACCCGGAGCCCGAGGTGGTGCTGGCCGTCTCCTCCACCGGGGCCGTGGTCGGCGCGACACTCGGCAACGACGTCAACCTCCGCGACGTCGAAGGCCGTTCCGCGCTGCTGCTGCCCCAGGCCAAGGACAACAACGCCTCGGCCGCCCTCGGCCCGTTCCTGCGCCTGTTCGAGCCGGGCTTCCGCATGGACGACGTACGGCGGGCCACGGTGACCCTGACCGTCGAGGGCGCCGACGGCTACCGGCTGGACGCCGAGTCCTCGATGGCCGCCATCAGCCGCGACCCCCTGGACCTCGTGGCGCAGTTGCTGGGCCCGCACCACCAGTACCCCGACGGCGCGGTGCTCTACCTCGGCACCATGTTCGCGCCGGTCGAGGACCGCGACGCGCCCGGGCAGGGGTTCACGCATCACGACGGCGACCTCGTCGCCGTCGCCACGCCGAAGCTCGGCACGCTCGCCAACCGGATCCGGCCCAGCGACGTGTGCGTGCCGTGGACGTTCGGCATCGCGGACCTGATGCGGGCGCTGGTGGCGCGAGGAGCACTGTGACGCCCGATATCGTTTCCGGCGTGACTCAGCCGCCGCCCCGCCGTCCCCGTAAACGCTCCGCGACCCGTTCGGTGACCCTGTCGGACGTCGCGGCCGCCTCCGGGGTCTCGGCGCAGACGGTCTCCCGGGTCGTCCGCGACCCCCTGTCGGTGTCCGACGAGACGCGCGCGAAGGTCCAGGCGGCCCTCACGGCCACCGGCTACGTGCCCAACCTGGCCGCCAGCAACCTGGCCTCGAACCGCAGCCGCACAGTCGCCGCCCTGGTGCCGCAGATCAACGCCTCGGTCTTCGCCGACACGGTGCACGCCTTCTCCACGGCTCTGGCGGCCCACGGCTACCAGATCTTCGTCGGGACCACCGACTACCGGCCCGAGCACGAGGAGGAGGTGCTGCGCAGCTTCCTGGGCCGGCGGCCGGACGGACTGCTCATGGTCGGGACCCGCCACACCCCGGGCACGCTGACGCTGCTCAAGGCGGCCGGGGTGCCGGTCGTGGAGACCTGGGGCTGGTCCGGGGACCCGGTGGACCTGCTGGTCGGCTTCTCCAACGCGGCGGCGGCAGCGGCGATGGTGGGCCACCTCGTGGAGCGCGGCCGGCGGCGGATCACCTTCGCCGGGCGGCACACCTCGGGCGACCCCCGGGCCGCGGAGCGCCTCGACGGCTACACCGGCGCCGTCCGGGACCTGCTGGGCGGCGAGGCGCGCACCGTGGACGCCGGTCCCGAACCGGTCACCATGGACACCGGTGTCGCCCTGCTGGACCTGGCGCTGGCGAGGTACCCGGACTCCGACGCCGTGATGTTCTCCAGCGACGTCTTCGCCGCCGGTGCCCTCCAGGCCTGCGTACGACGCGGCATCGACGTGCCGGGCAGGCTCGCCGTGGCCGGCTTCGGCGACTTCGAACTGGCCCGGCACCTGGTTCCGGCGCTGACCACGGTGGCCGTACCCAGCGCGCGGATCGGGGAGTTGGGCGCCGAGCTGCTGCTGGCGCGGATGCGCGGCGCCGCGGTCGACGTCCCGCACCGGGACGTGGGGTACCGGGTCGTCGCGCGCGAGAGCACCTGACCCGGGCGGGGTGCCGGGCCGTCGCGGGCGGGAGCACCCGGCGGCCGGGACGCCCCCGGGCCTCACGCGCGCGCCGCCCACACGAGTCCGCGGCCGACGATCGCCGCCGTCTGCGGCACCCGGAGGTCCGCGACGCGGTGCCCGAGGGTGCAGACGAAGACCCGCCCCGCGCCCCACCGGCGGGTCCACACCACGGGGAACTCGACGGGTTCGTCCCACGGGTCGGCCGGGCCCGGGGTGAGCACGGACGTGGCCAGGACGGTGTTGAGGGAGTCCGTGAGCACCCAGTAGTGCTCGGTCTCCACGTCGTAGTCCGCGACCCCCTCGACGATCTCGCCGTCCCGGTCGGGGGAGGCGGAGATCCGCACGGTGAACTCCTGGAAGCCGTCCGGGTGCCACAGGAAGCGGCCTCCGACCATACGCAGGTAGCGGGGGTTGGCGACGTTCGTGGCGACCACGCCCCCGTGCCAGCCGGCGAAGCCGGTGCCCGCCTCCACCGCGTCGACCAGGTTCGCCTCCTGGGCCGCCGTCAGCCCGCCCGCCGACCAGGAGTGCACGACGAGGTCGGTGGCGGCGAGCAGCCCCGGGTCCTCGTACACCGCCAGGTCCTCGGCGACGTCGACCTCGAACCCCGCGCGCTCCAGTGCGGGCATGACCGACTCGGTGCAGCCGACCGGGTCGTGGCCCTCCCACCCGCCGCGGACCACCAGGGCCTTTCGCATGCTCATGTGCCGCTCCCTCCACCCGCCCTCGACCCGCTCGACGTGCCCCGATGCTGTCTCACCGCGCCTGCGGCGCGAGTCTGAGGCCGGCGTCGGCCGGACGGACATGCGGTCCGGACGGCAGGGACCACCCGCCCGACGCGGCCCGTGCGACGATCCGCTCCTCGTCGACCTCGATGCCCAGGCCCGGGGCGTCGCCGAGGACGATCCCGCCGTCGGCGATCTCCTGGTCCACCCGCAGCCCGACCGGGAAGGCCAGATCCTGCACCTCGGTCACCAGGTGGTTGGGCACGGCGGCCGCCGCGTGCGCGACCGGGTTGGCGTTGTACCCGACGGGACTCACCGGCAGGCCGTGCCCGAAGGCGAGCGTCGAGACACGCAGGAAGTGGGTGATGCCCCACACGGCGCCGGTCTGCACGACCCCCACCGCGTCCGCGGCCAGCAGCGGGCGGAAGTGCTCGAGACCCGTCAGGTTCTCCCCGGTCGCGACGGCGGCACGGATGCCGGTCGCGACCGCGCGGTGTCCCGCGACGTCCCAGCGCCGGACCGGTTCCTCGATCCAGGTGAGTTCGACCCGCTCCTCGACCTGCCGGGCCAGGCGCACCGCCTGGCGCCGTCCCCAGGACTCGTTGACGTCGTACATGAGCGCGGGGCGCTCGCTGTTGGCCCGGAACACGTCGCGGACCGCCGCCAGGCGCCGTACGTCCCGGTCCACGTCGAGGCCGCCCTTGACCTTGGCGCCCGTGAAGCCGCGCCGCGCCCACCGCTCGTGGAAGGCGACGAGTTCGTCGTCGCTCAGCGCGTAGTCCAGGCCGGAGGCGTAGCCAGGAACGAACTGGTCGGCGGCGCCCAGCGTTCGCCACAGCGGCTCCTGGGCGATCTTCGCCTTGAGGTCCCACAGCGCCATGTCGAGGGCGCCGATCGTGCCGAACACGTGCCCGCCGTGCCCGGACTTGAAGACGTGGGCGAGCATCCTGTCGTAGAGCGAGGTGACCGCCCGGGGGTCCTGGCCCTCCAGTGCCGGGAAGACCCGCGCCACGTCGGCGTGGCCGCCGAGGCCCACGCCGGTCAGGCCCTCGTCCGTCTCCAGCAGCAGCACCGGCACCTCGGTGACGCCGGTGGTGACGACGCCGTTCACGTCGCCCACCGGTCGTCCCCACTCGTGGACCGTGGCAAGGGACCGGTATCCGGTGATGCGCATCGCGTCTCCCACGGCCGAGTCGTAACTTGTAATACGAGTGATGACCTTAGCATGTTCGGCTAACCTGGGGTCATTGGACAGCGGGGGCCGGGCGAACCTGCACGAACATTGGGAGTCTCTGACCAGATGATCAAGCCATCCGCGGACACCACCGCCGTGTCCCGCCCTCAACGACGCCGGCCGCCGCTCGCCGCGGCCGTCGTCCAGAGCCTCGCGACGGCCATCGTGCTCGGGGAGTACCCGCCGGGCACCGCGCTGCCGTCGGCGGGTGAGCTCTGCGAGGAGTACGAGGTGAGCCGGACCGTGATCCGGGAGGCGACGACGACGCTCGCCGAGAAGGGGCTGGTGGCGACCCGTCAGGGCTGGGGGACCGTCGTCCTGGGCCAGGACCAGTGGAGCCTGCTCGACCCGCTGGTCCTCGACGCGCTGTTCCAGCGCAAGGACCGCCTGGTCTATCTGGACAACCTGATCGAGATCAGGACCACCCTGGAGTGCGCGATGGCCGCCCGCGCCGCCGGGCGCATCGACGAGGAACAGTCGGCGGCGCTGTCGGCCAAGCTCGACGAACTCGCGGGCCTGATCGACGATCCCGAGGCCTACTCGCACGCGGACATCGAGTTCCACGAGATCATCCACCACGCCTCCCGGGACGCGTTCGGACGGGCCATCGTCTCCAGCATCCAGGGCAAGGCCGTGCGCTCCCCGCAGTACAGCGGGGACCCGACGCGCGAGGACATCGAGCTGACCCACGAGGCGCACGCCCGGGTCGCCGCCGCGGTGCTCGACGGGGACGGCGACGCGGCCGCGGAGGCGATGCGCGAGCACATCACGTCCTCGTGGGCCCGCCGCCGCCCGGCCGACGCGCCGGACGCGTAGGACGGTCAGAACGAGGCGGCCGAGGGACCCGTCGCCGGACCGGTCCCTCGGCCGCCTCGCCCTGTTCAGCCGGTCACGGCCGGCCGATCCCCTCCGCGGTGACGTTCCGGTTCCACTCCGCGACCCACGCGGCCCCGTACGCCTCGGCCACCGCACCGGAGCCGGAGAACTTCAGCGTGTCGAGGTCCAGACCCGTCTCCGTCACCGAAGCGGCCGCCACCGAACGGGTGTTGACCTTGTCGCTCCAGCGCGACAGGTTGTACTCCGCCGCGGGCTGCGTGAACGTCGCGGTCGTCTCCACGAACCCGGAGCCGCCGCCGACGACCACCGCACGGTCGATCTCCACACCGGACGAGTAGTGCTCGTGCCAAGCCGCCGCAGACAGCGCAGAACCTAACGAAGCACTACTAGGAGCTGTCCGGGCGATCATGTGACCGCTCCGCGCCTGGGTCGTTGTTGCGGGCATGGGGCGGGGCGAGGAAGCCGTACGCACACCTGCGCGACCGGCATGTCGCCGACCACCGGCGCCTGTTCGGCTGGGTGGCCCTCGACCTGGGTCCCTCGGAACGCGCCGAGCTGCCACCGACGAACGCATCCCGCTGTTCGCCGACGGCAAGGACCCCCAACTGGCCGCGCTCTACTTTCAGTACGGTCGCTACCTGCTCGCCTCCTGCTCCCGGTCGCCCGGACAGCCGGCCAACCTCCAGGGACTGAACGACAGCCTGAACCCGGCCTGGAGTCCAAGTACACCGTCAACATCAACTTCGAAATGAACTACTGGCCCGCCGGGCAACCTCGCCTGGCTGTGCGTGATGCTGTGGGACCACTACCGGTTCACCGGCGACACGGGCGCGCTGAGCCGCAACTACCCGGTGATGAAGGAGGCGGTGGAGTTCTTCCTCGACACCCTCCAGGTGGACGCGGAGACCGGCTGGCTCGTCACCAACCCCTCCCAGTCGCCCGAGGTCACCCACCACCAGGACGAGGGCGAGAGCGTCAGCGTCTGCGCCGGCCTCACCATCGACATGCAGCTGCTGCGGGACCTCTTCGACGCCTACCGCCAGGCCGCAGAAGTGCTGGACCGCGACAGTCGCCTCGTCGGACGGGTCACCGAGGTCCGCGACCGGCTCGCGCCCACCCGCGTCGGCCACCTGGGCCAGATCCAGGAGTGGCTGGTGGACTGGGAGGAGGCGGCCCTGGTCAGGAGCCGCCACGTGTCCCACCTTTACGGCGTGTTCCCGAGCGCCCAGATCACCCCGCGGGGCACCCCGGGACTCGCCGCGGCCGCCAAGAAGAGCCTGGAGCTGCGCGGCACCGGGGGACAGGGCTGGTCCCTCGCCTGGAAGATCAACATGTGGGCCCGGCTGCTGGAACCGGCGCGGGCCTACCCACCTGGCGGACCTGCTCACCCCGGCGTGCACCGCGCCGAACCTCTTCGACCTCCACCCGCCCTTCCAGATCGACGGCAACTTCGGCGGCGTCTCCGGCATCACCGAGATGCTCCTGCAGAGCCACGTGGGCGAGATCGAACTGCTGCCCGCCCTGCCCGGGGCATGGCCCACCGGATCCTTCCGGGGCCTGCGGGCGCGGGGCGGGTTCGAGGTCGACCTGGAGTGGACCGGGGACGGCATCACACGCGCGGAGGTGCGCTCGCTGCTCGGCAACCCCGCCCGGATCCGCACCCCGCACCCGATGCGCGTCGAGGGCGCCGACGCCGACCGTCCCGAGCGGGGTGTGGTGTCCTTCGGCACCCGCCGCGGCGGCCGGTACCGCCTGGCACCGGTCACCCGGTAACGGCGCCCACGCCCCGTCGTCACCCCACCCCGCCACCGCGGCCGCCGCACCGGAACGGGACGGACGCGGTGCCGTGGCCGGAGGCGGACCGTGTTGGATGGGCGCATGAGCCAGACAGCTGCTGCCCTGCGCCTGCGGCGGGCGATCGCCCGGACCCGGGACGCGACGCGAGAACGGCCGCCCGTGGGGCGCCGCCCGGAGGAGGCCGACGACGTGCTGGGCACCTTCGCCACGGACGGGGCGCTCGGCTTCGACCCCTTCCCCTTCCTCCGGGCACTCCACGACGCCGGCTCCCACGCGGTGGTCATCGGCCAGGTCGCCGGCATCATGCACGGCTCCACCGAGCTGACCGGCGACCTGGACCTGTTGTGGGACGGCACCCCCGCCGAGGCTCGCGCCCTGCGTGCCGCCCTCGCGGCGTGCGGCTGCGCCCAACCGCCTGACCTGGACCGCGAACAGGCGGCATACGAGGTCACCGGGGCCGCCGGGGACCTGTGCACCCCGGTGCTGTCCTGGGGGGACATGGATGTGTCGCCCTGCCTGGCCCGGGCCGGGACCACCCACGACCCGTCGGGGTTCACCGTCCGCTACGCCGCACTCGACGATCTGATCCGCATGCGCCGTGCCCTCGGGCGGCCGAAGGACCACCGCCGCGCGGACGAACTCACCCGCCTGCTCCCCTGATCCGGAGCTGCTCACGTCCCGGCGAGGGCGGCCCGCAGCCGGTCGGTCACCGTGTCCAGGCAGCTGTCGAAACCGATACGTCCCCCCGCGTCGATCCAGCGTCGGAAGGCGATGCCGAAGGCCACCGTGGCGAGCTGTGCGACGAGTTCGGCGGCGTCGGTCTCCACCTGCCGCTGGACGAGGGCGTCGCGGACCGCCCGGGTGATCGCGGCCGCCTTGGTCCGTTCGCGCTCCTGCAACTCGCGGCTGGCGTCGATGACCGTCCGCCGCTCCGCCGAGTCGTGCACCTGCGCCACCAGCTCGGTGCCTACACGGGACATCGCCTCGAGGACGGCGGTGAGCGGAGCCGCGTCGGGCTCCGCCGCCAGGACGGCCCGCGCCAGCGCCGGGGGCAGGAGTTCCGAGCCGCCGAAGAGGACCTCCCGCTTGTCCGGGAAGTAACGGAAGTACGAGCGCCGGGTGAGTCCGGCCCGCTCGGCGATGTCGGTCACGGTCACGTCGTCGTAGCCGCGCTCCAGGTACAGCTCCAGAGCCGCCCGCTTCAGGCGCTGCTCCGCGCCCGGGTCCCACCTTGCCATGGGCCGACTCTAACAGGTGATGTCTCGCTGTGTCGTCAGTGCTAGCCTGAAGTCATGGCACGGTGTGTCATCACTGGGACGTGCGTCCCGGTGCCGCGCAGACAGGGACAGGGCCATGACCGAGACCAGCGGGACCAGCGGAACGACCGGCGAGAACAGGACGGACGACGAGGTGTGGATCGTCGGGGCCACCGGCCGTGTGGGACGGGGAGTGGCCGGCCGACTGGCCGCGCGGGGCCTGACGGTCGTGCCGGTCGGGCGCAGCCGCGAGCGGATGGCCGCGGCAGGTGCCGAAGCCGGCCTCCCCGCCGGCGCGAAGGTCGTCGTCGCCGACTCGGCGGAGCGGATCGCGAAGGAGGTGGTGCGGCAGCGCCCCCGGGTCGTGGTGAACACGATGGGCGCCTACGCCACCACGGCGCCGGTGATCGCCCGTGCCTGCATGTCGGTCGGCGGCCACTACGTCGACCAGGCCAACGACGTCGTCGCCGTCGAGGGACTCCTCGCCCTGCACGAGGAAGCGACGCGGGCGGGCAGCACCCTGGTCACCGGCGCCGGATTCGGGGTGCTGGCGACGGAGGCGGTCGTGGTGAAGCTGTGCGAGGGGCGGCCCGTGCCGCACCGGGTGCGAGTCGACTCCGTGGCCTCGGTGGCCGTGGAGTCCGGCGCCCTCGGCGCCGCCCTGGCCTCGGGCATCGTGGACGCGCTCACCGCCGGCGGGCGGCGCTACGCCGACGGAGAGCTGGTGCGCTCGCGCCTCGGCGCCGACCCGCGGCGACTCACCTTCCCCGACGGGACGTCGGCCAGGTCGGCGGGTGTCGCCTCCGGTGAACTCGTCGCGGCGCGGGCGGCGGCCGGGGCACCGTTCGTCACCGCGACGTCCTCCCTCGCGCCGACCGCTCCGCTCCTGCGCGCCGTGCTCCCGCTGCTCGGCCGCCTGCTGTCGGTCCCGGCGCTGCGGCGCCTCGCCGTCGACCGGCTCGGCCGGGTCACCGTGAAGGCCGCGCCCCGTCCACGCGAGCACTCCTGGGGCCACGCCGTCGTGGAGTGGGCCGACGGCACCCGGCGCGAGGGCTGGCTCCGGGCCGGCGAGGGCATGGACTTCACGACCGACGTCACCGCCACCGTCACCGGACTGCTGGCCCGCGGCGCCGGCCGGCCGGGGGCCTGGACACCGGCGGCCGCCCTCGGAGCCGACCTGGCGACCAGCGCCGGCGGCACCTTCGTACTGGACTGACGTCCACCGGCCCCCGCCGCCGTCCCGGGTGGGACCGGGCAGCGGGCGGTTGCCGTGCCCTCGCGTCCGTACTGCCGGACGCCACGCGGCGCGGGTGGCGGCCTCAGCCCACGGAGAGCCGGACCAGCCCCTCGTGTGCGTGCGGCGCACCCTGCACGGACACCGCGACGTACCGGGCCGAGCCCGCCCGGGTGAGCCGGCGTACGCGTCCACGTCCGTCCAGGGTGCCGACCTGCTGGTAGCGCACCCCGTCGGTGCTGAACTCCACCCGGGTCGCCGGCGCCGCGCCGGTCCTCCACCGCGCCTCCACCCACCGCACCCCGGTGCGCGTCCCCAGGTCGACCACCATGCGGCCGTCGCGACCGGGGCGCCAGGCCGTGTCCGGGTCGCCGTCCACGGCGGCACCGGGGCCGGACATCCCCGGCGGCAGAGGATGGGTCGGGAAGGTGTTCCGGCCCAGGGCGTGGTCGTGGTGCGGGAAGGCCGCTGCCCCGCGCAGCGTCACCCGCGTCTCGCGTCCGCCCCGCACCGTCGCCTCGGTGCCGCTGCCCTGGGCCTCGATCCGCAGCCGGCAGTGGGCACCGGACAGGATCAGGGTCGCCCCGTCGGCCACCCGGACCCGCAGCCCGCAGGGCAGGGAGCGGCCGGACAGCGCGGTGAGGGTGAAGCGCGGCGCGAGCAGCGAGGCCGACGCCGCGTCCAGCCGCGCACCGTAGTCGATGCCCTCCCGGGTCACCGTCTGCTCACCCTCGTAGACCACCCGGCTTCCGCCCTGCTGCGGCACCGCGACCCGGGTCTCCACCTCCTGCGCCGACAGGTTGAACAGGCTCAGGTACCCGTCCACCCGCGCCGCGCGGACCCGGCCGTCCCCGGCGGTGGGCGCGGCGCGACGGGCCAGCGCGCTCAGCTCCCCGGCGGACACACCGCAGTGCCCCTCGATCACCAGCGGCTCCCGGGCCCCTTCGGCCGGGACGATCGTGTCGCCGTACACCGCCAGCGTGTGCTTGCCGTCGCCGCGGACGACGAGCCCGGCACGGCCGTCGACGTCGAGCCAGCCGCCGCCGCTGCGCAGCGCGGGAGCCGGGCCGGTCACCAGGTCGGTCCACTGCTCGCCGTCCGGCGAACCCTGCATCCGGTAGGAGCGGCCGGCGGCCGCCTCCCAGCGCAGCGTGACCCGGTCCAGTGCGCGCTCGGCGCCGAGATCGACGGCCCACCAGCTGTCCGCCCGCTTGCGGTCCTCGCGCGAGACCGCCCAGCGGCTTGCGCCGTTGCCGTCCACGGCCAGCTCCGGCCCCATGCCGGCCGACTGCGAGGAGGCCGTCGCCGTGCCGCCCCGCGCGAGGTCGGGCCCGTCGGCCCCGTCCCGCGCCTCGACCGCGTACAGCGAGTACCCGTACGCCGGGTCGGGCTGGACGCCCAGCATGCGCAGGTGCCGCACCGTCGTGCCGGGGAAGGTCAGTTCGTCGACGCGCCCCGCGGCCGAGGGCGTGGCGTCCTGCGCGCGGACCGTGGCCGAGCCCTCCGCGAACCGGTAGGTGCGGCTGCCGTCCAGGCCCGCCACCCCGGGCATGGTCAGGTTGTGCACCTCCAGCCGCGAAGCAGCCGCGCCCGGCCCCTCGCAGGCGTAGACGACGGCGCCCGTGGGCAGTGTCGCGTACCCGGCGAAGCCCTCGCCGAGACGCAGCACCGTGGCGCTGCCGTCGAAGCCGTCCCGCAGCGCCGTGTGCACGCGCACCGTCCTGCCGGTGACCGCCGCGGCGGTCGAGGGCAGGAACATCGGGGTGGCGCCGCCGAGCCGGAACAGCCAGTCGTCGTGCGCCGGCTGCCAGGCGAACTTCACGAACCCGGGCTTCGACACCGCACCCGCCCAGGCCGCGGGCGACTGGTGGGACACCAGACCGGGGCCGGTCCCGAAGTCGGTGACCCCCGACGCGTACGCGAACAACTCCTCGCGCGACAGGGGACGTACCTGCGGCCCGGCCTGCGGCCACACGTGCAGCAGATAGCTGATGGCCAGTTCCGCGCGCGCCTCCGGCTCGTACTTGGGCTCGCCCGAGAACTTCGCCAGCCGGTACTCGGGCGGGTACGCCTGGTACGCCTCCAGGCGTGCGGCCAGCTCCGTCTCCGCGCGGGCCGCCGCCCGGTCTCCCGCCACCCGCGACAGGAAGGCCAGCGGTATGACGTCCCTGCCGTACAGGTGCTCGCGGTCGTCCACCATCGGCATCAGCGGCTCGCCCGCGTCCGACATGACGCCCAGCAGGGTCCGCCACAGCGGCTGTGCGTTGGGCTGTCTCGTCAGGACCTCGGGCAGCGGCTGCCCCGCGGCGAGGAAGTGTGCCGCGTTGCGCCCGGAGGTGCGCCACATCTCCTCCTGGTAGTGCGGGCCGAAGGAGCCGTGGTTCTCGACGATGAAGGTGTCGTACGCGTTGTGCGCGGTGTTGTGCGAGACCGGCACCCCGTCCACCCGCGCGGGGTTGGCCAGGTCGGCGGGCGGCAGGCCGCCCTCGTTGCGCGACCAGGTGCCGTAGTCGGCCGCCCACTTGGAGCGGCGCCGGTCGCCCGGGGCCCAGGCCAGCGCCGGAGCGAGGGTCTGCGCGTAGAGCCCCATCTCCTCCAGCTTGGTGTCGCCGACGTACCCGCCCGCGAGCCCGTTCGGGGTCCAGGAGCCGGAGTACGGGTCGTCGCCCGTGCCCAGGGAGTGCGTGTACGCCGCCTGTTCGCGGGTGATGGTGTCGACCGCGGAGCGGGTGGCGGCGTCGAGCTCGTCCCACAGCAGGTGCGCGGCGAGGACGAAGTACGACTGGAACGTGGTGTCGAAGAACAGGGTGCGGCCCCACTGGGTGCCGCCGGTCAGCCGGTTGGAGGCCGCGTAGTGGCGCAGGGTCGCCAGGGTGCGGTGCCTGAGCGTCTCCCGGCCGACGCCGGCCGCGTCCTCGTCGAAGGTCCCGTGGGTCAGCAGCACGGCATGCCCGAGGACGACGGCGAACCCGAAGTTCCGGTCGCTGTAAGCACCCTTGGCCTCGTCCCACTGCGTCTCGGACCAGCGGGTGTGCCGCAGCAGCACGCGGAGGTACGTGGCGGCGACGTCGTCCGGCGGGTCGACGCTCCGGGCGGCTCCGGAAGCGGCCGCGGCGGCCGAAGGGGACCCCAGTGCCGGCTGGAGGGTGGCCGCGGCGCCGGTCGCGCCGAGGAGTTGCAGGAGGAGCCTGCGGCCTACAGGGAGGGAAACGGGGCCCATGATGGTCCTCTTCGCCAGGCGACAACGTTGTCAACGGGGGTCATCCTCGAACGACTCGCACACGCGTGTCAATGGCCGTTCAGTGCAGGATGCGCCAGCGGTGGTCGGCCGTACCGTCGTCCGCGTCCTGTACGACGAAGGCGCCGACGGCGGTGGAGCCGTCCCGGACGGCGAGCGGTTTCGCGCCGGTGCTGCCGCGCACCGGCGGCACCACGCGCTGGTTCGAGATCGACCCCGTGTACTACTCGCACACCCTCAACGCCTACGACCAGGGTGACACGGTCGTGCTGGAGTACATCGGCTTCCCCGCGCTGTTCTACGCCGCCGGGCGCGGCACGGGCGGCCCCTCCGCCACCGGGGCCCCGACGCTCGACCGGTGGACGATCGACCTGCGGGCCGACCGGGTCCGCGGCACTCGGCTGGACGACCGGCCGCAGGAGTTCCCGCGCATCAACGAGTCCCTGGTCTCACGACGGCACCGCTACGCCTACACCGCGAGCGCGGCCGAGATGTGGCGCGCGTACGAGGCCGTCGACGGGGCGTGCCCGGCCGGGTGCCGCTGGGCTTCCACGGCAGCTGGATCGCGGACGCCTGAGGCCGGGCTAGGTCCGGCCGGCGAACTCGGCCGCCGTCAGGTCCGCCAGTCGTTGCGCGGTGTCGAAGTGCGGGGTGAGGCGGGTCTTGGTCAGGGCGAAAGCGGTGGAGGTGGCGGTGTCGGCGTAGACGTAGCTGCCGCCTCCACCGACCCAGCCGAAGGTGGTGGGGGAGTCGTCGGGCCGCGTGCCGATGCGGCCCAGCGGATAGCCCAGGCCCAGCCGGGCGTGATGGCCGAAGACCTGGTCGGTGCCTTCGAAGGCCACCGCCGTCACCTGCGCGAGCTGGTGCGGACCGATGAGCCGGCCGTCGAGGACCGCGGCGTTCATGGCGGCGACTCCCCGCGCGGTGAAGGTGCCCACCGACGGGATGTCCGCCTGGAGGATGTCGCGGCTGTTGCCCAGGGCCGCGGCCGGTCGCATCTCCCAGGGCGCGAGGACGGCCTCGTCGTCGGGCGGGCCGACGGGGTGCGGTGCCGCGTCCTCGAGGCGGGCCGGCCGGGCCAGGTCCGTTGGGGGCACACCGAAGTACAGGTCGCCGTCCAGACCCAGCGGCCCGGTGATCCACTCGCGCAGGAGCTGTCGCATCGGCTTGCCCGTCGCCCGGCGCGCGACCTCGCCGACCAGGAAGCCGTAGGTGAACGAGTGGTATCCCGTCCTGGTCCCGGGGTGCCACCGCGGTGCGGCGTCGGCGAGCGCCGTGCACACCCGCGACCAGTCGGCCAGGTCGCCGGGGCCGACGTCACGGGGCATGGCCGGCACGCCGGCAGAGTGGGTGAGCACGTGCCGCAGAGTCGCGGTCTCCTTGCCGTGGGCGCCGAACCGCGGCCACAGCTCGGCCACCGGCGTGTCGTACCCGACCCGACCGCTCTTGACGAGCAGGTGGGCGAGGAGCGACGTCATGACCTTGCCGGCGGAGAAACCGAAGAACGGGGTGTCGGGAGTCACCCTGCGCCCGGTCCGGCTGTCGGCGACACCGGCGACGGCGTCGACGACGAGAGCACCGTGGTGGTACACGGCGACCTGCAAGCCCGTTTCGGCCCCCGTACCGACGAGCTCGTCGAGCACGCCCTGGACCCTCTGCTGCAGCGAGGGCCCCGGCACGGCATCCCGTTCACTTCCCAACGTGTCACATCCTGCGTCCGCGCCCGTACGGGTGACGGTCTCTAGAAGTGCTGCTCCGTGTAGTGCCCGCGGAGCAGGTCGGTTCCCCAGTCGTGGCGGACGTGCCGCCAGACGGAGTGGGCGTGGTTGCCGTCGTCCTGCGTGTTGTCGTACTCGATCAGGAAGTCCGGGGCGCGGACGCAGTAGTAGTGCCGGTCCCCAGGGGCGAGGCCGCCGGCCCAGGCGAAGGACAGGGAACCCAGCCCCCGGTGCACGGCGTCGGACCAGCACTCGCGCGCGTACGCCTCGGGCGCACGGTCGAGATAGCGGCGCACCAGACGCTCCAGAAGGCGCTGTTGCCCCGGCGTCAGGCGGTCGTACGGCAGGCCCTCCGGAAGGAGACCCGGATCGGCGAACGGGTCGGCCCGGGTCAGGATGTCGTTTGGCGGTGCGGCGGCGAAGAGCGCCGACGCCCGCGCGGTGCCGCGCAGGCTCGTGATCAGCTCTCTGGCCAGGTCCTCCTCCGGGCCCAGGGGCCGGAGGCCGGCCCGCGGGCCGTTTCCGGTGCGAGCCGGTTCCGCGCCGACGAAGTGCGGCGTCACCCGGATCCCGGCGCCCGTGACCAGCACGTGGACGGCCAGGTGGTGGCCGTTCAGCCGCCAGCCCCACGGTTCGTCGCCGTCCGGGTCGCCGAGCAGCCGCACCCAGTAGCGGTCCGGCCCCGAGTGCCCCATTCGGGCGCGGCGGTGCCGTTCCACCTCGATCGCCCCGCGCACCAGCTCCGCTCCCGCCGCGCTGTGCGCCGTGGCCAGGAGCGCGTTGACCACCTCGCGCTGCCGGCCGTCGAGCCCTTCGGTGGAAAGTCCGGGGCGCGGGCCCGGCAGATACGTCCACTCGCGCAGCTCGGGCGCGTCCAACCGGCCGGGCACGGCGCGCAGCTCACGTACCTGCTCCGGCTCCAGGACGGCGAGCAGGGCACGCGCCGCCTCCCGCATCCCGGAGGCGACGCTCTTCGAGGTAATCCCGCCCACGCTTCTCCTTCCGTCGACGGCCACCGTGCCGGCGACGGAGTCCATTGTGCGCGGCGGGCGGAGCGCTGTCAGTGCGGTGCCGGTGCCGGGTCCAGGGCGTTGGCCACACTGCAGCCGCCCTCTCCGGGCATCCGCTGGATGCGGGGCGGCACCCAGACCTCGGTCGCGCCGGGCACGACGCGGGCGAGCAGACAGTCCTGCGGGCCGAAGTGGTCGCCCTTCACCGACAGCAGGACGCCGACCCGGCCGCCGTCCGCCTCCACTTCGGTCCGGATCCGCGGATCGAGGTCGAGCGCGGCGAGCGTACGGCGAACCTCGCTCTCGTCCACCCGGCCGCCCGTCGGGACCCGGGGAAGCTTCGTCCGAAGCTCCTCGGTGGGCAGCTTGGGCAGCTCGGGCGGCGGGGCGAAGGTCGGCGCGGGGCCTTCCGGGCAGTCCACGTCGTGAGGCTCCTCCCGCCACCGTGAGCGGGTCCATCGAGGACCTCCCGCGCGAGCCCGACGCCGTCGGCTGGATCGACGACCGCTACCTGGCCACCGCCAACGAGGGCGACCGGCGCGGCGGTACCCGCGGCTGGTCCGTGTTCGACGGCCGCACCGGCAGGCCGGTCTGGGACGCCGGCAACAGCTTCGAACGGCTCGCCGTGCGCCACGGCCTGCACAACGAGGGCCGGTCGGGGAAGAAGGGCGCCGAGCCGGAAGGCATCGCGATCGCCCAGTACGACGGCGTGCCCTACGCCTTCGTCGGCTCGGAGCGCGACAACTTCGTCGCGGTCTACGACGTCAGCCGCCCCACCCGGCCGGTCTTTCGCCAGTTGCTGCCCGCCACCAACGGCCCCGAGGGCCTGCTGCCGATCCCGTCGCGCGGACTGCTCGCGGTCTCCAGCGAGGAGGACGACGCCGAGGCGGGCATGCGCGCGTCCGTGAGCCTGTTCCGGCTCGGTCGGGGCACCGGGCACGCCCCCTCGTTCCCGGGCGTCGTCTCGGCCGACGACGACCGCGGCGCCCCGATCGGCTGGGGAGCGCTCGGCGCGCTGTCCGCGGCACCGGGCCGGCCGCACCGGCTCTACACGGTCACCGACGCGGCGTACTCCACCACCCGCATCCTCACCGTCGACACGGCCCGCCGCCCCGCCGTCATCACCCGGGAACCGACCGCCAAGGACACCGGGGGGCGCCCCGCGGGTTATGACGCCGAGGGCAGCCACGCCCGGCCGCAGGGCGGCTTCTGGCTCGCCGTCGAGGGCGGGACGGGCGCGGGCAACAAGCTCGTCCGGCTCGACGCGCGGGGCGTGACCCGGCAGGTCGTCCCGTTGCCGGCCGACGTCGCCGCGGGCCTCGGCAATCAGGGCTTCGAGGGTGTCACCGCCACCACCGACCGGCGTGGGCACGAGGTCGTGTGGGCCGCGCTCCAGCGGGAGGCCGCCGGCGACCCGGCGGGTGTCGTGCGGCTGGGACGCTACGACGTGACGGCCGGCACCTGGAGCTGGTACGGCTACCGGCTCGAACCCACCGGCACCGCCGGTGACTGGATGGGGCTGTCCGAGATCACCGCGGTCGGCGACCGGCTCGCGGTGACGAGCGCGACAAGCTCAACGGCCCCGCCGCCAGGGTCAAACGGATCTACACCGTGGACCCGCCGAAGTCGGCGGCGCCCTCGGGAGCCCTGCGGGTCCTGCCGAAGAGGCTCGCGCACGACGTGCTGCCGGACCTGCGGGCCACCAACGGCTGGACGCAGGAGAAGCTCGAAGGGCCGACCGTGGGAGGTGACGGCCGCGTCTACGCCGTCACCGACAACGACGCTCTGGACGACGCCACCGGGGAGACCGTCTTCCTGGACCTCGGCACGGCCCGGCAGGTCTTCGGCCGCCGAGGCTGACGTACGAAGCGTCAGCCCCGGCCGAGGACGCAGAACTCGGTGCCCGCGGGGTCGGTCAGGACGACCCAGGAGACATCCCCCTGACCAACATCGGTCCGTGTCGCGCCGAGAGCTTCGAGCCGAGCGACCTCCCTGGCCTGGTCCTCGACCGGGTCGGACATCACGTCGAGGTGGATGCGGTTCCACCCGGCCTCGTCGTCGGGGGTGCGGCGGAACTCCAGGTACGGCCCCACGTCCTTGGCCGAGCGCAGCAGAGCACGGTCGTCGGTCAGCTCGTGGACGGTCCAGTCGATCGCCGCGCCCCAGAAGCGGGCCAGGTCCCGTGGGTCGGTGCAGGAGACGACCACGCGGGCTATCGGCCCGGTGTCCCGGTAGCGCTCGCTGGGCTCCAGGACGCCGAACCTGTTGCCCTCCGGGTCGGCCAGCACCGTCCGCGGTGCGTCGCTCCGGCCCACGTCGGCGTGCGTGGCGCCCAGTTTCCCGAGGCGGGTGACCAGCTCCGTCCGATGGGCCTCGGAGGTGGTGGCGAGCTCGAGGTGCACCCGGTACTTCACCGTCTCCGGGTCCGGGACGCGGACGAGATCGATGCAGACGGCGGACGGGTCCGGCCAGTCGAAGCCCACCGGTTCCAGGTTGGTGACGCCCGGCCCTTCGCTCGACATGCTCCAGCCGAGCGCCTGCGCCCAGAAGCGGCCGAGCGCCGAGTCGTCCCGGGCCTTGAAGTTCACCTGCACAAGTTCCAACGTCATCCCGGAACCCTAGCCTTGCCGAAGACCCGGGCTGCCAGGCTCAGCAGATGCGGCCGGTGTACCAGGCGCCGTCGATGTCGGAGCTGGAGCCGATCCAGGTCACGCCGGGCACCACACACCGCTCGCTGTTGGGCCCCCAGTCGTCGATCTCGATGACGATGTGCGAGCCGTCCGAGGTGCAGTGTCTCCAACGGTTCACGGTGCGCCGCGCACGGGTGCCCCCCCGGCGCCGCGGGACGGGGCGATCGGCGAGCGAGGCGAGACGTATCGTCTTGCCAATGTGTGCGTTGTGGCGTACCGTCCTTCGCATGGGTTCCCTGTGAGATCACCGGCGCCGACGGCGTAGAGCACCGCTCCGCCGTCACCGCGCCTCGCCGCGCCGTCCATCCACCCCGATCCGGCCCGGGCTGATCCCGTGCGGCCAGGAGGGACCCGACCTTGCACACCTCACAACTCACCCTGTCCCATGTCACCAAGCGCCACCCCGGCCGCACCGTTCTGGACCAGGTCTCCCTCACGCTGAAGCCGGGCGAGAAGGCCGGACTGATCGGTGACAACGGCGCCGGCAAGTCCACCCTTCTCAGGATCGTCGCCGGCCAGGAGCGCCCGGACAGCGGCGAAGCGACCGTGACCGCCGCCGGCGGCATCGGCTTTCTCCCGCAGTCCCTCCCCCTGCCCCCGACCGCCACCGTCCAGGACGCCGTCGACCTGTCCCTCGCGGACCTGCGTGCCCTTGAGGCCGAGCTGCGCCGGGCCGAGCAGGCGCTCGGTGCCGGCGAGGATCCGAAGGCGCTCGCCGCGTACACCGTGCTTGTCGAACGCTATGAGGCCCGAGGCGGTCACGACGCCGACCGGCGGGTGGACATCGCGCTGCACCACCTCGGCCTGCCGGCGCTCCGCCGCGAGCGCCGGCTCGGCACCCTCTCCGGAGGCGAACGCTCCCGCCTGGCCCTGGCCGGCGTCCTCGCGGGCCGCCCGGAGATCCTCCTGCTGGACGAGCCGACCAACGACCTGGACGATCAGGCCGTGGAGTGGCTGGAGACACAACTGCGGGCACACAGCGGCACGGTGCTCGCGGTCACCCACGACCGCGTCTTCCTGGAGCGTCTGACCAGCACGATTCTGGAGGCCGAGGGGGGCAGGGTCACCCGCTACGGCGACGGCTACACCGGCTACCGTACGGCGAAGGCCGCGGAGCGCCGCCGCCGGCTCCAGGAGTACGAGGAGTGGCGGTCGGAGTTGGCTCGCAACGAGCGGCTGGCCGCCGGCCACGCCGACCGCCTCGGCGCCATTCCGCGCAAGGCGGCACTGGCCAACTTCGGCCACGGCGGCTTCCGGGCCCGCGGCCGGGCCCACGGCGCCATGTCCCGGATCCGCAACGCCCGCGAGCGGGTCGAGCGCCTGACCGGGAACCCGGTGGCACCACCGCCGGACGCGCTGGCCTTCACCGCGCGCATGGGAACGGCGGCGGAGGAAGGGAGGGGCGCCGGGGCCGCCTCCGCGACGCTCCCCGCCGCACAGCTGTCGGACGTGCGCGTGGGCGACCGCCTGCACCTGGGCTCCCTCAGCCTCGGCCGCCGCGGCCGGCTTCTCGTCACCGGGCCCAACGGCGCGGGCAAGACGACCCTGTTGAAGGTGCTCGCCGGTGAACTGCGGCCGGACGAGGGCTCGGTGCGCGTGCCGGGCCGGGTAGGGCATCTGCGCCAGGAGGAGACGCCGTGGCCGCCGGACCTGAGGGTCGCCGAGGCGTTCGGGCTGGGCCGAGTGGGTGCCGCCGACGAGCACGCCGACACCCTGCTCGCCCTCGGCCTCTTCCGCCCGGCGGAACTGCGCTTGCGCATGGGCGAGTTGTCGTACGGCCAGCGCCGCCGCGTGGAGCTGGCCCGCCTGGTCGCGGAGCCCGCCGACCTGCTCCTGCTCGACGAGCCGACGAATCACCTCTCACCGGCGCTGGTCGAGGAACTGGAAGAGGCGCTGACCGGGTTCTCGGGTGCGATCGTGCTGGTCACACACGATCGCGCGCTGCGCGGGCGGTTCCGGGGCAGGCGTCTGACACTGCCCCAGGCACCGGGAGCCCGGGCGGGGCAGCCCGCGGGCGTGGCACACCGGCCGCGCTCCGGTTCAGGGACGTAGGACCGGAAAGTCGGCCTCGGCCCAGAGGGCTCGGACGGCGGCGGACCGGTCGCCGGTGCCGGCGGAGTGACGGCCGGCAGTCCACACCTTGACCTCGGTGACCTCGGTAAAGGAGTCACGGACAGGCGGCCAGCCCGGGCTTCCGGTGGCGGCGAAGTCGGCCCAGGCGCGCACCATTCGGCGGGCCAGTCCCTGGTCCGCGGCGGTGGGCGCGCCGCCGATGAGGAAGGCCAGACGCTCGTCGTCCAGGTTTCCGAAGGCGAAGGGAACGTCCGCACAGTGCCAGGCGCGTACCACCGCACCCGGATCGGCGCGGCGCCGGTCGAAGCGGGACAGGAACGCCCGGCCGCCGGCCCGGGCGTGGACTTCGGCGAGTCGGTCGGCGTACGCACCGAACAGCAGGTCGCCGAAGACGGCGAGGTAGACGTCCAGCACCGGGGCCTGGGGCAGTGCGGCGCGGTAGCCGGCCACCAGGCCGTCGGGTAGGCCGAAGTCCTCGGCGAAGCGCGCGAGTTGCCCGTCGGTGGTCACCTTCGCGCTGCTGCCGACGGCGTCGAGCAGCCAGTACTCCTCCGTGGTGTGGCAGACCAGCAGGTCCACGTCCCTGGCCGCACCGGCCGCCATCCCCGTGAGGGGGTCGGTGGGCAGGACGTCGCCGTCGAGGACCGGGGCGTACAGCGAGGGGTCGTAGTGGCGGGACCCGGAAGCGGGATCGTGCCGGTAGTCGTCGACCACCTGGTCGGCGGCGGCGACCAGGGCCTGCGGAGTCGTGGAGAGGAGGCCCGCCGACGTGGCCGGGCAGCCCGCGGCGGCGGCGACCTCGCGCGTGGTCGCGGCCGCGATGTCGCGCGTGTAACAGGGGCTGGCGGGGCTGTGCGCGATGGCGCGGTGGAACAGGCCGCGGGCGCGGTCCATCACCATGAGGCAGGCGACCGAGGCGGCCCCGGAGGACTGGCCGGCGACGGTGACGTTGTCGGGATCGCCACCGAAGGCGGCGATGTTCTCGCGCACCCACCGCAGGGCGGCGACCTGGTCGAGCAGCCCCCGGTTGTCGGGGTGGGCGATCGCCCCGTCCGGCGGGACGTGGCCGAAGCCCTCGAAACCGATTCGGTAGTTGAGAGTCACCACGACCAGCCCGGCACGGGCCAGTACGGTGCCGTCGAAGTCCGGCTGGGCCGACGAGCCGAAGGTGTAGGCACCGCCGTGGATCCAGACGAGCACCGGCAGGGGGCCACCGTCCGGGGCGGGCGTCCACAGGTTGACGGTGAGGATGTCCTCGTCACCGGGAGACCACACGGGCGCTCCGGGCAGCCGCGCGGACTGCGGGGCGACCGGACCGAATCGCCTGCCGTCCCGCACCCCGGTCCAGGCGGGCGCCGGGGCCGGCTCCCGGAACCGGTGGACGCCGAACGGCGCGGCGGCATACGGAACACCGAGGACGGCGACGACGTCGCCGGAGGCCCGAAATCCCCGCACCGAACCGTACTGGGTCTTGAACACGTCCACTGGGACCGCCTCTCGCTGCACGCCTGTGGGACGGGGGCCCAGCATGGCATCGCCCGGCCGGTCGGAACCAACACCAAGATCGTCAGGTTTGACGCTCCCGTGTTGTCAGTCCCTTGGTACCGCCGGTCGGTGCGGGCCTACTCGCCGCCCACCAGGAGCAGTGACTTGCCCACCGTCGTACGCGCGGCCAGAGCGCGGTGGGCGTCCGCGGCCCGCGCCAGCGGGTAGGTGGCGCCGATGGCCGGGCGCAGGCGTCCCTCGGCGGCGCTCTCCAGCGCCAGGCCCAGCAGTTCCCGGGCGGTCCTCTGGTCCGGAGGGCCGTCCATGAGCGGCATGAGCAGCCGGATGCCCCGGCGCTCGGCGGACTCCCGGTCCGGGGCGGCGAATCCGTCGGCGGTCCCGTAGGTGACGAAGCGTCCACCGTCCGCGAGCGCGTCGACGCTGGTCGCACCGAGCGCCCCGCCCGCGCCGTCGTAGACGAGCGCGGCGCCGCCACCGGTCGCCTCGCGCACCCGCTCGACCCAGTCCGCCCGCGTGTAGTCGACGACGACCTCGGCGCCCAGATCCCGGGCCAGCGCCAACTTGGCGTCGCTGGACGCGGCGGCCACCACCCGGGCCCCCGCGTCGACCGCCAACTGCACCAGCAGTGTGCCCGCCCCACCGGCCGCCGCCGAGACCAGTACCCAATCCCCCTTCTGCGGCGCCCCCAGCCGGTGGAAGCCGAGAGCGGTCACGCCGTCGTGCACCAGTGCGGCCGCCGTCACGGCGGCCAGCCCGTCAGGAACCGGCATGATCTCCTGCGCACCCGCGACGACACGTTCGGCGTATCCGGTCCCGGTTCGTACGACCACGCTCCGGCCGATCCAGCCCGGATCCACTCCGTCACCGACTGCCAGCACCTCGCCCGCTCCGCCGCCACCCGGCACGTACGGCAGCGTTCGCGGGAAGAAGTCCTGACCCCAGCCGCCGCGCAGCAGCGTGTCCAGGAAGATGACGTCGGCCGCGACCATGCCGACGACGACCTGGCCGGGGCCGGGCACGGGATCGGGCAGCTCGACCAGGGTCAGCACGTCCGGAGCACCGAACGAGGCCACGTGGATCGCATGCATGAGCAGCACCCTTCGCTGGAGAAAACATCCCGCCCAGCCTCCGACCTCAAGTCCGGTCGAGGTCAAGGCTCGTCCGGGCCGTCCGCCACAGGCCGGTGGCTCGAATGTGACCCACAACACAGTTGACCTGGTTACGCGCCCCCTCATGATCTTCACGGCTTCTTCTCATGAAAATTAAGCGGGGCGATAGCCGTCACACTCCTCGGAGTCACCGTTCCCGCGGTGGGGACCGGGGCAACTCCGGCGGTGGCCGACGACAGGGCTGCTTCGGCGGTGGCGGACCGTACGCCGGAGTCGGAGGCGAGCGCGCTCGCGGCGCAGACGAGTGCGGCACCGGTCCGCGCCCGCAGGAGCGACGGCGGATGGGCTCCCGTCGACACCATCCTCGTGCGGGAAGCCGACGGCACGGTGCGGGCGAAGAACACGACCGCCGCTCTCACGTTCTCGGGCGGCGGCAGCGGCGCCTCACTGGTCGCGCTCGAGAACCAAAGGGCACGAACTGTGTTTCGGCTGGCCCACCGCGCTCCCCGAACCCGGCCTCGACGGCGACACCGCCACCTACGCCGAGATCCTTCCCGGCGTCGACCTCCGGCTGACCGCGCTGAACTCCGGGCACTTCCCGAACGAGGCCGCGTTGAAGTGTGGCCTACACGGTGCCCGCGCCCAACGTCGGCTTGAGCGGCTCGCGGGGGTACTTCAGCATCACGGTCAAGAACGACGGCGGAAAGGTCTCGCGCAAGGCCACCTTCAAGAAGGGGCCCGAGCCCAAGCCGGATCTGAAGCGCGGGGAGGACCTGTTCTCCGAGATGGAGAGCTACATGTACGACGAACTGACGCGCAATGCCCGGTCCGACGACGTCAAGGCTCGTGTACATGCGCCCGACCGTGTCGATCACCGCGGCGTGGAACCGTTCCCTGGTCAGGTCGAGGCCGTGCAGGGCGTGGATCAGGTGAAGAAGAGGTAGCCGGGCCTCGGGGCCGGGGGCAGGTTTTGACCGGTGCTTGGTACGGCGACGAGCTGGACGGCGCCGGTGCTTGGCGGAGCAGGTGACGGATGGAGGGACGTATGGAGAACAGGCGACTGCACGGGTGTCTCGGGGCGGTGGTCGGGCTGGCGCTCGCGCTGCTCGCGGCCATGCTGCTGGGCAGGGTGTGGAACGCCTGCGACACGGGGGTGAACAGCGCGGCCAACAGCAGCTTTCTCCTTGTCCTCTTCATCCCAGGACTGTGGGCGGTGCTGCTGCTCGGCTGGCTGGCGGCGGGCGCTGTCCTGGGACGCCGTCCCGCTGTCCACGCCCTCGCCCTGGTCGTCGTACTCGTAGTGGTCGTCTGGTGCGCCCTCTCGCTCTTCTGGGGCGGGACCACCTACGACTGCCCCAGCGGTGTCCCCCGGTGGTGGCCGGACGTCCTCCCGGCTCCGGGTTTCTGAGGGGCGTGTCGGTCGTCTGTCGGCGGTGCACGTGATCTGTCGGCGATCTGTCGGCCGGGGGAGCGATCTTGGGCGAGTCGGTGCTCCTCACGAGCACCCCGCCCGAGCACAAGGAGTCTGTCATCGTGTCCAGCGCACCCCAGAGCCGACCATGGGACGTACACCGGCTGCCGTCCGCCGAGGGACACAACTTCCTCGTCACCGGGGGGAACGCCGGGATCGGCTACTTCGCCGCGGAGCAGCTCGCCGCCACCGGCGCCCTCGTCGTCATCGGCAGCAGGAACCCCGCGAAGGCGGACGCCGCCCTTGCCTCGATCCGCTCGCGTGTCCCGGGCGCGCGGGTGCGGCACCTGCACCTGGACCTCGCCGACCTGTCCACCCTGAAATCCGCCGTGGACGATCTGGCGGCGGACCTCGGTCGTCTCGACGCGGTGGTCCACAACGCGGGGGTCGCGCTCGACGACCCGCCCCGTCGGGAGACCGAGGACGGCCACGAGCTGATGTTCGGCACCAACCACCTCGGCCACTACGCGCTGACGCGGTGGCTGGCCCCCCTTCTGTCCGCGGCGCCGGCGGGCCGCGTCGTGACGGTGGGAAGTTTCGCGGCGCGATCCGAGCGGCTGGACCTCGACGACCTGCAGTCCACCCTGGACTACCGGCCCAAGCGCACCTACGGCCGGTCGAAGCTCGCGCAGATGTGCTTCGGCTTCGAACTCGACCGCCGGCTGCGCGCCGTCGGCAGTACGGTGCTCAGTGTGGTGGCCCACCCCGGTGGCGCCCTCGACTCCCTCACCCCGCCCCGCCCGCCGGTCAGCACGTCGACCCCCGGCGAGCGACTGCGCGGCCTGCCCGCGGCGCTCATGGTGCAGGGCAAGGACGCCGGGGCGTGGCCGGTGGTCCGTGCCGTCCTCGACTCCGACGTACAAGGAGGGCAGCTGTGGGGGCCGAGGGTCTTCGGCCTGCGCGGCCAACCGCGACGTGAGCCGGTCCCGGCACACATGGCGGACCCGGCGGCCGCCGCTCACCTGTGGGCCGCCAGCGCGGAACTGACCGGTACCACCGATCCGCACCTCGGCTTCCGGTAGGCGGAACCGCTCCCTCGAAGGAGCCGACACGTGGGGGCGACCCCGTCCGGTCACTGGAAAGACCGCTCGGAGATCAAGGACAATCGGGAACCATGTCTGAAAGAGCGACGGAATCCGTCCTGCGGTCCCCGGGCATACCCCACCTCCTTACGGTGGGGGCCTTCTGCTTCGCCGGACTGGCCCTGCTGCTCCCCGTCTCACCGGCGTGGGCCGTCGCCGGAGGCGCCGACGAGTTCGGTGCCGGACTCGTCACGGCCGTCCTGATGGCCGCCACCGTCCTGTCCCAGCTGTGTGTCAGAACGGCGCTGCGCACCATCGGCTGGCGCCGCACGCTGGCCCTCGGTGCTCTCCTGCTCGGCCTGCCCGCCCTCCTGCAGAGCCTCAGCGACCAGCTGGTGCCCATCCTGGTGACGACCGCCCTGCGCGGAGCGGGCTTCGGCATCGTCACCGTCTGTGGCGCCACCGCCGCGGCCGCGCTGGCCCCGCGCGGTCGCCAAGGGGCGGCCATCGGCCTCTACGGCCTCGCCGTAGCGCTGCCCCAGGTCGTCCTCACCCCGGCGGCACCCTGGCTGATGGGCACGTTCGCCCTCCCCGCGATCGTCGCCTGCGGTGTTCTCCCCGTCCTCGCGCTGCCCTGGACCCGGGCCCTCGGCCGCGCGGTCGAGGCCCGCACGGACGGCCCGCCCGCCCAGAACGGCCGTACCGGGCACCCCGCCCCCGCCGCCACGGTGCTCCGGCGCATCCTGCTCCCGCTCACCGTCCTGCTCCTGGTCACGGCGGCAGGCGGCGCGGTACTCACCTTCGCCCCGCAGTTCACGAGCACCCCCGCGCTCGCCGCCACGGGTCTGCTCGCCCTCACCGCCACGGCCGCCCTGGCCCGCTGGGGCTGTGGAGAACTGGCCGACAGGATCGCCCTGCGCCCGATCACGGCCCTCCTCGCCACGACCGCCTGCGCGGGACTGGCACTGATCGCCCTGGCCATCGGCTCGGACGGCGAAACCGTCCTCCCCCTGCTCGCCGGACTGCTCCTGCTGGGAGCCGCGTACGGAGGACTCCAGAGCCTCACGCTGGTGCAGGCCTTCGACCTGGCCGGCGCGGAGAACCGGCACCTGACCTCCGTCGCCTGGAACATCGGCTACGAC
Organism: Streptomyces sp. NPDC059906; assembly: GCF_042730645.1. NCBI lineage: Bacteria > Bacillati > Actinomycetota > Actinomycetes > Kitasatosporales > Streptomycetaceae > Streptomyces > Streptomyces sp. NPDC059906. The sequence continues at coordinate 287,560 of NZ_JBHWKU010000006.1, forward strand.
GCCGGTACCGGGCTCGGATCCCTCGCGCTGGGCCTGGCGGCGCAGGTGGCCACCTTCTCCGCCGGTTTCGCCGTCATGTCCGCGGTGATGGCAGCGCTGGTCCTGGCGGTGGTCCTCACCCCCAGGCGGCCGGCCGGGCGTACTGCGGGAGACCGCCCGCGCACGCGCGGCAGTACCCGTCGCTCACCCACCCGGCCCCGGAAGCTGCCGTAGCGACCTGCCCCTCTGCCGAGGGGGAGAGCCGCCTGCGAGAGGGCGAGCCGCTCGGACGACCATGATGGAGGCATGGCAGCAAGGGAACCGGACCGGCGCGACGGCAGGCCGTCGCTCGAGCAGATCCTCCGTCTGATCGCCCCCGGAATGCTGGATGTCGTCGTGGCGCCGCGCGGATCCGGTGTGCCGGTGGCCGACGTGGTGCTGCACGACCCGGGCGAGGAGCGGGACGACGGCACCTGGGCGGCGTCCGGACTGATCCTGCTCGCGGTCGGGGTGGATGTCGCCTCGCCGGAGGCGATCGACGTGCTGCGTGGTGCGGAGCGGGCCGGAGCCGCGGCCGTGGTGCTGAGGCGGGGGGCCCGCGGGCCCCGGGCGGCGCTGCTGGAGGCGGCCGCCTCGGGACGCACCGCGCTGCTCACCCGGCGGCCGGGGCAGGGGTGGACGGAGGTGCTCGGCCAGCTGCGCACCGCTCTGGCCCACAGCGCCCCGACCGCAGGGACCGGGGTGGAGGGGCTGCGGCTCGGCGACCTCCCGGAGCTCGCCAACACGGTGGCGACCCTGGTCGGGGGCGCGATCACGATCGAGGACCCGCAGTCGCGGGTGCTGGCCTACTCGCGGATGGACCACGAGCCCGACCCGATGCGCAGGCTGACGATCCTCGGGCAGGAGGTGCCGCGCTGGCGGGTGGACGAACTGCGTGAGAGCGGCTTCTTCCAGGCACTGTGGAACACCGACGGCGTCGTACGGCTGCCTGCCGACGACCGGTACGCGGAACGGCTGGCCGTCGCGGTGCGTCACGGGTCGGAGATCCTCGGGTCCCTCTGGGCCGCCGCCGACGGCCGGCCGCTGGCCGAGGACGCGGCGGCGGCGCTGCACACGGCGGCGCGGGCCGCCGTGCCGCACCTGGCCCACCACCAGACGTGGGGCCGGGCCGCGGCCCGGGCGCGGGAGGGCGCGGTGCACGCGCTGCTCGACGGCAGCGGCCGGGCGGCCCGCGTCGCGCACGACGCCGGGGTCGCGCGGGACCGGCCGTACACGGTGCTGGTCGCGGAGGCGTACGACAGCCGGGACCTGACGGTCGTGCCCGCCCCGGCGACGGGGGACGCCGCCGAGCAGCGGATGCTGGACGTACTCGCGCTGCAGGCCGAGGCGTACCGGCCGGGCTGCGTGAGCGCGCGATCGGGGCGGCGGCTGTACGTCCTGCTTCCGGCGGAGGACGGCGCGACGGACCTGGCGCGTGCCCTGGCGGCGACGGCGCGGTCGGTGCCGCGCGGTGTGGTGTTCGCCGGCGTCGGCCCGGTCGCGGCGGACCTGTCGGGGCTGCCCGCCTCGCGCGAGGCCGCGGAGCTGGTGGTGCGGGTGCTGCGCGAGCGGGCCGCGCGGCGACCGGCCGCGGACGTGGTCTCCGCGGTGGCCGCGTTCGGCGAACTCGTCCCCGAGGTGTCCGCGCTGCGCGTGCTCGACCTGATCGCGCCCTTGTGGGAGAGCCTGTCGGGCCCCGTGCACGCGATGGTCGAGCACGACCGGGCGCACGGCTCGGAGTACGGCGCGTCGGTCGGCGCCTACATCGACGCCTTCGGCGACACGGGCACGGCCGCTCGGCGCCTCAACGTGCATCCGAACACCCTGCGGTACCGGCTGCGGCGGGCTCGGGAGCTGTTCGGTGTCGACCTGGCCGACCCCACCCTGCGCCTCCTGGCGGACATCGGACTGCGGCTGGCGCGGCGCACGGAGTGAGGCCCCGGTCCTTCCTGAGTCGGGGCGGTCACCCGAGCACCTTGATCCTTCTCCTTGATCATTCTCCTGTCATGTAGCACAGGAAACTGCCCGACCGTGGTCGCGTGGCACGAAGACGCGCCGGGCTCGGCGGAGCGAAGCTGTACGAGGCAGAGTGGCCGGCCGCTCCACGAGCGGGCCGTGCACGACCGACACCTCTGGAGTGTGGTGCAGTGACTTCCGGTTCCCTCCATCAACGCGGCAGCGCCCGTGAGGCCGCGCTCGCACGGGCGGTCGAGGACGGCCTGCTGGGCCCGCGAGCGCCCCTGGTCGGTCTCCTCGACGTCGACGGCGTGCTCGCCGCCGTCGACGCGCTGAACGAGGCGTTCGAGGGACCCGCACCGGTGCAGCACACGTTCGCGGCGAAGGCGTGCGGGCTGGTGCCGGTGCTGCGGCTGCTCGCGGAGGCGGGCATGGGCTGCGAAGTGGCCTCGCCCGGCGAGCTGGAGCAGGCGCTGGCGGCCGGATTCACCTACGACCGGCTGGTGTTCGACAGCCCCGCCAAGACCGTCGAGGAGCTGGAGTTCGCCCTGGCCCACGGCATCGCGATCAACCTGGACAACTTCCAGGAGATGGCCCGCGTCGACGGCCTGCTGGCCGGCCGGGAGGCCTCCGGGCCCATCGGACTGCGAGTGAACCCGCAGGTCGGTGCGGGAGCCATCGGTGCGATGAGCACCGCCACCGCGACCTCCAAGTTCGGCGTCGCGCTGTGCGACGAGGGCGCCGTCGACGCGGTGATCGAGGCCTTCGCGCGCCGGCCCTGGCTCAACCGGCTGCACGCCCACGTCGGCTCCCAGGGCTGCCCGCTGCCGCTCATCGCCCAAGGGGTGCGGGCGGCGTACGAACTGGCCGAGCGCATCAACAAGGAGCTGGGGCGCGCCCAGATCACCGGGCTCGACATCGGCGGCGGCCTGCCCGTCAACTTCGACAGCGAGGACGACCGTCCGACGTACGCCGACCACGTCGCCGAGCTGCGCTCCGCCGCACCCGGGCTGTTCGACGGCCGCTACGCCCTGATCACCGAGTTCGGCCGTTCCCTGCTCGCCAAGAGCGGCACCATTGGCTCGATCGTCGAGTACACCAAGTCGGCCGGCGGCCGCAGGATCGCGGTCACGCACGCCGGTGCGCAGGTGGCCACCCGCACGGTCTTCATGCCGGAGGCCTGGCCGCTGCGCGTCGGGGTGTTCGACGCCGCGGGCCGTCCCAAGCAGGGCCCGGCCGAGGTCGTCGACATCGCGGGCCCGTGCTGCTTCGCCGGTGACCTGACCGCGACGGGGCGCGAGTTGCCGGCCGTCGAACCGGGCGACGTGGTGGCCCTGTACGACACCGGGGCGTACTACTTCTCTTCGCACTTCTCCTACAATTCCCTGCCACGTCCCGCTGTCTACGGTTATCGGACGGATTCCCGCGGGCAGGTCGCCTTCGCACTCGTGCGCGAGGCCCAGAGCGTGCGCGGTGTCGTCGAGGAGAGCGGACTCGCCCAGGCGGACGCCCTGGTGGCACTGGGCCCGGGCCGGATCGCGGAACGGTAGTGTCCAGGCCGGGCACCGGTGAGGAAGAAGCTGCGCCGTCGGGCGCGGGCGGTTCGGCGGCCACCGGCCATGGCGACCGGCGTCACCGCCCGGGTCGCCGCGACCGCCCGAGCCGGGAACGCCAGGAACGCCGGGAACGCCGGGTTCGTCGCTCGGACGGGACGGCGTCCGGGGCGGGCAACCGCAGCGATATCCGGCGGCGTGCGAGCAGACCGACCACGATCAGCAGCAGGAACGGCGACCAGGCGATCGCGTACGCGACACCGTAATGCTGGAAGTCCAGGATCGACCGGCTCGGGTCCACGTCGCTGCTGTTGACGCCGAAGTACGCAAGGAGCAGCGCGGGCGGGAGCGCGAGGAGCGAGCCGACGGCGATCACCGCCGCCAGCACCCGGTCCCGGTCCTCGGCGTACTGCTGGGCCGCCGTCTCGAGGCCGACGCGGCGCGTCGCGAGGACGGCGTTCACGCGCTCGACGATGCGGGAGGTGTTGGCCAGCGCGTCCGCCAGTGACGAGACGTCGCGCAGTGACGCATGGAAGCTCTCGACCAGCAACTCCGGTACGAGGATCGTGTCGGCGTACACCTCGACGCTGAAGCTCAGGTCGAGCTGGAGATCGTTGAGCCGGTGCGAGAGCTGCGCGACCAGGGCGCGGGCATCGTCCGTCGTCTCGACTGCGGCTGCCCGGTCCAGCTCCAGCGCCTCGAACGCCTGGCGTCGGATGCGGTGCACGGCCGCGACCGCGGTGAGGATGCCGGCGGCGGCCAGCCCGAACGCGTTCTCCACCGGCGGTGCGTAGCCAACGATCAACGACACGCCTCTGCCGTGCGCGACCATGGTCTGGCCGGCGTTGTTCAGCGTCTCGGGCCGTCGAATGCCCAGTGTGGCGCCGGTACCGCTGTCCAGCGTGCCGCGCAGCACGATGGTCACCACGTCCTGGCCGACCGCGTCGCCGGGCACGTGCTCGGCCAACAGCCTTCGCGCGAGGGCCGCTCCGGGAAAGACGCTCTGGTGGACGTTCCGGCCGAACTCGAGCGGTGGCCGGTCCGCGGTCCGGTCCGTGATGCCGTACGCCCGTAAGCGCTCGTCGAGCCATGCGGTCAGCGGCATCCCGCCGACGCTGGTGGCGGAGCGGTCCTGCCAGGTGGCGAAGAGGGTTTCGGCGATCGTGTCCGAGTCGCCCGCCTCGTCCGGGACTTCGAGGTCCACGAAGAGCAGCGGGTCCTGGCGAGGGGTGACAGCCAGGGTGATGTCCGCACCGTCGACCCGGGCCGCGTTCGGCGGCAGCAAGATCTCGCAGACGTGCTCGTGCAGCACCAGCCGGGGCAGCAGCAGTCCGGCGGCTTCGACGTGGGCGGTGAACCGGCCGAGACCGAGTGCCTCGGACAGCGGACGGAGCCGGTCGTCGGGCACGTGCACCTGCGGCGTGAGGTGGTACATCAAAAGCAGGCGGGTACGAACCCTGACCGCTGCGTCGGACCGTGGCACAAGGCCCCCCTCCGGCTGACACCCGTGTGGGGCAGCAGCCTAGGGGGCCGCGGATCATTGCGCCCAGGCCCTGGCGCTTTTGCGACCGTCACCGGACACACCGGGACCGGTCCGCGCCGACGTGACGGCGCCCACGGCGCCCACGGCGCCCACGGCGCCCACGGCGCCCACGGCGTGCAGGGCGCGCAGGCGGTCGTGGGAGGGAGTGCCGGGCGCGGCGGTCAGGGCGACGAGCTGCTGGTCCGGGTCGGCCGTGTCGGTGAGCGCGGACCAGTCGAGGGTGAGTTCGCCGACCGCCGGGTGGCGCAGGTCTTTGGTCCCCGCGCTGCGGACGGCCACGCGATGGTCCTTCCACCAGGTCCGGAAGTCCGGGTCCTGCGCGGACAGCTCTGCCACCAGCGCCGACAGACGCGGATGGTGCGGGTCCCGGGCCGCCTCCATCCGCAGTTGCGCCACGCAGGCCCGCGCCATGTAGGGCCAGTCGGTGTACAGGGCCCGCACCGCCGGGTCGAGGAAGACCAGACGGACGAAGTTGCGTGCGTCCCGCGGCAGCAGCGCGAAGTCGGTGAACAGCGCGGCGGCCGGCGGATTCCACGCCAGGACGTCGGTGCACCGGCCGAGGACGAGGGCCGGAGTGTGGGTGAGATCGTCGAGCAGACGCCGCAACTGGGGCCGGACCTGCCGGCCGGGCCGCCGCAGCGGCCGGCCGGCGTCCTTGCCCGAGAGCTCGAAGAGGTAGGCCCGCTCGTCCGCGCTCAGCCGCAGTGCACGGGCAAGCGCGTCCAGCACCGGTTCGGAGGCCCGGCGCCGTCCCTGTTCCAGTCGGGTGTAGTAACCGGGGCTGATCGACGCGAGCACGGCGACCTCCTCCCGGCGCAGGCCCGGGACCCGTCGGCGCCCGTCGTAGGGGAGCCCGGCCGTCGGGGGGCTCAGCTCCCTGCGCCGCGCCTTGAGGAAGTCACCCAGTTCGCTGCTCATGCCATCGAGTCTCGCACCGCGGTCCGGCCCGGTGAGGGGGTCGGCTCTGGCCCATTGTCCCGGCGTGCGGCACCCGCCAGGGTCGGGGGCATGAAGACCGACGTCACCTTCCGCAGCAGTCGTCTCACCCTCGCCGGCACCCTCTTCCTGCCCGGCACACCGACCGCCGGTCGGCTCCCGGCCGTCGTCATCGGCCATCCCGGCGGCGGGGTCAAGGAGCAGACGGCGAGCGGCTACGCGGAGCGCCTGGCCCGTGAGGGTTTCGCCGCACTGGTCTTCGACGCCGCGCACCAGGGCGAGAGCGAGGGGGAGCCGCGTGGCCTGGAGAACCCCTTCCAGCGCGCCGAGGACATCAAGTCGGCCGTGAGCTTCCTGGTCACCCGAGACGGGATCGACCCGGACCGGATCGGCGCCGTGGGCATCTGCGCCTCCGGCGGCTACGTCCCCTACGCCGCCCAGACCGACGTGCGTATCAAGGCGGTCGCCACGGTCAGCGCGGTGGACCTGGGTTCGGTGATGCGCGACGGCTCCGGCCCCGCCCGGGATCCACGGGCCTTGCGCTCCATGCTCGAACGCGCGAGCGCCGCACGCACCGCGGAGGCACGCGGCGAGGCCGTCCCCCGGCAGGAGTGGATCACCGAGGCCGTGGACGCCGAGACCCGCGAGTACTACCGCACCCCACGCGGCCACCACCCCGGTGCGGTCCAGCCCTGGCCGGTCCGCAGTCTCGACCAGATCATCCAGTACGACTCCTACGCCCTGATCCACCTCATCTCGCCCCGCCCGCTCCTGATGATCGTCGGTTCCGAGGCCGGCACGGCGCACTTCAGCCGCGATGCCATCGAGAAGGCGGCCGAGCCCAAGGAGCTCTTCGTGGTCGACGGCGCCACCCACGTCTCCCTCTACGACCGGGACGAGCACGTCACCCCGGTCGTCGCCAAGCTCACCGCCTTCCTCGCCACCCACCTCCGGCACGGCGCTCCGCGCGTCCCTCAGCGACAGGGGTCCACCACGTCCAGGTCCTTGAGGTAACGGTCGCGTTCCCGGGCGGGCAGGGGCTGGCTCACCAGGCCGCACAACAGGTCGTGCCACGCCTGCACACCGACCGTGCGGCGCACGACCCTGTGGTCGGGGCCGAGCGTGAGGATGTCGTCGGCGGGGCCGGGGACGACCTGCATGCCCTCGTTGGGCTGCGCGGAGCCGGCCGGGGGGTCCGTGGTCCAGACGTCGAGCTGATCGCCGCTGCCGGCGTCCAGGACGCGTACACCCCGGGTGCTCTCGGCCATGAACCCCTGGAACAGCAGACGGCCGTCCCGGCTGAACGCCACGTCACCGCTTTCCTTCGGCAGGTACCCGGTGGCGCGCACGCGCTCGCCGGAGTCGAGCCGTACGACGTACACATGGCTCTCCATGTCCGAGAAAGCCGCCTGCCTGCCCTCGTGGTCGACACTCATGGCCAGGGGACGGGCCTCGCTCGGCAGGGTGGTGCGGGCCGTGTGCGCGAAGGCGTGGTCGCCGTCCCAGCGCCAGGTGTCGACACCGTCGTCGTTCAGGAGAACCAGCGTCCTGCGGTCCCCGCTCAGGGCAAACCTGCCGGAGTCCTCCGTCACCGTGCTGCGGGTGCAGGTGCGGGTGTCGAGCAGTTCCACGGCGCCGTTCCATTCGCCGACCACGTACCGGTCGCCCGGGAGGAAGGACAGGCCGGGGCGGCGGATCAGCGAGAAGGAGGCTCCGCCGATGGCCGTGCCGCAGTCCGTGCGCCTTCCGGTACGCAGGTCCCAGATGTCGAACCGCCCTTCGTCCTCGAGGCCCTCCACGCTCTGCATGCCGACGTATCGCTTGTCCCCGCTGAGCGTGTAGGCCGTGTCCTCCAGGTTCACCGACAGGTTGGCGTACGGAATCACGCCGAGCCTGCGGCCCGTGCCCGGATCCCAGAACTCGGTGCGCCCCTCGGACCGGTGCACCGCCATCCGTCCGTCGGGGGTCAGATCCCCGAAGGTGAACTCCTTCCCGTCAAAGGCCACTTGCTGCCCCCGTCGGACCCCGGTGGTGAAGAGGTTGAGCTCTCCGCCGTACGAGGCGACGACCACCTGGGTGCCGTCGGCCGACATGGCGATGGTGCTGGCCGGCCGGGTCAGCCGGCCCAGTGTCGTACCGGGCCGCAGCGCGGCGTCGTAGAGCCGGACCGTGCCGTCCTGCCCGCCCAGCAGGAAGGTCCCCCTGTCGTCGGCGACCGTCATGTCCTCGTACGGTCCCAAGGACCGGACGGCGATGCGGCGGCGCTGTTCCAGGTCCCATACCTCGGCACGCCTGGACGTCCGGGTCAGGGCCTTGCCCGCCCCGTCGAACAGCAGAACCTCGCTGAACCGCAAGGCTTCCGCCGTGCTGCCCGGCATCCCGGGCAGGGACCGGGCCGCCTCCCAGCGCGCCGGTCCTGTCCGGAACTCCCGGACCTCCTGACGGTCCCTGTCGACCAGGGTCAGCCGGGACCCGTCCGCGGCGAAGCCGAGCCCCACCCGGGCGTTACTCACCGGGACCCGGGTGATCTCGCGCCCGTCGGAAGCGCGCCACACGACCGCGAACGCCTCACCCTCCGGGGTGTAGTGCGAGGCCGCCACCCACCGTCCGTCGGGTGAGAGGGCGAAGGCATGGAGCCCGTGCGCGACGTTGGGGAGATTCTCCGTGTGCCCGGCGGCCATCGTGCACAAGAGGCTGCCGGTCCGGGTGTCCCACAGCTGGACCCGGTTGAGGTAGACCTCCATGGCCAGGACGCGGCCGTCGCGACTCAGCGCCCTGGGCGTGCCCTCGGCGCGCACCACGCGCGACTGCCGGGCGGCACGCACGTCGTAGAGGCGCACGGCCCGGTCCTCGTCGAACACCGAGCGGTACGCCGCGGTCGTACCGTCCCCGCTGAGGACGACGTCCGTAGCGGCCGGGCGGGACACACCCTCCATGTCCGTCACCGAGTCGGCGTCCGCCCGCAGCCGCCGCTTGGCGTACGGCGCGGCGGTCACGGCCTGGGCCAGGGCGCGTCGGGACTCCGGGGTGGACCTGGTCTCCTCGGCGTACAGGGCGTACTGCGCGGCCTGGTTGGGGCTGGTCCCGAGCAGTTGCCCGGAGCGGGCGGCGAGCGCCTGTGAAGCGGAGGTGCGGGCCTGGGAAAGGGCCTCTTCGCGCTGCCTGCTGGCGTCGAAGAAGCCGTAGACCGCAAGGAGGAGCAGCACCAGGAGCAGGGCGACGCCCGACCAGCTCAGCCGTTTGACGAAGCGGAGCTGCCGGAAGTCGTCGTGTTCCAGCTCTTCCTTGGGACGGCCGTGCAACGGCGACGCCAGGGTGGCGACCGCGGCACGGAACGGTGGGTAGCGCATGGAGTGATGGGACCGCTCCCCGATCTCCCGGAGGTCCACCCAGAGCGGTGCGGCCGTGAACCGGCCCGCCAGATTCCGCGGCAGGGAGGTGGTCTTCTGCCAGTCGAAGTCGCCGGCCCTGTCGTCCCACGCGATCTCACCGCTCGCGACGGCGATGAGCAGATGCTCCGTGTCGCGCTCGCGCAGCCAGTAGTCGACTTCCCTGGCCACCCAGGGCGAGGCGGCGGCCTCCGGGGAGGCGAGCAGGATCAGATAGCGGGAGCGTGCCAGTTCGCGCTGGATCGACTGCCACAGGTCGTGGTTGGCCGGCAGGCTGGTGACATCACGGAACACGCTCATCCGCATGGGCCGGAAGCGCGAGACGGCCAGCCGTTCCAGGCCGCGCTGGAGCTGTTTCGCGAGCGGCGCGTTCTTGCTCTGGCTGTACGAGATGAAGGCGTCGCGCTGCTTCGCACCGACCGGCTCCACCGCTCGCGCCTCGGCCTCTTCCACGGCATCGCTCATGGCGTCTCCGTGCCCCCTCCGCAGCTACCTGTTGCCCCCGACGTGCGGCATCAACTCCTCTGCCTATCATGCCCGTTGCGACGCCACGGGCTCACCCGCACCGTCATGCTCCGACCGCGGCCGACGAGGTGAACGGGGCCCGGAGGATGCGGCCGGCCGTTTCGCGCAGCCAGGTGTGTGCGGGGTCGTTGTCGTGGCGCTGGTGCCAGAGCAGGTGGAGGGGCACTTCGGGCAGTTCAAGCGGCAGCGGCAGTGTGACCAGGCCGAGCTGGTGGCGGATCGAGCGGGTGACGGCGTCGGGCAGGGTGACCACGAGGTCGGTGTCACGGGCGAGTTGAAGCGCGGTGACCGTGGTGGGGGCGGAGGCGATGACGCGGCGCTCGTGGCCGAGTTCCGCCAGGGCGTCGTCGATCCGGTCGCGCAGGCGCCCGCGCCGGGACACGGTGAGGTGAGGGGCCGCCGCGTACCTCTCGGTGGTCACGGGCTGTTCGGTGAGCGGGTGGCCCGGGCGGACGGCGAGGACGAGCCGGTCGCGCCCGACCAGGCGGTGACGGATGTCGGGCAGGGACGGCGGGCCGGCACTGGAGGCGAGGTCGACCTCGCCACGGCGCAACTCGGGGGTGTCGTCGCCCGGTTCGGCGGTGAGCCGCAGTCGCACCCCCGGGGCCTGGCGGTGCACCGCGACGATCAGGGCGGTCCCGCAGGTGGTGGTGAGGGCATCGTGCCAGCGGACGGTGAACACCCGCTCCAGGGCCGCCAGGTCGAGTTCGGACTGGGCGGACAGCAGGTGGTGGGCCTGCTGCACCAGCGCGTGGACCTCGGTGCGCATGGCCAGCGCGCGGGTGGTGGGAGTCATGTGACGTCCGGTGCGGACCAGGATCTGGTCGCCGGTTGCTTTGCGGATACGACCCAGAGAGCGGCTCATCGCCGGGGCGGTGACGTGGAGGCGGGCGGCGGCCCCGGCCACACTGCCCTCCTCCAGCAGGGCGTCCAGAGCGGTGAGCAGATTCAAATCCAGTTGCATGACAGTAACTGTACGAGTGAGAACCATGCACTTGTTGTTAACGATCCAGGCTTCTACCTTCGAGGTGCGGGGCCCGGAGGAAAGCGCCCGAGTCGCCCCGCTTCCACCGAATCCAGGGAGTACGCCATGACCACAGCCATGCCTTCCGGCCTCGACACCACGCTCCTGCCCGCGGTGACCACCGCGGTGCGGGCCGCCGGAGTCACCCTGCGGGAGCGCCGCACGACCCACGCCCGGGGCGTGAGCCTGGAGGAGGTCGTCGGCGAGATCCACGCCAATGACGAGGCGGTCCTCGCTGTGCTGCGTGAGCCGCTGCTGAAGGCCCGTCCCGAGGCGCGCTGGGTCGAGGACGAGCTGGCGGGCGGGGCGCTGCCGCCGGGCGAGTGGTGGGTCGCCGACCCGGCCGAGGGCAACATCAACCACGTCCACGGCCTGCCCGACTGGGCCGTCACCGCCACCCTGGTGCGCGACAACCAGCCGGTCCTGACGGCCGTTCACCTCCCGCTGACCGGCGACACCTACACCGCCACCGCCGGGGGCGGCGCCCATCTCAACGGCCGTCCCCTGACCGTGTCGGCCAAGAGCGACCTGGGTGCCGCGCTGGTCGGCACCGGACAGGCCCGGCCCGGCGAGAGCACCGACACCTTCCGCCGGATCGGCGAATCGGTCACCGCCATGCTCACCGCCGGACTCGTGGTGCGCGTGTCGGTCCCGGCCACGCTGCAGCTCATCCACGTCGCCGCCGGACGCATGGACGCCTTCTGGCAGTTCTCCGACGTCCGCTCCGGCCTGGTCGCCGGCGCTCTCCTGGTCACCGAGGCCGGGGGGACCGTCACCGACCTGGACGGCAAGCCCTGGACCGCGGCCGGCCGCGACTTCCTGGCCGCCGCACCCCGCATCCACACCAGCGCGCTCGACGTCCTCTCCCCGATCCGGCCGACGATCCGGCCGACGAGCCGACCGTCGAGCCGGCCGACGAGCCGACCGTCGATCTGACGGCCCCCGCCCGCCCGAACCATTCAGTCCGCAAGGAGCAACGCCACCATGACCAGCATCGGCATCCTGGGCGCCGGCCGCGTCGGCACCACCCTCGCCCGCACCCTCACCGCGGCGGGACACCACGTCACCCTCGGCCGCCGCGAACCCGGCGACGAGCCGGGCACACCGCCCGTGGAGGGATCCGTCGTCCGCTACGCCGACCACGCCACCACCGCCCGCACCGCGGACGTCGTCATCAACGCCACCCCCGGCGACAGCTCCCTCGACCGGCTCACCGCCCTGCGGGCCGAACTCGCGCGCAAGATCCTCATCGATGTCTCCAACGCCACCCACGACGCCCCCGACGGCCTGCCCGGCGACCTGTGCTACCCCGGCGGCAGCCTCGCCGAACGGCTCCAGGACGCCCTGCCCGACACCCGCGTCGTCAAGACCCTCAACACCATGCTGTTCATGGTCATGACCGCCCCGGGAACGCTGACCACCCCGCCCACCGCCTACCTCTCGGGAAACGACGAGCAGGCCAAGCGGACCGTCACCGGTCTTCTCGGCGACCTGGGCTGGCAGTCCGGGTGGATCGAGGACCTCGGCGACATCACCACGGCCCGCGCCACCGAGGCCATGATCCTCGTCGTCCCCCACATCATCCGCCGCGACGGCTTCACGCCCTTCGCCGTCTCCCTCGCCCACTGACCCGCACGGGGCGGGTGCGGCGCCGTCCGGGACCGGCACGCGGTTTCGCCGATGAGTTCAACCTCCTCGAGCGGTCTCACCCGGTGACAACGACCGTTCCCGACAGGAGCGCCATGTCCACCATCCAGCCAGTGATCCTCACCGCCGACCACGACGTCCTGCTCGGCTTCTACACGAAACTGTTCGGCGCCGAAGAGATCTTCCGGATACCGGAGAAGGGCCCGGTCTTCTACCTCGGCCTGCGCATCGGCGACACCGACCTCGGGCTGGTGGCCAAGCCGGACCCGGGGGACCGGGAGGAGGCACCGCGGATCCTGCTCAGCATCGGTGTCGACGACGTCGACGAGACGCTCGGCCGGGTAGCGGCGCTGGGCGGCACGGTCCGCCGCGGCCCCAACGACATGCCGTGGGGGCAGCGCGTCGCTCACATCCAGGACCCCGACGGCAACCCGGTGAACCTCACCCAGCCCGTTCCGGCCCGGTGACGAGCCAGAACTAGCAGGGCGCGCAACTGCTCACTCCAGCGGCTCGTGGTTGACCCAGATCGCCTTGTAGGGGTGGCGGCCCTGCCAGCGCTTGATGAGGTCGACGGCCCCGGGCAGGGCGAAGATCGAGTTGAGGGCGTCGAGGTCGGCCAGGCGCAGTCGCACGATGGCGCTGGCGACGGCCACCGGGGCGTGGTCGTCGCCCGGGACGCGGATGTGATGCCGGGCGGCGACCGACTCGACCAGACCGGATGCCCTCACGAGCTCCTGGAACTCCTCAAGGTACTGGTCCAGCTCAGTCGCGGGAATCGGATTGTCGAACGCAACGATCATCGTGTGGTGAATCATGCCCCCAGCGAACAGGGCTTTTCCCCACCCGTCCAAGACCTGTCCGTTCTCGTTCCATGCCTCATGGGAATGGATCAGGGAGTAGCCTGTCGGCATGGCCGAGCTGGAGACCCGCGAGCTGGAGTACTTCGTCGCCGTGGCCGAGGAACTGCACTTCGGCCGTGCCGCGGCCGGCCTGGCGATCGCGCAGCCGGCCCTGTCCAAAGCGATCCGGCGCCTGGAATCCCGGCTCGGAGTGCGGCTGCTGGAGCGCTCCAGCAGGCACGTCGCCCTCACCGCCGCCGGCGAGGCGCTACTGCACCATGGCCGGCACGCACTCAACGCGGTCGGCGCGGCCGCCGAGAAGACCCGCCAGGCCGGTGACCGGCAAGCCCACCTGCGCCTGGTGATCAAACCCGGCGGTGACGGAAACCTGCTGTCCGGCATCCTCGCCGGCTACGCCGGCCGGCCCGACGCCCGCCAGGTGGACATCCTCTTCGGCGGAGCCACCGACCGCGCCGATCACGTCCGCGACGGCCGGGCCGATGTCGCCCTGTTGTACGCGCCGTTCGACGACATGACCGGCCTGGACCACGAAACCCTGGCAGTCGAGGGACGCGTCGCGATTCTGCCGCCGGAGCACCGGCTCGCCGCTCGCCCGGAGGTCACCCTCGCCGACCTCGCCCAGGAGACACTGCCACGCTGGAAAGGCGTGCGCTGGACCGGAGCGCCCGAGGCCAGGCCAGGTCCCGAGGTCACGGACGCCGCCGAAGTCCTGCAGATGATCAGGCTGGGGCGCACCGTCGCGATCCTTCCCCGCTCACTGGCCCGGCCCCTGCACCCCGACCTCGTCTACCGTCCCGTGACCGACGCCCCCGACAGCGAACTCGTCCTCGCGTGGTCGCAGGACGACCGCCGCCGCCTGGTCGCCTCCTTCGTCGCCGCCGCCGTGGAAGCCGCGGGTCAGTCGTCGCCCGATGCCGACGAGCCCCGACCAACCGCCGGGCCGGTCCGCCCGCGTCGTCGCTGACGGCGGCAGCCTCGCTCCTCACGTGGTGCCTGCCGCTGGCGTGCGCAGCGTTCTTCCTCTGGGTCCAAACGCCGGAAGACCCTGGGAGTCGTCGCGGACCAGCGGGTTGCCGACGTCGCCGTGGACGTCATGTCCCCGGACGCGACGAGCCTCGTTGCGCCCGTCCGTCGGGGTCTCCGGCGTCCACTCGGGCCGACTCCCCGTGACGTACGAGCTGCTCCAGCGATGGCGCCAGGAGTCCATGGACGAGCTGCTGACCCCCAGGACGCCTGCGCGGGCGGGCTAATGGCCGATCCTGTCCAACTCGGCGAGTTCCTCGTCGGGGAGTGAGAGCCCCGCGCCGGCCACGTTCTCGCGCAGGTGCGCCACCGACGAGGTGCCGGGAATGAGCAGGATGTTCGGCGACCGCCGCAGCAGCCAGGCCAGGGCGACGGACATCGGTGTCGCGCCCAGCCGGGTGGCCACGGCGGACAGGGCCGTGGACTGCAGCGGGGTGAAGCCGCCCAGTGGGAAGAAGGGCACGTAGGCGATGCCCTTGTCGGCGAGTTCGTCGATCAGCTCGTCGTCCTGGCGGTGGACGAGGTTGTACATGTTCTGGACACACACGATCGGAGCGATCGCCTGTGCCTCGGCGACCTGTTCCGCGGTGGCGTTACTCACTCCGAGGTGCCGGATCAGGCCCTGGTCCTGGAGTTCGACGAGGGTTTCGAAGGGCTCGGCGAGCGATCCGGGCCGGGGGCCCTGAGCGTCGCCGAGCCGGAGGTTGACCACGTCGAGCGAATCGAGTCCGAGGTCCTCGATGTTCTCGCGGACGGCGTGGCGCAGATCCTCGGGCCGACGGGCAGGGGGCCAGCCGCCCTGCTGATCGCGGACCGCGCCGACCTTGGTCACGATGTGCGCCGACGCAGGACCGGGGCGCAGCGCTTCACGAATCAGCCGGTTGGTGACACGTGGTCCGTATGCGCCGGCCGTGTCGATGTGGGTGATCCCCAGGGCGACGGCCTCGCGCAGGACGGCGAGTGCGCCCTCGCGGTCGGCGGGCGGGCCCATGACCCCGGGGCCGGCGAGTTGCATGGCGCCGTACCCGAAGCGGGTGACGGTCAGGTAGCCCAGGGTCCAGGTGCCGCCGGGCAGTGACGCGGAGGGTGTGTTCACGGTTTCGCTCATGCCGAAGATGCTCGCTCGCGCACCGGCCGCGCATCCAATACCGATGCGGTGCTCTGTCATACCCGGTAGGTATCACCGAGGTACGCTGTGGCCATGGACGCCTTGGAGACCCGCGAGCTGCGGTACTTCGTGGCCGTCGCGGAGGAAGTGCACTTCGGTCGTGCCGCCGAGCGCCTCGGCATGGCCCAGCCACCGCTGTCCCGGGCGATCCAGCAGCTCGAACGGCGCCTCGGCGTACGTCTGCTGAAACGCAACCGCCGCGGCGTCGCCCTGACCGGCGCCGGAGAAATGCTGCTGCACGAGGGCCGCGCGGCCCTCGACGCGACCACCGCGGCCGCTCGCCGCACCCGTCGCGCAGGTGGCGCCGACCGTCCGGGCGGCCCCCGCAACCGCCTGGTGCTGGCGGTCAAGGCCGGTGCGTCCCACGAGCTGCTGCACAAGCTCCTCGACGCCTACGCGGCCGAGCCGGACGCCGCCGAGATCGAGGTGCTGCCGAGCGGCACGTGCGAGCAGGAAGGGATGCTGCGCGACGGCCGCGCCGACGTGGCGCTCATGCACGCGCCGTTCAACTCCCTCGCCGGGTTCGACAGCGAGGAGCTGATGACCGAGGGGCAGATCGCCGTGCTGCCCGCCGGGCACCCTCTCGCCGCGCGGCGGACCCTGTCACTGGCCGACGTCGGCTACATCCCCGATCTCCCGCTCGCCCGCTGGTCCCGCCACGGCACGTATCCACCCGGCCCGGGCCCGGAGATCCACGACCAGACGCAGCTGGCCCAGCTGATCGCCCTCGGACGCACCGTGGCCGTCTACCCCGACTCGGCCCGCGCCTGGCTGTGGGCCGAGCACGCCGCCGTCCCGCTGACCGACGCGCCCCCCGTCGTCACTCACATCGCCTGGCCCGCGCACAGCAGTTCCCCCGCCCTCGCCGGGCTCATCCGCACGGCCACACGGCTGTGACCGCCCGGCGCGGGCGGCCGAGACCGCCCGCGCCGGGAGCCGCGTCGGCCGCATCCCGGACCGTCAGACTCCGATCAGGTCGAACGTCCCCGAACCGTCCCGCCTGCCGCTGCACGGGGAGGTCGGGCTTCTGCTGCGCGGTCGGGGGCACCGTCCTGGCAGCAGGACTCAGGGCGGCAACCGCCCCAGCGGCCGCCGTGGCGGTCACCGCGTGGTGGTGTGAGGCCCGAACAGACTACGTTTCCGTGTGCCCCAGCAGCCGGTCGACCAGCCCGTCGATGTAGTCGGGGATGAGCGGCACCACGCCGAACAGGACGCGGATGTACATCGGGGCCAGGACGTGGTCCAGCACGTCGAGCGCGTCCGGTGCGGGCTCGCCGCGGTCGCGGGCGCGATCGAGCATGGACTGGAGTTGCCGGGTGCGTTCGGCCCGCAGGTCGGTCCCCGCCTGCCGGCCCTGCAGGCCGCTGCTCGACAGGGCGACCGCCAGGTGCAGCACCGCGGGACCGTCGGGCCCGGTGATCTCGCGGGCCACTTGGGCCGCGTACGTACGCAGGTCGCCGGCCAGGCTCCCGGTGTCGGGCATCGGGGACTGCGCGTTGAGGCGGGTGAGCGCCACGTCGGTGAGCAGGGTCTCGAGGCTGCCCCACCGGCGGTAGATGCTGCTGTCGGCCACGCCCGCGCGGTCCGCGACGTCGCCGACGGTGAACTTGCCGTAGCCCCGCTCACTGATCAGATCGGTGACGGCCTGGTGTACCTGCGCGCCGACACGGGCACTGCGCCCGCCGGGTCGCCGGGCTCGCTGCTGCTCGTTCATGCCCCCACCTTAACGCAGCCAGTACTTGCGTTTGCGAGAGGAGCCTCTCTATAGTCCCCTAACGCAGTCAATTACTGCGTTAGGGGCGTCCGGATGGCCGGTCGCAGCCAACGACGGAGGGGGATCCCATGGCCGCACCGCATGCGACCGTAGGCAGTCGGCCGGACCGGGCCGTGCTGCTCACGGTGACCTGCCTGGGGCAGTTCATGGTGCTGCTCGACAACACGATCGTCGGAGCGGCACTGCCCGACATGCAGGAGAGCCTGCACACGCAGCTGACCGGACTCCAATGGATCGTGGACGCCTACGTACTGCTGGTCGCCATGCTGCTGCTGTCCGGCGGGGTCTTCGCCGACCGGTTCGGCCGCAAGCGGGTGTACCTGACCGGTGTGGCCGTGTTCACCGTCGCGTCGTTGCTGTGCAGCCTCGCGCCCTCACTGGGCTGGCTGGTCGCCGGCCGGATGCTGCAGGGCATCGGGGCCGCGGCGCTGAGCCCAGCCTCGCTGGCCCTGCTCGCCGCCGCCCACCCCGTGCCGCACGAACGGGTCCGGGCGATCGGGCTGTGGGCCGGAATCAGTGGAATCGGTCTGGCCGCAGGCCCCGTGGCCGGGGGCGTACTGACGGACGCCTTCGGCTGGCCCGCCGTCTTCCTCGTCAACGTGCCCATCGGCGTGGTCCTGGTGCTGGTCGGCCTGCGCCGCCTCGGCGAGTCCCGCAACCCCGGCGCGCCCGCGATCGACGTCCCGGGCACGGTGCTGTCCGTGGCGGCGGTGGGGGCACTGACCTACGGGCTGATCGAGGGAGGTGCCCGCGGCTGGACCTCACCGGTCATCCTGGGCAGCTTCGCCACCGCGGTGATCCTCCTCGCCGCCTTCGTCGCCGTCGAAGCCCGTCGCGAGGCTCCGATGCTGCCGCTGCGGCTGTTGCGGCAGCGCCTGTTCACCGTGTCCAACACCGCCATGGTCGTGGTGGGGTTCGCCCTCATGGGTTCGTCCTTCTTCTTCTCCCAGTTCTTCGTGTACGTCCAGGGCAGCTCCGTCCTGCGCGCCGGCCTGCAGACCCTGCCGATGTCCGTGGCCATGGTGATCGTCAGCCCGTACGCGGGCCGGCTGGCCGCCCGGTACGGCTTCCGCATCGTGGTCACCGCGGGCCTCGCCCTGGCCGCCCTGGGACTGCTGGCGCTCGGCACGGTGCACGCCGACACCGGCTACGGAAACGTGTGGTGGCGGCTGGGACTCGCCGGCGCCGGCTTCGCCCTGGCCATGTCCCCGCTGACCGGCGCCGCCATCCAGGCGGTCAGCCCGCAGGAGGGCGGCCTCGCGTCAGGCATCAGCAGCACCACCCGGCAGATCGGCGCGGTGCTGGGCGTCGCGGTGCTCGGAGTCGTCGTCCGCACCCGGCAGTCGGGCGGCGCCTCCTTCGAGACCGGCCTCAACAGTGCCTTCCTCGTGGCCGGCGCCGTCACTGCGGCCACCGCCGTGTTCACCGGTCTGTGGCTGACGAGGTCCAGGCCCGCGAAGGACTCCACGCCCCCCGCACCCTCCACCGGCGCCGACCCGATCACCTCCCCGAACCAGGCTTCCACGCAGAGCCGTTGACCACGACAATCGCTTCGACCGGCAAGACGCGCCCGTGCGGGCGAGTACACCTACTACGTTGAACCATGCGTGAGCCGATCGCCGGCCGACACCTCGACCACGGACTCACGAGGTGAGATCCAGCCACCGGCGTCCGTCGATCAACTCTCGGGCGGCGTCGAGATGGCCGACGTGGCACGCGGTCTCGGTGATGACATGCAGCAGGACGTCGCGCAGGGTGTGCAGGTGCGGTTCACCGAACAGGTCGTGGGGCCACCAGGCCAACGGGGCGTCGGCGGGCGTGGCGGTGATGACGGCATCGGCGAGTTCCGCCTCCCGCCGGTACCGGTCGAGCACGTCGACGGCCGGCATCTCCGAAGCCACCCGCCACGCTTCGTCGCCGCTCGTCAGACCGTGGATGACCTCCTCGTTCCCCGCGACGACGACTCGGAACCAGAACCGCTCCACATCGAGCGCCAAGTGCTGGACCAGTCCCAGGCAGTGCCATCCGGAAGGCAGCAAGGGCCGTCGAAGATCCGTCGCGTCGAGCCCGTCGAGGATGCCGAGAACATGCCGTCGCTGTCCGTCCAGGACCCGAAGAAGCGCCTTTACCTCACTACCCGAGGTGGTACCGCCGCAGGGAGTTGTCCAAAGTGTTGGGCCGGTGCGCGTCGCCGGGGCGTCCTTCACCCGGAGGGGTGGGAGTGGCTCTGGTCGCGCCAGGCCCGAGGCGAGAGCCCGTACGCCTGTTTGAACACCTTGCTGAAGTGGGTCGCGTTCACGAAGCCCCACCTTCGTCCTATCGCTGCGATGGTCCGCAGCCGGCCGCTCGGCCCGGACAACTCTCGCCTGCACTCCGCCAAGCGGTGTGTACGGATCCAGTCTCCGAGGCTGATGCCCAACCCGGACAGCACTGCGTAGAGATGACGTACGGAGATGTCGTGTGCGGCAGCGATCCGTGCCGCCGACAGATCGGGGTCGGCCAGGTGCGCCCGGATGTACTGAGTGATCCGCAGGCCCAGCGTCGACTCCAACGGGCCTCTGGCAAGGTCCGAGTTGCCGTGCTGGGTCGTCAGGACGGCGCGAAGGAGTTCGACGCTGGGCTCCACGACGGCGTCCGCGTGCACACCCTGGTGCAATGCGTCGTCGGCGGCCAGTCGGGAGAAGTAGCTGAAGGCGAGACGCGCAGTGGGGTTGCCGGGTCCCAGGGTGACTGAGCCGGTGTCTCGCAGGAGCCGGTCGGGGAGTGCGAGTGCCGCGCGGGGGAAGCGCAGGAAGTGGTGGTCGACTCCCTCGTCGAAGAGGAGCGTGTAGGGGGCGATCGATTCATAGACGGCGAATTCCCCCGGCCCCAGTACACACTCGCGTCCGTTCTGCGCCACGAGGCTGGTGCCCGTCACCTGCAGACCGAGGAAGACGGCCGGCTCCTCGTCCTCCCGGGCCAGGCGTTCCGTACGGCGGATCGTGACCGCGGTCGCCCGTGCCGAACAGATCGTGAGAGGTCCGACGGTGCCGAGCCCGATACGAACGGACAGGTCCTCAGCGGCAGGACGGTGATCGATGTCGACCGCCACCACGGAGTCCCACACCGCGTTGCGGACCACTTCCTCCCGGTCGCGCGGCGGTATGAACGCCGTGTCCAGAACCGGGCTCATGAGCCAGACCTTCGTCTGCGCCGCTCGTACAGCCGGCCCGACCGTCCCTCGGCCCGTTCCCTCACAAGCGCCCTCCCCGACACGGACAGCTCCCGCCGTCAGCTTGTCAGGACTCGATCTCGCTGCGCAACGGCCTGTTACGGCGTCGGCGAGCGGCTGTGCGCCACTGGCACATTCTCCTGCACGGACGACAAAGTCCGAGGCTCACGCTGAACCTAAGGTCCATGGAGGAGGCCGTCACTGAGACGCCATCACCGAACGGGAGGACTGCATCGTGCAACGAGTACCGACGACGCTGCGCACGCGGACCGGAGTGCTGGGGGCTTTGGCTCTCATCTTCGCCGCCGGCCTGACGGCCAGCCCGATGATGACCGCGCCCGCCCATGCCGCCTACGGTCCGTGCAACACGACGGTGAAGCGCACCGACGGGCTGGGAAGTGGCGGCGTCCCCGGCAACCACTACAAGATCCCCGCCCGTACCGGTAACGGCCTGAACTGCTACATGGAGTATCAGACGGGCAGTGACAACGCCGTAACGGCGCTGCAGAGAGCCATCGTTTCGTGCTACGACGGCACCTACGCCGCCAGGCGGATCACCGACACCGGAGGGGCGGACGGGTCCTACGGCACCGGCACGGAAGATGCCGTCCGGTGGCTGCAGGCCAACCGGCTCGGCGTCAGCGCCGACGGCGACTACGGGCCGGCGACCCGTGAAAAGATGCGGTGGCCGCTGTACACCGCGGGCGGCACGTACATCTCCTGCTTCAACCCTCCTTTCTAGTCACCACGACGTCCGCTCTAGTCACCACGACGTCCGCCGACGCCGGCCTCTGCTCCTGCGGCCGGCGTCCGGCTTCCGGCTTCCGGCGTCCCGGGCCGACCCACCCGGCCCGCACCGGTCGGGGGAGCGGGTCACCCGGTCAGCGCACGCTGCCGGGCCAGCTCCACCGCCCGCGTGAGCGCGGCGATGTCATAGGCGCCGTGATGACGGCGCCCGTTGATGAAGAACGTGGGCGTCCCGGACACCCTGCTCAGATCCGCCGAGTCGACGTCCTCCGCCACCCGCCGGGCACCGAGATGGTCCCTGAGGTCCTGCCGGAACCGCTCGACGTTCAGGCCCAGCTCACCGGCGTAGCGCAGCAGGTCCGGCGCGGCGAGGGCGTTCTGCCGTTCGAGCAGCAGGTCGTGCATCTCCCAGAAGCGGCCCTGCCGGGCAGCGGCCTCGGACGCCTCCGCGGCCAGTTGGGCCCTGGGATGAACGTCCCTCAGCGGCAAGTGCCGCCACACATAGCGGACATCGCTCTCCTGGCCGAGGAGGTCCCGCACCACGGGTTCGGCCTGTCCGCAGTACGGACACTCGAAGTCCCCGTACTCCACCACCGTCACCACCGCGCTCTCGGGCCCGCGGATGCGGTCGTGTCGCCTGTCGACGGGCACGGCCAGGTCCGTCAGGGGGTCGACATCGCCCAGCAGCGCCCGCGCCCTGCGTCTCTCCGGCAGCAGACCGATCACCGCGGTCACCGCCCAACTGGTCAGGAACGCGCCGATCAGCGTGACCAGGATGCCGATCCGCGCCTCTTCGAGTTCCTCGCCGTCGAACGCCAGCGACGCGATGAGCAACGACACGGTGAACGCCGACCCGGCGATCGCACCGCCGACGGTCACCGATCCCCAGCCCACGTTCGGCCGCAGCCGCCCACCCGAGAGCAGGCGCGCGGCCGCCATCGACCCGACCGTGCCGATCACCTTGCCCACCACGCAACCGAAGACGATGCCCAGCGTGACGGGCGAGGTGAAGGCGTCGGCGAGGGCCGGGCCGGAGAGTTCGATACCGGCGTTGGCCAGGGCGAACAGCGGGACGATGCCGAAACTCACCCACGGCAGGAACCGCTGCTCCAGCCGCTCGTTCGGCGAGATCGCCGCATCCAGCCCCTGGACGGCGCTGCGGTGCAGCTCGGGCGTCGGCTGCTCGCGAAAGAGCCGGAACAACCGGCTCGCCTGCTCCAGATCCCCGCGGGGCGCGGGGTAGGCCGCCACCAGCGCACCCACGGCCAGACCCGCGACGACCGGGTCGACCCCGGCCTCGTGCAGCGCCACCCACACCACCACCGACAGCACCGCGCAGTACAGGGCTCGGCGGACGCCGGACAGCCGCAGCAGGGCGATCGCCAGCAGCGTGCACACGGCGACCACCAAGGCGGGCAGACGGATCTCGTCGCTGTAGAAGACGGCGATCACCAGCAGCGCGACCAGATCGTCGACGACGGAGACCGACAGCAGGAACGCGCGCAACGACGCGGGCAGCCGAGACCCGAACACCGCCAGGACGCCCAGTGCGAACGCGGTGTCGGTGGACATGGCGGTGCCCCAGCCGTGCACCGAGTCCCGCCCCGCGTTGACGAGGACGAAGATCACGGCCGGGACGATCATGCTGCCCAGACCGGCGATCGCGCTGAGCAGCAGCCAGCGGCGGTCGCGCAGCTCTCCCATGTCGAAGTCCCGCCGCGCCTCCAGGCCCACCACGAAGAAGAAGAGGCTCATCAGCCCCGAGTTGATCCACTCATGCACGGTGAGCGAAAGGTGGCGCGTGTCGAACCCCACGGTGAACCTGGCCTGCCACACCGCCTCGTAGGAGTGCGGACCCACGTTGGCCCAGACCAGGGCGGCAGCGACCGCGGCCAGCAGGAACACCGCGCTGCTCGTCTCGGTCCGCACGAAGGTCCGCCATCGCGCCGTGCTCCGGGCAGAGAGGCTCGGCGTCGCCTCCTCGGGCTCCTGACCACTCACGACGCCGATTATCACTGCTCGGGCACCGTTCGCCCGGAGCCCTCTCCCACCTGACACGGAAGACCGCTGAGTGGCACCAACCAGAACGGTCCGACCGTGCGACGTCCTGCCCGGCGCGACGGCGACCGGACCGGCGCCCCACCTGGCTCAGGTGCAGGTGACCCGCAGGTCCGCCCAGTCCGCGTGGTCGTATCCGCTGCCGTCTCCGGCGTCCGTGACCACCAGCCGGACGACGTCCGCGCCGGAGACGTCCGCGGAGACCGCGCGGGCGGGGTCGGCGTTGGTCAGTGTGCCCGTCGACGCGGCCCGGGCCTCGTCGGCCCAGACCTCGAAGGCCACGGTGCCCTTGTCGCCCGACTCGTCGTCGACGCCGACCTGCGCGCTCACCTTGCTACAGGCGCCGCCGAGGTAGTATTCGACGCTGCTGGAGGCGTGGACGCCGAGTCCCTTGGCGAAGGCCGTGCCGCCGATGGTGATCGGATTGCCGTCGCCGGCCTCGCGCCCGCCCACGCTCTGGTCCCGTTCGACGGGGCCCCAGCCGTTGGTGGCGCTCAGCGGATCGGCGTCCGACAGAGCGGACTCACCCGCGGGCAGGGGGACGCCGACGCGCACGGTGAAGGGTGCCGTGGAGGTGAGCCAGGAACCGGAGCGCGTGCGGTGCCTGGCAGTGAGCGTCAGGGTCCGGTCGCCCGTGGACGTGTCCGCGGGGACGGCGACGTCCCAGTGCGTCGCCAGGGTCGCGCCCGGCTTCAGGGCCCGGGCCGACGTGGCGGACCTGGGGGTGACGCGCCAGCCGTCGGGGCCCGTCAGGGCGACGCTCACCGAGTGGGCCGCGGTGCCGCCCAGGTCGGTGGCCTCGGAGGTGAGCCGCACGGTCCGCCCGGCCTCGGTCACTCTGTCGCCGCCCGCGTGCACGTCCACGGCGGGCGGGTACTGGGCCCACTTCCTGTCGGCGTGCACCCGCACCAGCACGGTGCCGTGCGCGGGCACCGTCGCGGCGATCCTGCCCGTCGTGTTGGTGTCACTGTGCTTCCAGAGGTCCCGCATGGTGTAGCCGCGCGACTTCGGCAGGCCGACGGCCTTCGCGGTGGTCTCGATCCGCTGGGCCCGCGAGCCCTCGTTGAACAGCGCGACCGCCCGGCTGCCGTCGGCCAGCTCCTTCGACACGACCCACCGGCCGGCCTCCGAGGAGACGACCTCGCCCTGCTTGCCCAGGGGGTCCTGGTCGACGGCGATGACCTCGTCGTTGGTGAGGATCTCGAACGCCGACCGGGGTGCCGTGCGCAGGTCGGTGCCGATCAGCAGCGGGGCAGCCATGATCGACCACATGGAGAAGTGCGTACGGTACTCGGTGTCCGTCATGCCGCCGTTGCCGACCTCCAGCATGTCGGGGTCGTTCCACCCGCCGGGACGCGCGTACTCGGCGAGCTCGAGGTTGCTCTTCATGATCGACGACATCGAGCCCCAGGAGTCGTTGATGTCCCCGGTGGTGCGCCAGAGCTGGCCCAGGTCGCCCGCCCACTCCCAGGGCTTGTTCTCGCCCCACTCACAGATGCTGTACACGATCGGCCGGCCGGTCGCCGCGAGCGCGTCGCGCATGGTGGTGTAACGCTGTTTCGCGTCGATGCCCTGGTTGTTGCAGTTGTCGTACTTGAGGTAGTCGACACCCCAGCCGGCGAACTGCCGGGCGTCGCTGTACTCGTGACCCAGCGCGCCGGGGAAGCCGATGCTGCTGCACGTCTTCGTGCCGGCGCTGGTGTAGATGCCGAACTTCAGGCCCTTGGAGTGGACGTAGTCGGCGACGGCCTTGATGCCGTTCGGGAAGCGCTTGGGGTCCGGCACCAACTGGCCGTCGGCGTCACGCTCCGGCAGCGCCCAGCAGTCGTCGAGGTTGACGTACTCGTAGCCGGCGTCCTTGAGGCCGCGTTCGACGAAGAGGTCGGCGATGCCCTTGACCATCGACTCGTTGAACTCGTCCCTGCAGTGCGTGGAGTTCCAGTTGTTGAAGCCCATCGGCGGGGTGAGGGCCAGTTGATCGTGGCCGGACGACGCCGGAGCGGGGTCCGGCGCGGCGGTCGGGGCGGCCTGCGCGCTCACCGCCAGGCCTCCGGTGGTGAGCAGTGCGGCGGTGATGGCGCCCAGGGCTCTGCGCCCGATGACGCGCGGTACGCGCATGGGAAGGTGACGCATTGTCATGTTCCTCCGCGGCTCGTCGGCAGCGGGTGCGTGCGGGGGCACGCACCGTCAGCGCGCGCTCACAGTAGAGGCGCTGAGGACTGATGGAAAGAGTGCAGTCCTGATTGATTCTGCTCGCCGTTTCGAACTGGGTTCCACAAAAGCGCAGACCCATCGCCTCCGATCCCGGCAGACGGGGCTGCCCGCCGACCGCATGTGGGACCCAAGTCCGGTCGAAGCGGCGCTGTCCGTCCTGGCCGCGTGGAAGGTGCCGGACGGCGGCGAGGTCAAGCGGCTCGCAGGGTGCCCGCATGAAATGGCCCGATGCAGTCAGCCGCCGCCCGGCATCCGTGACAGCTGTGTTCCTCAAAGTGCACGCCCGCAGCATCCATGATCAGTTCTGATTTGCCTGCGGAGAGAACGCTGTGCGAGCCTTTTGCCTCCTCTCTCCGAAAGGGCTGGTCGTGACGCTAGGCATGGTTCTCGGCGACTCCTCCTCTCGCGCTTCGACGCGGGAACGGCAGCCCTTCCTGCCCTGAGACACGCGCCCGTGCCGCGGCACGGGCCGTTTCCCCCGCTCCTCGTCGAAGTGCTCTTCGTGCCCCCGCACGTTCGATCACGAGGAGTACGTGGTGTCCACGATCCACTGGACCGAGACGAACACCCCCCGTTCCGCCCGCTGGCATTCCGAGAGTTCAACACCGCCGCCCAGCCGGGTCGTCGGCGCGGACGACCGTATGAAAGCCGACGCTGCTCACCGTCTGGCCTGCGAAGGCACCGCCTTGCTGTGGCAGGGCGACTTCCACAACGCACGTCAGCTACTGCAAGCGATGGGCCGCCGCATCGACCGGAAACCTGGCCGGCCGGGCGACAGCCCGGCAGACTCCTTCCGCCTGCATCGCAGGGCCCGCAGCCACCGTGCCCGCGTGCTCGGCAGGCTCCTCGTCCTGCTGGCGGACGACTACCGCCTGAACCTGCGCAGGGCTCCCGATGCCCGCCAGGCATGCACCGAGGCGTACGGTCCGCCGTCCGGGCCGACGGCCGTCTCGCTCACGGAACTACTGGGCGTGATCGGAGCGCACCAGTGGCGCACAAAGGGCGTGCGGGTACCGGCCCTCGACGCCCGCATTCACCCGCACTACGGAGTGTTCTCCCCGGTCAGGGGCGAATACGTCGACCTCGTCGCTCACGCACCGCTCCCCGCACCGGCGGCCCGCCGCGCTGGTCGCTGTACCGCATTCGACCTCGGGACAGGGACGGGAGTCCTCGCCGCCGTCCTGGCCCGCCGGGGGATCGACCACGTCGTGGCCACCGACATCAGCCCACGTGCCCTGGCCTGCGCACGCGAGAACGTCCGCCGACTGCACTTCACCGAGCGCATCGACATCGCGTCCCCCGGTCTGTTTCCCGAAGGGCGCGCGGACCTCGTCGTCTGCAACCCACCCTGGATTGCGGCCCGGCCCACCTCCACCGTGGAGCAAGGCGTCTACGACCCCGGCGGCAGCATGCTCCGCGACTTCCTGGACGGACTCGCCGCGCACCTCGAGCCGGGGGGTGAAGGCTGGCTCATCCTGTCCGACTTGGCCGAGCACCTCGGTCTCAGGACGCGCGGTGAACTCCTGGCCGCCATCAAGGCGGCGGGCCTGCGCGTGGTGGACAGGACTGACACCCGGCCGCGGCATGCACGGGCGAGGGACACCGCTGACCCCCTCCACGCCGCTCGCACCGCGGAAGTCACTTCACTCTGGCGTCTCGCCGGCACCTGACGACCGGCGTCGGCCGTCGCCTCCGGGAAGATCGCAAACTTCGTGCTCCGCGGAATTGAAGCGAGACGCTTCGTCTTGTTATGGTGGGGGCATGGCTTTCCTCTTCTTCGTCTGAGTCCGGGCACGGCCCCTGCCGCCGCTTCTGCTGCCCGTAGACCCTTCGCATGCCCAGGGAAAGCTCCATGCGCGATCGCGCCCGTACCGTCCTGCCCACCACCAGCACCGCCACCGCTGTGGCACAGCTGTCCGTCAGGTCCGTCACCAAGTCGTACGGCACCCGGACCGTCCTCGACCAGGTCTCCTTCACCGTCCGGCCGGGCGAGAAGGCCGCCGTCATCGGTGAGAACGGCTCCGGCAAGTCCACCCTGCTGCGGCTGCTCGCCACGGTCGAGACACCGGACGCCGGGGAGGTCACCGTCCGCTTCCCCGGCGGGACGGGTCACCTCGCCCAGACCCTCGGCCTGGAGGCGGACCGCACCGTACAGGACGCCGTCGACCTCGCGCTGAGCGAACTGCGCGACATGGAGCGAGGGCTCCGTGCGGCAGAGCAGTCCCTCGCCGACGCGTCCGAAGAGGAACTCGCCGCCTACGGCGAGCTGTTGACCGCTTTCGAGGAACGCGGCGGATACGAGGCGGACGCCCGGGTGGATGCCGCCACGCACGGGCTCGGGCTGGCCCGGATCGCCCGGGAGCGTCCGCTCGGCTCCCTGTCCGGCGGCGAGCAGTCGCGCCTCGCCCTCGCCTGCACCCTCGCGGCCGCCCCCGAACTGCTGCTCCTGGACGAGCCGACGAACCACCTCGACGCGGCGGCCGTGCGCTGGCTGGAGGAACACCTGCGCGCACACCGCGGCACCGTCGTCGCCGTCACGCACGACCGCGGCTTCCTGGAGCGCATCGCGACCACGATCCTCGAGGTCGACCGGGACGAGCGCACCGTGCACCGGTACGGCGACGGGTGGGCCGGCTACCGCGCCGCGAGGGCCGCCGCCCGGCGCGGAGCGGAGCAGCGGTACGCGGACTGGACCGAGGAGGTGGCCGCCGCGGAGGAGTTGCTGGAGGCCGCCGCCCGGCGGCTGAACACCACCGGCCGCGACCCGAAGCAGGGCTTCGGCAAGCACCGCCGCTCCAGCGAGGCGAAGCTCGGCGGGCAGGTGCGCTCGGTGCGGGAGCGCCTGGACCGGCTGCGGCGCGACCCGGTGGCGAAGCCGCCGATACCGCTCCGGTTCACGACGGCACCGCCGTCGGCGGCCGGCGGCCCGGCGCCGGGCACACTCGCCGAACTCACCGACGTACGGGTCGGGCAACGGCTGCGCCTGGAAGGGCTCCTGGCGATCGAGCCCGCAGGACGCCTCCTTGTCACGGGCGAGAACGGCGCGGGAAAGACGACGCTGCTTCGCGTTCTGGCGGGCGACCTGCGGCCGGACGCGGGCATGGCGCGGCGCCCCGCCCGGATCGGCTACCTCGCCCAGGAACTACCCGCGCACGCCACGCGGCTGCCGCTGCTGGCCGCGTTCGCCGCCGGGCGGCCCGGGCTGCCGGACGAGTACGCCGAACAGCTCCTGTCCCTGGGCCTGTTCCGCGAGCAGGATCTGCACGTTCCGGTCGCCGCCCTGTCCGTCGGGCAGCGGCGGCGGCTGCAGATCGCGACCCTGGTGACCCGGCCCGCAGACCTCCTCGTCCTCGACGAGCCGACCAACCACATCGCACTCGACCTGGTCGAGGACCTCCAGGCGGCGCTCGCGGCCTACCCGGGGGCGGTGGTCGCGGTCTCGCACGATCGCGCCTTCCGGGCGCGCTTCGAAGCCGAGCAACTGGAACTGCACGCCGGTCGCAGACGCTGACCGGGCCCGGGTCGGCTCAGGTACCGCGCCAAACGGCGGCTCCTCGGGCAGAGCCTCTCACCACCGAACGTGTCAGCGAGGAGAAGCCGAGCAACCGGACGGCGCTTGGTGTACTCGCGTCCGACTGCATCAGTTCGTCGGCCTCGGTCGCCGCCGGGGTACGGTGCGGTGTCGTCAGGGGCCGGCTGGAGCGGTCGTGCAGCCCTTGCTCACCCTCGGACCTCCAGCGGCGGACCCACTTGTGGGCCGTGACGCGCGAGATGCCCATCTCGGCTGCGACATGTGCCACGGGACGGCCGCTGCGGACACGCTCGATGAGCAGCCGCCTGCCGTGAACGGTCAGCCGGGCATTACGGTGGGACACGAAGACCTCCGTGCGGTGCAGTCCTAGACAGCTCCACCACACCGGAGGTCTTCGCCATGATCAAGCCCCGCCAGCGTTAACAACGCTCGTGATCAATACAGCTAGGGTGCGGAACGCCCGCCTGACGGCGGTGTGTTCACGTGGCGGTCGATGAACTCGCGGATCTCGCGGGCGACGAGTTCCGGAGATTCGTACGGCGCGAGATGGCCCGCGTCCGACAGGAAGACCAGCCGGCCGCCGGGCATCGCACGGACGTCGGCGATCAACTTGTCCCGTGGGGCGATGGTGTCCCTGCCGCCGATGACGTAGCACGCAGGCACGGCCATCCCGGACAGCTCCTCGAACATGCTCGTGTAGGCACCGCCACCCGCACCGAGCCAGCTGTGCCAGAACTGCTCCGTGACAGCACCGGTCATCGTGCGCACGACGTCGGTCGTCCTGCTCGGGTCGAGCGACATGGCCCCGACGGCCTCCGTGACGGCTTCGACGTCACGGAAGGAATCGTGGAACAGTTCGATGACTGGATCGCCCGCCTCGGTACCGCCCGCGTTCCACGGCATGAGCGCCATGACGGCGAACACCTGGCCGGGCCGGTCGAGAGCGATCCGCACGCCGAGTGCGCCCCCGAAGGAGAGACCGACGAGAGCGAAGCGTTCGAGGCCGAGTTCGTCACAGGCGTCGATCACCGTTTCGGCGATCCGAGTGAGGCTCGATCCGTCTGCGGGCGCATGGAGGGAACCCGCGTGCGCCGGCAGGTCCATGAGAACGAGGCGGTAGCCGTCGAGCAGGGGTGCCGTCTCGGACCAGCACTGGAGTGAGCACCCGAGGCCGGGCAGCAGGACGATCGAGTCCGGCCCGTTTCCCCGCACCTCGTAGTGGACACCGTTGTTCGTCTTCGGCATGAGATTCCTCCTGTCTGTCACGCCGCTACACCAGCGACACGCTCGCGCGAAGTGAGGCGAGCAGGTCCACCATCTCGGAGAGGTCGGCAGCAGCGCCGAAGACATAGAAGTCCGGGCGAACCAGCACGGCCACGACACCGGACTCCTTGAGCCAGCCACTCAGCGCTTCGCCCGCTTCCTCGACCCCCGCGGCACCGACGACGACGAGCCGCAGCCCGATCGCCCGCTCGAGATCCGCCACCGCCGCGGTCGTCGCCGCGTCCGGCTCGACCACGCTGAACAGGGTGAACCCGCGGCCAAGCACGTCGTCGGACCGTTCGGTCCTCGCGCCGTCCGTACGCAGCAGGGGCTGTACGGCCAAGTGACCGGCCAGCGGTTGGCCGTCTCGGAAACCCGCGCCGACCGGCGGCTGGAACGGTGCCGGAAGCTCGGTCGCCGACCGCATCTCCTCCCGACGTCGCGCCGCGAGAACCGGATCGGTCTCGCAGACGACGGTCCCGATCCGCACCGACTCCTCGATGTAGTCGACGACCTGCGGCCTCCTGGAGAGCGTGTACAAGTCCAGCAGCTTCGGGTCCGCGGCGCCGGCCAGCACCAGGTCGAGCGTCCAGCCGAGGGTTGCGGCGTCCCGGATGCCGGAGCTCATGCCCTGTCCGAGGAAGGGCGGCATGACGTGAGCGGCGTCACCGGCGAGCAGAACCGACCGGTGGCGGAACGTGTCGGCCACCACGGACCGGAACCGGTAGACGGCCTGGCGGATCAGCTCCCCCTCCCGCGGGCCGATCCAGGGCCTGAGCAACTCCCAGACGCGTTCCGGCTTCACCATCTCGGTGGCATCGTCGCCCTCGACGAGCATGAACTCCCAGCGGAAGTACCGCTGAGCCACCCGGCCCATGTGGTTCGGCCTCGCCGGGTCGAGTACCTGGCCGGTGTCCGGGAT
Source organism: Streptomyces sp. NPDC059906 (assembly GCF_042730645.1). Lineage (NCBI taxonomy): Bacteria > Bacillati > Actinomycetota > Actinomycetes > Kitasatosporales > Streptomycetaceae > Streptomyces > Streptomyces sp. NPDC059906. The sequence continues at coordinate 318,923 of NZ_JBHWKU010000006.1, forward strand.
ATCCGGGACCGGGGCGCCGGGCCGAGGCCGTACGTCGACGACCAGCCAGTCGCCCCGGAAACCGAGATCCCTCGTCGGAACGCCGCAGAGCGTGCGCACCCTGCTGTTGGCGCCGTCCGCCCCCACCACATAGCGAGCGGTGACGACTTCGCCGTCCGCCAACGTCACCGCCACATGGTCGGCCGCTTGGCGCAGATCGACCAGTTCGGCACCGAAACGGACGTCCACAGTGGCTGCTCCGCGGACCGCGGCGTCCAGGGCATCCTCGAGTTCCGGCTGGTAGAAGTGGTAGGACGCGTCCCAGCCGGAGGGGGCGGCACCCTCCCTCGGCAGACGAGAGATCACGCTTCCGTCGGGATCGAGGAATTCGTACACACGCGCCGGTTCGGCGATGCGCCGGACGTCGTCGGCGATGCCCAAGGACTGGAAGACGCGCATGATCTCGTGGTCGAAGTGTCCGGCTCGTGGCGTCTCGTAGCGCCCGACTCGCCGCTCGCACACCAGTACCCGGTGCCCCGACGCCCCCAGCAGAGCGGCCAGGGTCTGACCGACCGGGCCGTACCCGATGACGAGGACATCCGCGTCCAGGGCATCCGGCGCGGTCGTGGATGTGCGGAATTCATCGGCAAGCTTCATGTGTCCCAACCCTTCGCTTGCACCGGAGCGCGTGCACGCCGGAAATTCACCTCAGGTGGCGTCGATGTCCAGTACGATCCGGCCGCGGGCACGGCCGCCCGCGTGGAGCATGTGCCAGGCGTCGGCGGCCTGCTCCAGCGGGAAGGCGCGGCTCACCGGGACGGACAACTTCCCGGACTCGGCGAGCGCGGCCACCTCCGTCAGCTCGTCCGCGTCCGCGCGTGCCCACACCAGTTGGCCGCCTTGTTCGGGGGCGGTGGCGTCGGCCACCGAGGCGACCCGCGCGGGGTCCTTGAGGACCTTTCGCGAGACCGCCACCGCGTCCCCGCCGAAGAAGTCGAGCGCCGCGTCGACACCCTCGGGCACGAGCTCGCGCACCCGGTCGGCCAGGCCTTCCCCATAGGTGATCGGCGTGGCGCCGAGATCGCGCAGGTGGTCGTGGTTGCGCTCGCCGGCGGTGCCGATGACGCGGGCGCCCCGGTGGACCGCGATCTGTACGCCCAGCGTGCCGACCCCACCCGAGGCCCCGTGGATCAGGACGGTGTCGCCCGCGCCGATGCCGATGCGTTTGACGGCCTGGTAGGCGGTCAGACCGTTCAGCGGCAGACACGCCGAATGCAGCCAGTCCCAGGACTCCGGCTTGCGGGCCAGTGTGCGGACCGGGGCCGAGACCAGTTCGGCGTAGGTGCCGTTCTGCGCCCAGTCCTTGAGGACGAAGCCGATCACCTCGTCGCCGACGTCGAACTCGGTGGCGCCGAAACCGCGCGCCTCGACGACGCCGGCCATCTCGAAACCCGGGACGAGGGGGAAGTGGGTCACCATGATGCCGTCGAGATTGCCGACGGCGATCTTCTCGTCGGCCGGGTTCACCCCGGCTGCCTTGACCCGGACCAGGAATTCCCCGGGGGCGACCGCCGGAGTGGGCAGCTCGGTGAGTTCCAGGGCGTCCGCGTCGCCGTAGTGTCGCAGTGCGATCGCTTTCATGATCTCCTCAATGATTCCGTGAGCTGTTCGCAAGGTTGCTGGATCTTCTGGGTCAGCCGCGGCGGAGCCGGGCACGGAACCAGTCACATACGAACTCCGTGCGCTCGGCCGAGTGGTTGTACAGGGTGTGGTCGCCGTCGTCCCAAACCCGCAGCGTGTGGTGTGCCGACAGGCCGAGGAACACCTTCTGCTGGTCGAGGCCGACCAGGGGGTCGTTGCCGCCGTGCAGCACGAGCATCGCGGCATTCGTGCGGTCGACCGCCGGATCGAGCCACAGCGTGCGGAAGACAGCCTCGGTCTCGTCGTCGGAGTCGACACCCAGCAGCGCACGCGACTGTTCGCGTGCGGTCCGGAAGGGCAGTGGCTCCGGCTCAGCGTTGGCCCCGTTGACGCAGCATGCGACGAAACGGCTGTCGTGCACGGCGGCACGGGCGGCGAGCAGTCCACCGAAGCTGTTTCCCCACACCCCGAACCGGCCGTCGTAGCCGGTACGGGCACGCACGGCGTCGAGGGCCGCGCCGAAGGCCCGGTCGACGTCTGCGTCGAGGTGGAGTCCGCCGGCCATGCGTGTGGCCCCCTGGCCCGGTGTCTCGAGCAGGACGGCGGACAGTCCACGCCGGGCCAGGGCTTCGGCCTGCCGGTGGAAGGCCGGGCCCCAACCGCTCTGTCCGCCGACGACGACCACTGCGGGGCCGGGGCGGGCGCCGGACCGACTCACGAACCAGGCGGTGCAGTGGCTCTGCCGGAACGGGATCGACAGCCGTTTCACGTGCAACTCGGTGTCGAGGTCGGCCGCGGCCTGGTAGGCCCGGGTGAGCCGGACGTAGAGCGCGCGTTTGGCCGGGTGGTCGGTGTTGAAGGCCATCTGCGCGAAGATCAGGGAGGCCGTTGCCCGTCGATAGCACGCGACCGCGGTTTCGACGTCACCGCGGTCGGCGGCCGCCGCCGCACGGTCCAACTGCGCCTCAGCCAGACGAGTCGCGACCTCGTGCCAGGGTTCCGAGACGGCCGCGTCGGCCAGGCGGACGGCGTCCCCGTGGTCCATGCCGTAGTCGAGCATTCGTGACATCGGCATGGCCCGCAGCAACGCGGCCCGGTGCTTGGCCGGATCCACCTCCGGCACGGGAGCGTTCATCAGCGCGGAGCTCCGTCGGTGAAACGCGGTCGTGTTCCGTCGTCCCGCGCTGCCGCGCCCCGGGTTCGCAGCGCAACGACCGGCGCCGCCTCGGCGACGGTGTTGCGCAACTCGCCGAGACCCTCGATCGCCGCGACGACCTCGTCGCCCGGCCGCAGCCACGGGTAGGCCGCCGAGTCGTGGGTGCGGGAGAGCTCCAGGACGCAGCCGGTGCCGCAGGTGCCGGAGCCGATCACGTCGCCGGGCCGCACTTCGGCGCCGCGGGAGGCGTAGGCGATCATCTCGCCGAACGACCAGTGGATGTCCGACCACAGGGCACGGGAGTAGGGGACGCCGTTGACCGTACAGGTCATCTCAAGACGGTACCCGTGGCCCTCGCGGAAGTCGGCGATCTCGTCCGGGGTCACGAAGTACGGTCCGAGGCTCGTCGCGGTGTCCTTGCCCTTCACCGGACCCATCGACAGCTTCATCTCGCGCTGCTGAACGTCCCGGCCGCTCCAGTCGTTGAGTACGCAGTAGCCGGCGATGGTGTTCTCGGCCTCCCGGGCGGTCAGGTCGCGGCCACCGTGGCCCACCACCGCGGCGACCTCCAGCTCGAAGTCGAAACGCTCCGCACCCGGAGTCATCGGCACCGGCCCGCAGCCCGTCACGGCGTAGGGGCTGGAGAAGTAGAAGACCGGCAGCTCGTACCAGTCCGGGTCCATCTCGAGGCCCCGCCAGGCGCGCCCTGCCCGGACGTGCTGCTCGAAGGCGTAGAAGTCACGCACGGTCGGCGGCGTCGCGATCGGCGACAGGGGAACCAGGTCCGGCAGCGGCACGGTCGCACCGCACCGCAGCGCGGTCCGTCCGGCAGCGAGCAGTTCGGCCTCGCCCGCCTCGATGAGAGGCAGCAGGTCTGCCGGACCGTCGACAACCCTGACCACGTCGCCGTCCACCACGCCGACGCGCGAGGACGGCCCGTCCGCGTAGCGAACGAACTTCACCGCTCTGCCTCCTCGGCTGCGTCGGCATCGTCCGCCACCGCTTGTTCGCGCGTCCAGGCCCGGTAGCTCTCCTCGGTGAAGCCCGTCGCACCGTGGCGCTCGACCGAAGCCCGGACGGCGTCCAGCAGCTTCTCGGGATCGGTCTCGATGTCGATGTGTTCGACGAAGGGCTGTCGTGCCACGAGCCCGGTCCGCCAGTAGACCTCACACCGGTTGCCCTCCGGATCGTAGAAGTAGACGCCGACGGCATTGCCGTGGGAGACGATCATGTCGAGCCGGACGTCGTGGTCCCGGAAACGCCGATGGAAGCCCAGGACGTCCTCGAAGCGTGCGCACCGGAACGACACCTGCTGGATGAGCCTGCTGCCGAGTGGCGCGTCCCGGCCCCCGGCCAGGAGCAGTTCGTGATGCTCGGTGTCCGGCCGGGCGGACAGGAACCAGATGCCGAGCCGTTCGTCGTGGTCGGTGACCGTCAGCCCGAGTACGTCGCTGTAGAACGCCAGCTGCCGGCTCACATTGTGACAGCGCAGGCCCACATGGCCGAGTTCCGCGACGGACGGAGTCGAAGTCGTCACGCCGGTCCTCCTGGAGGGTGTTCCGCAGAGCAGATCATGTTCTGCAACGTAGCCCGGCTCCGGTGTCGCGTCAATGGCTGCGTGTTCCGTTGAGTGGATGGCACTCTGTTGAGCAGAACAGAAAGTGAAGGCGGGTCGGTCGAGCCGACAAGCCGCGGGTTGTTTCGTGGGACGCGCTGGGACGCCGAGGGGAGTGCGACTATTCTGGCTGGCGAAATGCACTTCAATCACCAGAACGGCCGCCGGGTGACGACGGCGAGATGGAGGGGTCGTGGCAGTGTCGGCCGCCTATCCGGTGGAATCGATCGACAACGCGGCGCGGATCCTGCTGATGCTGGTGGACCGTCCGTCGTTGCGCGTCACCGACGTGTCCGCCGAGCTGGGGGTGGCCAGGTCGACCGCTCATCGGATGCTGACCACCCTGCAGGCCCGCGACCTGCTCCGCCAGGACGCCCAGACCAAGGGCTACGGCGCCGGGCCCGCCCTGGCCAGACTCGGCATCGCCGTGATGGGGGCGGTCTCCCTCCGCGACGAAGCGCGCCTCCTGCTGGAGAAGCTCGTCGAAGACACCTCCGAGACCGCGCATCTGCTCGTCCTGGAAGGCACGGAGACCGTCTTCGTCGAAGGTGTGGAGAGCCAGCAGGTGATCCGTGCCGGGCTGCGTACCGGGCAGCGAGGCCCGGCGCATGCGTCCGCCGCGGGGAAGGCCCTGCTCGCCGAGCTCTCGCGGGAGGAGTTGCGGCGCCGCTATCCGGGCGCGCGGCTGCGAGGCGGAACCGAGCGCGCGGTAGGGACACGGCGAGCGCTCGAGGCCGAACTCGAGAAGGTGAGGGAGACCGGATACGCCACCAACACGGAGGAAAGCGAACGGGACCTCTGCGCGGTGGCCGCCCCGGTACGCAACCGGCAGGGCGTGGCCTGCGGAGCGCTGTCGGTATCCGGCCCGGCGCGGCGGACCGAGGCCAAACTGACTGTCCTGGGCGCCGCCGTCGTCGCCGCGGCCACCGAACTCGGCGCGCGTCTCGGCTAGGGCGCAGACCTCACCACGGCGACGAGCCCGATATCGCGAAACCGTTCTTGGACAGCGCCGTGTGGAGGGCCGCCTCGATGTCGTCGCTCTGAGCGTCCGAACTCCCCGGACCGAGGCTCACCATGACTGTCGCCTGCCTGCCGTCGGCAGTGGCGCCACCGTAGGCGCGGCTGTCCGCGTCGCCGGTGGAGCGGACCGTCATCATTTGCCGCAGTTCGGCCGGCAGCAGCAGTTCGCCGCGGAGCAGGGCGCCCAGGAACCGGTTGACGTCGGCGCCACTGGAGATCATGGAGCCGGCAGCGCCCCGACGGAGGGACTCACCCTCGTCAGGTCCACTGACGCGCTCGCGGATCTCCTCGCCGAGGTGTCTCGACTCCTGCCGCCCCGTGCCTCAAACGGTGCCCGCCGAGCGAGCGCCGTCGGCCCCCCCGGGGGGCTGGTGCTCCTCGAAGTGGCGGACGATCGCCGGGTCGAGCGGGGGAACGTCGACCGGTGTGCTGCCGGAGCGCAGCGAGGTCGTGGCGGCGACCGCGGCGGCGACCGCCTCGCGAGCGGCCACGGGCGAGGTCTCGGTCGGGCCTCCGGCGGCGGCGAAGCGCAGGAACTCCTCGACGAGCGCCCGGTCCGCGCCGCCGTGCGTCTCCTCGTCGGACGCCACGACCGGAACGGAGAGGTCGGCGTCGGCACGGTAGCCGGAGCGGCGCCGGTTCCACACGTCGACCCGTGCGAAATCGCCGTCGATGCCGTCGCCGAAGTTCTCCAGGCGCCCCTCGTCTCCGATGACGGTGTAGTTGCGCCAGTAGTCGGGCGTGAAGTGGCACTGCTGGTAGCTGGCGAGGACGCCGTTGTCCAGGCGGGCCAGCATCATGCTGATGTCCTCGACGTCGACGACGGGGTTGAGGTCGCGCAGGGCGGACGGCGGCCAGACCTCCGGGTCGAACCAGTCGGGCATGCGCTGACCGGGCGGCACGGTCTCCTGCGTGGCCCGGCGCGGGTTGTCGCCGTAGACGGCCAGCGCACCCTGGGCGACCACGTTGCGGGAGAAGCCCCCGGCCAGCCAGTGGACGACGTCGAGGTCGTGGGCGCCCTTCTGCAGGAGCAGACCGGTGGTGTTGGCCCGCTGCGCGTGCCAGTCCTTGAAGTAGAAGTCCCCGCCGTGGCCGACGAAGTGGCGGCACCACACCGCGCGGACGCGGCCCACCGCGCCGTCGTCGATCAGCTCGCGCATCCGCCGCAGCACGGGAAGGTGACGCAGATTGTGACCCACGTAGAGCCGGGTGCGGGAGCGGAACGCGGCTTGGAGCAGCGCGTCGCAGTCGGCGACGGTGATGGTCAGCGGCTTCTCCACGAACACCGCCACGCCCGCCGCCAGGAAGAACAGCGCGGGTTCGGTGTGCAGGTGGTCGGGGGTGAGGACGAACACGGCGTCCAGCCCGTCGTCGAGCATCCGCTCGTACCGGTCGTGCACGACCACGTCCGCGCCGAACAGACGCCTGGCGTCCTCCTGGCCCCGCGGGTCCGGGTCGGCGCAGGACACGATCCGGGCAGCGCCGGAACGGTTCACCAGAGCGGCCATGTCCGCGCGCTGTCCGACGCCGACGACGCCGACGCGCAGGTGCCGATCCGATATCTGGTCACGGGTGCTCACTGGGCTGTCCCTTCGTTCCTGTTGGGTGTTGCGTATCGGCGCCGGGTGCGTCCCGGCCCCGCCGTCAGCGTCGGGGCGCGTGCCCGGCCCCGCCGTTACCGTCGGGGTGCGGTCGGCGCCGCCAGACCGTCGCTCAGCAGCCGGCTGTCGACCTCGTCCAGGGCCAGCCGCACCGCCCCCAGCGCCACGCTCTCGTCGCCGAGTGTGGAGGCGCGCAGCTCCGGCATCCGCAGACAGTGCTTGGTCAGCTCGCGGTGCAGGGGACCGAGGACCACGTCGGCGGACCGGGAGAACCCGCCGCCGTAGACGACGACCTGGGGGTCCAGGGCGAGGACCAGGGCGGCCACCCCCACCGCGAGGTCGCGGGTGTAGCGCCGGACGGCCGTCCGGGCGTCCCGGTCGCCGTCCCGGGCGGCCTGGAAGACCCAGGCCGCCACCTCGCCCTCCGCGGCGGCCGCCGGCATCCCGGGGCAGGTCTGCAGGTGGTCGGGCGCGGTGAGCCACCGTACGGCCTTGAGCGCGCCGATCTCTCCCGCGGCGCCGCCGTGGCCCCGGCGCAGGGTGCCGTCGAGGATGAGACCGGCGCCGGTGCGCAGACCGGCGAGGAGGTACACGATGTCGTCGGCGTCCTGCGCGGCGCCCCGCCACCGTTCGGCGACGGCGGCCAGCTTGCAGTCGTTCTCCACCTGCACGGGGCAGGAGAACCGGGCGCCGAGGTGGGCGGCCGGGTCGGCCTCGCTCCAGCCCGGCAGCGGGCTGGACAGCGAGGTCCGGCCGCTGCCGTCGACCGGACCGGTCACCCCGACGGTCACCGCCCAGACGTCGCCCGCGGCCATGCCCGCGCTTGCCAGCACCTCGTCGACGACCCGGTCCACCGCCGCCAGCCGCTCCGCGGGCGCCGCCTCCGGGGCGGCCGGGTGGCGCACCGTGCGCACCAGGTTCCCCTCCAGATCGCTGAGGATCACGAGGATCTTGTGCACGCCGACGTCGATGCCCAGCACGTGCCCGGCGGTGGACCTGAACCGGTACCGGCGCGCGGGACGCCCCACCACACTGCTGGCCCCCGGCTCCTCCACCTCCGCCCAGCCGTCGGCGACCAGGGACTGGACCAGCACGTCCACCGCGGGACGGGACAGGCCGGAGCGGGACGCCAGCTCGGTGACCGTGGACGGCGGGTTGCCGCGCAGTGCTCCCACGATGGACAGCTGGTTCATCTCGCGCATCCGGGACATGTCCGTTCCGGTCGTCGCCATGTTGATGCTCCCTGGAGGCGTTGCGGTGGCCACCGCCGAATATTGCTGAAGAGTTTACTAATTCGTGGCGGTGGCCGCGTGCGGGTACGAGGTCAGGCGAGGGGATAGCGCTGCTCGTCGCCGGGTGCCACGGCCGGGCCGAAGTCCACCTCCCGGCCGTCGAGCGCGAAGCGGTAGCGCCCGAGCCGGCGCACCTCCGGGCGGCCGGTCAAGTACGCCTCCATCGCCCGCAGTTCCTCCGGGCGCAGCCATCCCGGCGGGTCGGAGACGGCCCGGAACCCGCAGACGTCGGCCAGGTCGCGCAGCAGACCCTGCTGCTGGTCGGTCAGCAGGTTCAGACGGCTGCGGAAGTACACGACGTCCGGGTCGACCTCCAGCAGCGGTGACTGCCACAACCGGTGCACCGTGTTGACGACGGCGTTGCGGGCCAACGCGTCGGACGGGTCCTGCGTGGCGTAGTGCTCCCACATCGGTGCGACGTCGGGGCCGCTGCGGATGGCGTCGACCAGCCCCAGCGAGGGCAGCAGCGGGGCGCCGCTGCCGAGGAGGTAGGTGTCCGGGCCCGCCGTTTCGCGGACGATCGAGAGGCCGGTGCGGTAGGCCTCCTCACGGCCCACGTCGGCGAAACGCACACCGGGCACGGCGCCGGCGCCGACGAAGTCGAGCTTGAGGTAGGTGAACCCCCACTTCCGGACGACCCGGTGGATCGTCTCGCGCAGATGCTCCTGCGCCGCGGGCAGCGTGAGGTCGAGCGCCCAGTAGCCGACGCCCCAGTTGTGCCCGGCGACCACCGGCTCGCCGCGCCCGTCGCGCAGCAGCAGCTCCGGCCGCTGCCGGGCGGTACGGGAGCCGGGCAGGACGATGAACGGGGCGATCCACAGTCCGGGCCGCAGCCCGGCGTCCGTGATCCGGTCGGCCAGCGCCCGCATCCCGGACGGGAACTTGTCGTTGGCCTCCCAGTCGCCCACCGCCCGCTCCCAGCCGTCGTCGACCTGGACGACGTCGAAGGGCAGGCCGCGCAGCGCCGTGACGTCCTTGGTGAGCTGCTCCTCGGTGATGCTCTCGTAGTACGCGTACCAGCTGCACCACACGTTGCCCGCCCGCTTGTCGCTGCGCCCGAGCCGGTCGCCGAGGTGCCGGGCGTAGGCGGCGAACACCTCCTCCTCGCTGCCGAGGGCGAGGAACCAGGGCGCTCCGTCGCGCTCGCACCATCCGGTGAGGGTGTCCCGGTCGGCGGTCAGGCGGGGGACGTCGAGGCCGAGCGCGCCGAGCAGCAGCACCCGCCCGTCCGGCCCCTCCAGGGCGGCGACGGCGGACGAGTGGTGGCGGGCGGGATCGTCCCACACGGTGTCGTCGGCGGTCAGCCGGCGTTCGGCGCTCTCGATCCGCAGCGGAGCCTCGGAGAGCCGGCGCCAGCCGCACGGGCTCCACGAGTTGTGGCCGTGACGGTAGAAGAGCGCGTCCCCGAGACCGTGGAGCACGGCCGTCCGGCCGGGTGGCAGCAGCAGACCGCCTTCCACGGCTCGGGGCGGCGCGTCGCCTTCGAGCTCGACGGCGAGGGTGCGCCCGCCGAGTTCTACGAGCTGGGCCATGGGTCTCCTTGCGTTGCGGTACGTGCGGTACGTGCAGTACGGGTGGGGCTTGCGGTACGGAAAGGCCCGCGCCCGCGCCTAGTCGAAGAGGTCGTTCACCTTGCCGTTGACCGACTCCAGGGCATCGGCGGCGTCCTCCTGGCCGAGGATCGCCGACTGGATGGCGTCCTGCACGAGGGGGCTGATCTCGGTGCCGTGCTCGGTGACGGGAAGCTGGAAGGTGACGCCCTTCGTCCCGACGGCGTCGGTGAAGGCGCGCACGTCGTCACCGTCGGCCTCGTGTGCGGCGAGGGCCTTCTCGGTGGAGCTCTTCAGCGCGGGGAAGACGACACCGTGCGCGGCGACCCGGTCCTGGCAGTCGGCCGACGCGAGGTACTTGACCCACTTCCACGCCTCCTCCTTGTGGTCGGTGCCGGCCCAGACGGAGTCCGCGAGGCCGTTGAGGGCGCTCTTGCGGCCGGCCGGGCCGACCGGCATCGCCGCGAACCCGAAGTCCTGCTTGACCCTGGGCCCGGTGAAGCTGGAGACGGTGAAGGAGCCCGCGAGCGACATGGCGCCCTTCCCGGCGATGAGCAGTTCGGTCCTGGCCACGCTCGACTGCTGGTCCAGACGGGGCGCGTAGCCCTTGTCGATCAGGTGCCGGAACCACGAGACGGTCTCGGCGAGTCTGGGGTCGTCGAACTTGTAGTGCGTGCCCCAGGGGTTCTTGTCGAGGTACTCGAACCCGTTGGCGGCGGCGAAGTTGCCCCAGCCGTTCTGGCCCTGGGCGCCGTCGGCCCATTCGGGCAGGAAGCCGTAGACCTCCACGTGGTCCTTGTCGAAGGCGGGGTCGAGACCGTTGCGGCCCTCGCTGTCCACCGTGGCCTTGGCGATCACCTGCTCCAGGGTGCCGCCGTCCGCCGGGTTCCACGTCAGGTCGTTCAGGGCGGCGGGATCCACGCCCTGCCTCTTCAGCATGTCGGTGTTGTAGACGAGGGCCATGGTGTCCCAGTCCTTGGGCAGGCCGTAGCGCTTGCCGTCCTTCACCCAGGTGTCGGCGAGGCCCGCCTGGTAGGCGGAGACGTCGAGCCCGTCCCGCTCCACGTAGGGCTGGAGGTCCAGGAGCTGGTTGCCGGCGGCGAACTGCGGATAGTAGGTGGCCTGGTTGGTCCACACGTCGGGCGCCTCGCCGGAGACCAGTTGCGTGGTGAGGTTCTGCCAGTATTGGTTCCACGCGGTCTGCGTGATCCTGACGGCGATGTCCGGGTTGGCCTTCTCGAAGGCGGTCGCGCACTCCTGGTAGGCGGGGAGCTGGAGGTCGTCCCACAGCCAGTAGTCGACGGTGGTCCGCCCGTCGCCCGCCTCGTCCGAGCCGCCGCAGGAGACGAGGGTGGTGAGGGCGGCCAGACACAGCAGGGCCGCGCCGGCGCGCAGGTGTCGGGGTCTCATCGCGAGGGGCCTTCCTGGCTCGTACGGGATCGGTGGGGGCAGTGGGGGCAGTGGGGGCAATGGGGGCAGTGGGGGCGGTGGGATCGGCGGGGGCAGGCGGTGGCTCCGCGGGGACGGGTCACTTCATGCCGGTGAAGTTCAGGGACTCGACGAGCCGGCGGCCGAGGAGGATCAGGAGGACGAGCACGGGCAGCACGGAGAGGGCGGACCCCGCCATCAGCCCGGTCCAGTCGGGCTGGGTGTTGGGTGACTGCTGCTGGAAGATGCCGAGGGCGACGGTGAGTACCCGCGTCTCCTCGTCCCGGCCGGACAGCAGCGGCCACAGGTAGTCCTTCCAGGCCCACACCGTGGTGGTGAGTCCGACGGTGAGCAGCGGGCCGCGGGTCATGGGCATCACCACCCGCCAGAAGATCCCCCAGGGACCCACGCCGTCCAGGATCGCGGCCTCCTCCACCTCGCGGGGGACCGACAGGAAGAACTGCCGCAGGAAGAAGACCGCGAACGGCGTCATCAGAACGCTCGGCGCGACCATGCCGACGAAGGTGTTCAGCCAGCCCAGGTCCTTCACCAGCACGAAGTTGGGCAGCACGGTGAAGATCGGGGGCACCATCAGCGCGGCGATGAGCACCCCGAAGACCACGTCGCGGCCGGGGAAGCGCAGCCGGGCGAAGGCGTAGCCGGCCATCGCGCAGAACAGCGTCTGCAGCACCGCGATCAGCCCGCTGTAGACCACCGAGTTGAGCAGGTACCGCAGGAAGTCGACCTGTGCACCGGAGCCGCCTGCCGCCACGGCTTCCTCCTGGCTGGTCAGCCCCAGCACCCGCAGGAAGTTGATCATCGTGGGGTGGTCCGGGACCAGCCCGGTGGAGTCGGTGTACAGGTCGGCCGCCGGGGTCAGAGCGGTGCGCACCATCCAGTAGAAGGGGAAGACGGTCGCGAACAGCGCGACGACGAGCACGGCCCAGGCGGCGATCCGGCCGGGGGAGACTCTGGTCCTGATGCGTGTCATGGTCTGCTCCTCAGGCCAGGTCCGAGCGGGAGGCGCGCAGCAGGCGCATCTGTACGGCCGTCAGCACGCCGAGGATGAGCGCGAGCACCACGGCCACGGCGGAGGCGTAGCCCATGTGGAAGTTGGTGAAGGCCTGTTCGTAGATGTAGTAGTAGATGACCCGCGTGGCGCTGACCGGCCCGCCCTTGGTGGTCACGGCGATCGTGTCGAAGATCTGGAACGAGCCGATGAGCGACACCACCAGCACCAGCGAGAGCACCGGCCGCAGCAACGGCAGCGTGATCCTCGTGAACATCCGCCACTCACCGGCCCCGTCCAGCGAGGCGCTCTCGTAGAGGTACTGCGGGACCTGCAGCATGCCGGCGTAGAGCAGCAGCGCCGTGTAGCCGGTGTAGGCCCAGGTGTTGACCGCGGCCACGCTCGGCATCGCCCAGTCGGGCGAGGTGAAGAAGCCCGTGGTGCCCATGCCCATGGAGTTCAGTACATGGTTGACCAGCCCGAGGTTGGTGTCGAGCAGCCACATCCACAGCAGGCCCACGGTCACGTTGGGCACCAGCCAGGGGACCAGCAGCATCGCCCGCAGTGCCACCGACCGGGTCAGACGGTGCATCAGCGTGGCCAGGACCAGCGCCAGCAGGGTCTGCGACACGATGTTCACCAGGACGTAGTAGCCGGTGACCTGCAGCGCGTTCCAGAACTGCTCGTCGCCGATCAGCCGGCTGTAGTTGTCCCCGCCGACGAAGTCGGGCGTGGCGATGAGACTGTAGTCGGTGAGCGAGTAGTAGATGCCCCGCACGGTCGGATACGCGTAGAAGAGCGCGAAGCCGAGCAGGGCCGGGGCCAGGAACAGCCACGCCGCCTTCCGGTCGTCGCGGGGCCGTCGGGGCCGGCGCGGCGCCGAGGTCCCGCCCGGCGACGTGCCGGCACCTGGATGCGGTGGCGCCACCGCCGTGTGTGCGCCCATGGTTCCCCTCCGAAGGGATTTGCGCCGCACCTCTTGCCAGTGGGGCACCGTGGACAACATATTGATGAGCAAGAGCGAAACTTTGTCAATGCTGTCGCATAATGGCGAGGCCGGCCGGCAGGCGGCCCGGCGGCACCGTCGGAAGACTGACTCCCCGTCCGTTCCCGGAGGCTGACCCCATGCGCACCCTCACACCGCGACGCGGCAGACGGCTGCCTTCCGCCATCGCGAGGGCAGCCCGGATCACCGTGAACGGACGGTCATGTGATCGCCCCCGGCCCCGTGGGTCAGGCCAGCAGCAACGGCATGTCCCAGTCGGCCGGTGTGCCGGCCGCCGCGTAGGAGTCCAGGGCGAGCGCGACACCGGCGGCCCCGTCGAGGTAGCCGGAGACGTCGGAGCCGAACGGCACCTTCGTCATCGTGAAGCGCAGTCCGAACGGCAGTTCGGGGTCGAAGGCGGAGACGAGTTCGGCGGCGATGCCGTCCCGCAGTTCGGCCAGCCGCGGGTCCTGCCACGCTTCGTCGAGCCGGCCGAGCTGGTGCAGGGCCCCGGCCCAACCGTGGCACAGCGCGTGGTCGTCGATGCCCCAGGCCGGCCGGGGGAGGACCAGCAGCCGCTCCACCGAGGCGCGGGCGAGGTCGGAGAAGTCCGCCCGGCCGAGCGCCCGTCCGGCCAGTTGCAGGGCACGGGAAACACCGGGAGCTCCGTAGCACCAGGCCGGCCACTTCGCGGTGCCCTCGTAAGCGGCGGGCCCCCGTTGCCACTGGGCGAAGGAGAGGTAGCCGGGCCAGAAGAGGCCGTACCGGTCCGCGACCGCCCAGGTCCGCAGCAGCGCGGCGGTCGCCTCCATGGCCTCCTGCTGCCGGGGCACCCGCACACCCTGCTCCCAGGCCAGGGCCAGCAGGGCGAGCGGCCCGGCGACGCCGTGCGAGAGGCCCAGGTTGAGGTGGCCGCCGGGGAACGCCGCCTCGGAGCCGATCCGGGGCGCGTCCAGGGCCCACCAGCGCGGCACGTCCGCGCCTTGGTGCTCCACCGTGCCGAGCGACAGGCGCACGAGGTAGTCGAGCACCGCCGTCAGCGGCTCCTCGCAGCTCTCCGCGCGGGCCAGCAGATAGCGGCCCACGCCGGTCAGACCACGGACCACCTCGTAGTGACCGATGGTGGGCAGCGGCCGGTCCTCCACGGGCGGCAGGACGGTCCGCACGAGGTCGCGCTGGTAGGCGTCGAAGCGCTGGAGCGCGGAGACGTAGCCCCCGGTGGTGCGGTGGGCGAGCAGCACGGCGAACGCCAGGGCCCCCGGCCCCTTGAAGACCCCGCCCGCGGTGCCGGGCCGCCCCGAGACGGCGCGGGTTCCCGCCGTGAGATACGCGTGAGCCCGCGGCACCTGCCGCGCCGGGTCCCGGGAGGCGCCCGCGAACGCCAGCGCCAGCCCGGGACTGCCGCTGCCGAGGGTGAGCTCGGCCCAGATCGGCTCGGCCACCCCGTCGTCCGCCGCCCGGGCGGGGATACGCGTGGCCGCCACCGTGGCGGCGGGGTCGGCGAGCCGGTCCAGGATCTCGGCGGAGACGGCTCCGGCCCGCTCCCGGAGGGACTGAGGGGACTCGCCGACCCGGTCCTCGCGCGTCCCGCCCCTGCTGACGCCGTCCATCATGTGCTCCCGTGACCCGCCCCCGGTGGCGCCGCTCATCGTCCGCTCCCGCTCCCGCTCTCGTGCCGCCGGCGGCCGGCATGGGTGCGTACCGCCCCGCGCAGCACCGCGTACCCGCGCGCCTCGGCCGCCCGGTCGATGCCGAACAGCCGGTTGTGCCGCATGTGCAGCAGCGACAGGAGGGCCTCGTCGCGGTCGGCCTGCGGGGCGGAGAGGATCAACTCCCCATAGGCGCGTGGCTCGGGCGACTCGGACCACAGCGCGCCGAGCGACGGCGCCCCGAGTGCCGCCGCGGCCGACGACACCGCGCGGCCCGGCCCGATCAGCCGGTCGGCGACGGCCCGGTGCCGCTGGTAGACCTCGTGCTCCACCGTCTTCGTGAACATCCGGTCGACCCAGCCGCACCAGTCCCAGTCCCCGAGGGATTCCAGCAGCACCGCGTGCCCGAGCCCGGCGAGTACGGCACCGGGGAGCGCCCGCGCGGGGCCCCGCAGCGCGCGCAACTGCACCAGCGCCGACAGGCTGTCGGTGCGGAAGAGGCGCTCGGCGGCCTCCTGCACGGCCTCGCCCCCGTACCGGTCGCTCTCGGGCCGGTACGTGTCGAGGGTCATCGTCCGCAGGGCCCCGCTTTCGACGAGAGCCCGTGACACCCGGCTGATCGCGGGCAGCACCCGGCCGTTCAGTGCCCCGGGATCGCCGTGGAACCGCAGTCGCAGATGCGGCCCGGGGTCCTGGTAGCGCAGGAAGAACCAGCGGTCGACCTCGTCCTCCACCTCGGAGAGCAAGGCAGGAAGATGCTCGGTGAGCAGAGCGTCGTGGGCCGACGGTTCGGCGTACCACTTGACGAACAGCCAGTCCTCGCCCGGCAGATGGACCCGGACCGGAGCAGGCCGGACCGGAGCAGACCGGACGGGAGCAGGCCGGACGGGAGCAGGCCGGACGGGCGGGGCGGTCCGTCCCCGCGCCGGCTCGGCACTCTCCGGCGCCGCGCGCCCGGTGGCCCGTCGCGCCCCCGCGAGGGGCACCACGATCTCCGTACTGTGCCCGCCGTTCCAGCCGAGCCCGGCGCCGTCGGCCGTCAGATCCTCGTAGAGGACGAACCGAGGATGTGCGGCGGTCAGTTCGGCGCGCAACAGGTCCCGGTCCCAACGCTCACGCAGGTCGACGGGGTACATCTGGTCGTTGCGCGCGATCTGCAGCCGGTCCGGCACGGCCAGGCGCCGGCGCCAGGCGTCCAGGCCCTGCTCCCATGCCCCGGCGCCCTGTGCCCGGGCCGCGTCGCGCAGCCGTCGGCCCGGCAGCCAGCGCCCGGGCACGGCCACCACCCGCCCGTACCGGACCCGCGGCAGATACGGCAGCGCGTCGTGCCCCGCCCAGTTCCAGCCCGACCAGACGCGGGGCCGGGCGGTCGCGAGATCCATGAGGAACCGGGCCACCGGCGGGGCCTGGGTGTCCAGGGCCAGCATGTGCGGCAGCACGGGACGGACCGGACGGCCGCTCCGCGGATCCAGCAGCCGCAGTCCGTCGGAGCCGGCGGCGACGAGCAGCGAGCGCCAGTCCAGACAGCGGGGGTCGCGCCGGTCGTCGGGTACGCCGACGGGGATGCGGTACGGCAGCAGCCGGGGCACTTGGACGATGTTGAGCCCGCGCGGCTCGTGGGGCATCAACTCGACCTGCGCCGTGATCACCGTGTCGTCAGCGCCGTCAGCGCCGTCAGCGCCGTCAGCGCCGTCAGCGCCGTCGGCGGCCAGCCGGGCGAGTTCGTCGGTGAGGCCGGCCGCCGCCGCGAACCGGCCCGCGGTGGCGCCCGCGGTCCAGGCGCCGATGTGCGGGCTGCCGAGCAGCCGGAATTCACCGCGGTCCAGCGCCGCGGTGCTCTCGGAGAGCACCTGGAAGCAGAGTTCGAGGCTGCGCGGCGGCGCGGCTGCCCGATCGTGCCCGGCGACCTCACCGAGACGCCCCACGACCTCGTCGGTCAGCACCAGGTCGCCGCCGGACAGGACGGCCTCCTGCAACAGCTCGCCGATCATCGCGCGCCTGGGCCCGTCCGCCTCGTCGCCGGGGCCGCCGCGCGCGTACACCGGCTCCGCGCCGTACTCGGAGGGCAGACCGAGTCCGCGGTGCGGGTCGACCAGCTCGCCCAACGGCACGGCGCAGGCGGTGCCGTAGCGCTCGATGAAACGCTCGCGGTAGTCCCGCATGTACGCCAGCGTCGTCCACTGCGGGGTGATCGCCCAGATCGCGGCCGCATACCGGCACACCTCCCGGCCGACCGCCTCCGGGACGACGAACTCGCCGGGCATGTGCAGATCCACGTGCAGAGGCGGCCGCGCGTGCGCGTCGTCGCCCGTGCCGGGGACGTCGAGCCGGCGGACCGCGTCCAGGGCGTCCTGCCAGGAGTCGCCGCCCAGCCCCGGAGCATCCTCCTGATGCCGCGCGCAGGCCGCCCGTACGTCCCGCAGCGCCCGCGCGTCGTCGGCAAGCGCCCCGCCCAGGACCGCCTCGATGCCGTCGAGCAGCGCGACGTCGATGCGGTGCGGGGTGATCGAGGTGAGCAGGAAGCCGTGTTGCAGGAGACCGGCCAGCTGACCGTCGAGCCGCTCGGCGTCCAGCGCCGGGAAGCGTTCCGTCAGCGATACGAGGAGATCCGCGTACGGCACCGGATTCCGCGCCCGCTCGCGCACGGCGCCGACCAGCGCGTTGTCGCGAACCGACTGTTCCTGCGCACCGGTGCGCAGGTACAACCGCCCGTCGCGCACGAAACACAGATCGTTGAGTACGACGTCCACGCGCCGGCGGACGGTGGGTTCTTCGAGCCAGGCCAGTACCCGTCGGCGCAGCCACGCCCCGTCGAGCCGGACCACGACCTCACCGGTCCCCGGCTCGGCCTTGGCCACGGAACCGAACCGGGCCGTGCCGACACCCGCGAACAGGCCGAACGGGGTGGGGCGCGCTCCGGCGCGGCGGGCGTACCGCGTCAGGGTTCGCGCGGCGCTAAGGGTCCGCTTGCGCCCCAGGGCGGAGGCGCCCTCATCAGTGGTCAGACGGGCCAGGCTGTGGGCCAGCGAGCCGCTGGCGACCCGGACCGCCTGGCCGAGCAGGGGATCGGCGGCGAGCTGCCGGGCTCCGGAGACCGGCGAGGCCGCGTCGACCGTGGCCGGAGCGGCTCCGCGCGGCCGGCTCGCCATCCGGACCAGTACGGGCTCCCGTACCTCGAAGACCGCTGCTGCTCGGTGGGTTTCGGACTCCGCCGCCACGTGTGTGCTCCTCGCCGTCGTGCGGAAAGCGGGGCGGACTCGTGGCCGCCCCGCTCGGAAGAGCCCCGAGGGGGCCTCAGTCCGTCAGCAACAGATCGGGCAGCGCGTGCCGATCGCGTAGCTGCTCGGCGACGTGAAGGTGCCCTCGCCGAACGACGCGGCCTGCTCCGGGAGATCGGAGACGCGGAGGTCCAGGTCGAGGTCGAGCTCGGGTGCTTCGTGGGACAGAACGATCTCGGTACGCATGCTTCTCCCTTGGGTGGTGGGGTGCACGGACTCGAAACGCAGGGCCCCGGTCGGGGCCCGGACATGCGCAACCATTGCCCACGCCACTGACAGTCGGTAGACGAAAACGAGCCATTGATCAAGGGCCGCCCGCTGCCGGGGACCTGGGGGGAAAACGGACCCCGCACCCAGCCCGCCCGGAGCCGCGGGCGGCAAGCAGCGCGCCGACTTCCACGTCCTTGCCGTCATCGACGCCGGACGCGGCTCCGTCACGGTCGACTTCCCTCTCCACCCGCTCCAGGACCGGTCCGCCGTGTGGATTCCCCCCGGCGCGGTGCACCGGCGGGACGACATCGCCGAGGTGCAGGGGCACCTCGTACTGTTCGTGCCGACCGCTCCCGTCACCCGCGCCACCCGGGAACTCGTCGCCTCCTGCGCCCCGGCAGCGCACTGGGTCATCCCCACCGCCGACCGGCCCTTCGTCGACGCGGCGCGCGGCCATCACGTGCGGTGTCGCAGGCCACCGGCCGTACGGCGAAGGCGTACGTCGTGGAGCGGCTCGTGCTGGAAGCCAAGCGGCTCCTCGCGCACGACCGCCTCACCGCCGCCCGCTGCGCCGGCGTCCTGGGCTTCCCCGACGCGTCCAACTTCTCGGTGTTCTTCCACAAGGCCACGGGCGAGCGACCGGGCGCTTGGCAGGCGGCGGTGACCGGTACCAGGGTCATCCCGCGGCCGGAGCCAGCACCACGAAGTCCGCCTTCGACGGGTCGAGGCACACGGCCAGACGGCCGACGCCCTCCGCGTCGGCCGGCCCCATCTGCACGCTGCCGCCATGCGCCGTGACCGCGGAGACCGCGGCGTCGCAGTCGGTGACGGCGAACACCGGGTGCCAGTACGCCCGGCCGTCCGTCAGGGTGAGATCCCGCTCGTCGAGCTGCATCAGCCCCCCGTGCATCCGGTCCTCGGACAGGCCGGAAGGAGTGATGAGGGAGTACGCGCCTTCGCCGCCCGGCACCGCCATGTCGCCGAACCGCCAGCCGAGGACCCCGCCGTAGAACTCCTTGGCCGCCGCGGCGTCGCTCGTGTACAGCTCCGTCCAGCACAGCGTCCCGGGCTGGTCCACGAGTTCGACGCCCTTGGTCCGGCCAGGCTGCCACACGGCGAACTGACCGCCGGACGGGTCGCTGTACTGCGCCATCCGGCCCCAGTCGTCCAGGTCCGTCGGCGCCACCCGCACCGTGCCGCCGGCGCGCTGCACCGCCTGAGTGGTGGCGTCCGCGTCGGTGACGGAGTAGTAGATCATCCAGGCGGAGCGCGCGCCTTCTTCGGTGAGCTTGCCGAGACCGGCGACGATCTTGCCGTCCTTGCGGAACATGCCGCCTTCCGCGTCTTCCCCCATGGCCTCGTACGTCCACCCGAACACGCCGCCGTAGAAGGCCGCCGTCCCGGCGACGTCCGGGGACCCGAGGTCGAGCCAGCAGGGGGAGCCGGGGACGAAGTCATTGGTGATCACGGACGTTCCCTTTCGCAGTTCCTGTGTGTTCCAGCGTGACACTCCGTGGTGACTCCCGCCCGTCGCACCGGCACACCGTGCGGTGGCGGGGGCCGGGACGGCTACAGCCGGTCAAGGACAGCGGTCAGCGTTTCTACCTCCTGCGCGGAGAGCTTGTCGGTGAAGTGGCGGCGTACTGCGGCGTCCAGGCCGGGGTACACGGCCGTAATGGCCTGATGCCCCGCGTCCGTGAGGGTGACGATCACGCCGTTGGCGCGCCGGCGGGTGACGAGGTCGCGCTTGCTCATGCGGGTGAGCTGGTGGGAGACGCGGGTGCGGTCCCAGCCGAGCGACGCGGCGAGTTCGCTCTGGCGCAAGGCGCCTCCCGCCTTGTTGAGGTCGGCGAGGATGGTCAGGTCCGGCTCGGAGAGGCCCGCCGCCTCCGCGGCGTCGGCAATCACGCGGGTTCGGACGACCTCGTGGGCGCGCTTGAAGGCGGACCACAGGCCGATGGGATCCAGTGCTGCCTCGCTCGTGCCCTCCTGCGGATCGGGAGCCCGGCCGCGTGTTGACATGTCAACTCACCCTTTCTAGTGTTGAGATGTCAACGCTAGCAGTCCGCTGGAAAGCTGGAAAAGGTGACGCATCATGAACACACCCAGGTCATTGCTTGCCGACCTGGCCCGCTCCGGCAGGCCCATCGGCGTGGGAGTCATAGGACTCGGGGCGCACGGGAGCTGGGCCGAGCGCTCTCACCTCCCCGCCTTGCGTGCCGTCCCGGGATTCGAGCTGCGGGCCCTGAGCGCGAGTTCGAAGCGATCGGCGGAGCGCTCCGGACACAAGCACGGTGTGCGCCGTGCCTTCGGTACGGCCGCCGAACTGGCGGCCTGCGACGAGGTGGACCTCGTGGTCGTGGCGGTGAAAGTGTCGCACCACCGGCAGCTCGTGCGGACGGCGCTGAACGCCGGCAAGAGCGTGCTGTGCGAGTGGCCGCTGGGCAACGGGCTCGCCGAGGCGGAGGACATGGCGCGGTTGGCGCGTGCTGCCGCCGTGCCGACCGTCGTCGGTCTCCAGGCACGGTCCCACCCGGCGTTCGCCTACACCCGGCATCTCGTGGCCGACGGCTACGTGGGCGAGGTGCTGTCCACGACGGTGGTCGGCTCCGGTGGCGCTTGGGGCGCCACCGTCGGCCCCGCCGACCACCATGTGCTCGACGCCGCGAACGGCGCGACGCTGCTGACCGTTCCCTTCGGTCACGCCCTCGACGGAGTCGCGTCGGTCCTCGGAGAGCCCGAGGAACTGCGGATCCAGGCGGTGTCCCGGCGTACGTCGGCCGTGGACACCGAGACCGGACGGCCCGTGCCGATGACCGCCGCAGACCAGGTGGTGGCCTCGGGGCGGCTGCCGGGCGGAGCGGTCGCGACCTTCCACTACCGCGGAGGAACGTCCCGGGGAACCAATTTCCGCTGGGAGATCAACGGCACCGAGGGCGACCTCGTCCTCACCGCCCCGGTCGGCCACCCGCAGCTCAGCCCGCTCACCCTGGAGGGCGGCCGCGGAACGTCCACCGCCCTCGCACCCCTGACGGTGCCGGAAGCACACGCCCGTGTCCCGCGACTGGACCCCCGGGCCGACGCACCGGCCTACGCGGTCGCCCACGCCTACCAACGGTTCCTGGACGACCTGCGGGAGGGCACCGCACACGTACCCGACTTCGCGCACGGCGTCGTCCGCCACCGCAGCATTGAGCAGTACTTGCTCTGAATGCCGGTCCTCCGGGACGCCCGTTCGGTGGTCGCCGCGATCGCCTTCGGTGCGGGGGAGACCATCGAGGCCGCGCCGATGTCGTCGTACCCGGTGACGGCGACCGCGGAGACCCCGTGGGCTTGGCGATGTCCGCGCCGTGCACCTCTGGGAGATGCACGGTCAGCGCACTGTCCAGTCCGGCGTCCACGCGTCGTGCGGGGTGCGCGGGGCTGTGGTGCGCAGGTGGTCACGCAGCGCGGCCAGCACGGGGTGCCGGTCCCCGGTGCGGAACAGCAGCAGGTGCGGGTAGAGCGGCGTCGGGTCGTGCAACGGGATGCGCCGCAGGTCGTGGTTTCGGGGCCACAGGTACCGGTCTCCCCGCCCGACGAGGGTGGCCAGTGAGGCCGAGTCGGCCAGCGCGTCCATCAGGGCCTCGTCACCGAAGTTGGGGCCGAGCGCGTCGATGCTCAGGCCGAAGGCCTCGGACAGTGCCTGGTAGAACGCGGCCCACTCCGTGCCCTGCCTGATCCCGGGGATCCAGATGCGGTGGCCGGCCAGGTCCACCGGGCTGATCCGGGGCGCCTCGGCCAGCGGGTGGCCGGGGCCGACGAGCAGTTCCAGGGGTTCGTCCAGGAGTCGTTCGGCGCTGATCCCGGTCGGGACCCGATCTGCCGGCAAGGCGCGGAAGGACGCGTCGACCACCCCTTCGAGCACCGCCCGGGCGGCCTGTGCGGCGTTCTCCTTGTCCAGCGTGACCGCGTCCAGATCCGTCTCGGGGCGGGAGCGGTAGAACCGGTAGACGGCCTGTGCCGGGGAGATGCGCCGATTGAGGACATCGACGCGCAACGGGCGGCTTCCGGGGTCGACGGCCCGCTCGGCCTGCTCGACGGCGGACAGGACCTTCTTGGCGTGCGGCAGGAAGACCTGCCCGTCCAGGCTCAGCCGGGAGCCTCGGGAACTTCGCACCACAAGCGTGGCCGCGACATGCCTCTCCAGGGCCGCGATCCGCTTGGAGACCGCCTGCTGGCTGATCCCCAGCTCGTCGGCGGCGGCCTGGAACTGGCCGGCCCCGGCGACGACCACGAACGTCCGCAGCGCTTCCACATCCACGTCATCAGCCTACTTCCACAACTGTGGGTTGTGCCCGATGTGGTGAGGGTTGTTTGATCGAAGGATCCGAGCGGTGGTGGGATCGGTGCATGTCCACCCGCACAGAGCAGATCATGTATGTCCATACGCCCGAGTTCGCCCGTCATGCGGAGCGGATCGTGGAGGTGACCGATGCGACGTCTCGACTGAACGTGCTTCCGTTCAGCGACAGTGAACGTCGTTCGGAACTACTTTCCGTTGTGTTCGGTGGTCCGCTGCCGGAATCGGTGACGATCTACCCGCCGTTCTTCACCGAGTACGGGCTGAACACGACGTTCGGGGAGAACGTCTTCGTCAACCAGGGATGCACCTTCATGGACAAGGGAGGCATCCGCATCGGGAACGGAGTCATGATCGCCCCGAAGGCCAGCCTCATCACCGGAGGCCATCCGCTGCCCCTGGCCGAGCGCCGCGCACACCTCTCCTTCGCCCCGATCGTCGTCGAGGACGACGTCTGGATCGGCACGGCCGCCGTGATCACGCAGGGGGTGACCATCGGTGCGGGCGCGGTAGTGGCTGCCGGTGCGGTGGTCACCCGCGATGTCCCTGCGGGCAGCGTCGTCGCGGGAGTGCCCGCCCGCGTGATCAAGCAGATCGGCTGACCTCGGCCGGGTGCTGGACCGGCCGCGGAGGCGGCAGCAGTACGACCGGCTGCCGCCCCCCTGTCCCGCCCGTCGGCGTCAGCCCGCGTCGACCGCCATCTCGCCGAGCAGCGACCAGTCGTCCTGGGGCACGTTGGCATTGACGATCCTGGGGGTCGTCGCGAGGTGGGGCGGCAGGGTCTGCCGGGCCGCCTTGAAGTGCGCCGAGCCCACGTGGGCCGCACCGGCCTCGTCGTCCCGGAAGGCTTCCACGAGGACGTACTCGGTCGGGTCGTCGAGGCTGCGGGACCAGTCGAACCACAGGCAACCCGGCTCGGCCCGCGTCGCGCGGGTGAACTCCGCCACCACCTGCGGCCATTGCTCGGCATGCTCGGGGAGGACACGGAACTTCGCGGTGATGAAGATCAAGGCCTTGCTTCCTTCGTTGTTCGTGCTCGGGGCTCCGTCACCCGGATGCGGCTGCTGTCCAGGTCGTCCAGGGCGTCCTGGAAACGGTCGAGAGAGTACTTGGCGGTGTGCAGGCGCATGTGACCCCGCGCCGCGAGGACCATCAGCTCGCACAGGTCGTTGTAGGAACCGACGAGGTTGCCGATGAAGTTGTTCTCGCAGTGCACATCGTCACCGGCCCGGCACGCCCGGCACAGCCCGCAGGTGATCAGCGGGCGCACGATGACCTTGTCGCCCTCGGACACGTTGGTGACGGCGCTGCCGACCGCATGGACCCACCCGGCGTTCTCGTGACCGATCGTGTAGGGCAGCTCCACCCCCGACTTCCCGGCCAACTGCCCCTCCAGGATGTGGATGTCGGTACGGCACACCCTGGCGCCGCCGATCCTGACGATCACGTCGTACGGGCCGGTGACCTAGGGAGCCGGGACCTCGGCCAGCTCGGGGTTCTCGCCGTAGCCCACCGCCTGGACCGCTTGCACGAGACATTCTCCTTCGCTGGAGCGGAGAGCCGGAAGAGCTCACCCGCGGGAAACTCCTCCGGCCGCGCGGCCTGGCCGGGACGGTCCCGGCCTGGAACTCGGTCTCCCACACGGTCACGCGCTGCGCACGGGAGCGCACCCCGCTCCTGCTCCACGGCGAGACCGGCACCGGC
This sequence comes from Streptomyces sp. NPDC059906, assembly GCF_042730645.1. Lineage (NCBI taxonomy): Bacteria > Bacillati > Actinomycetota > Actinomycetes > Kitasatosporales > Streptomycetaceae > Streptomyces > Streptomyces sp. NPDC059906. Next base: position 343,382 of record NZ_JBHWKU010000006.1, read on the forward strand.
AAGACCACCCTGGTCCGTGCCGCGCACGCGCTGACGGGGGCGTCCTGGGCGCCCATCGTCGTGGACGCCGCCGCCCCCGGTTGCGATGCCGGTGGCATCCAGATCCTCTGCGAACGCGTCCGCGATGCCCGCGCAAACGGCCGGCCCGGCGAGGTCGAGTTCTGCCGGCGGCAGAACACCGGCCGAACCGGGCTCGACGATCACTACAGTCCGGTCCCATGACGACGATCACGACGCGTACGGTCGAGTATCCGGCCGACGGTTTGACGATGATCGGGCACCTCGCGCTCCCGCCCGGTGCCGACCGCCGGCCCGCGGTGCTGCTCGGACCGGAGGGCATGGGGCTCAGCGACGTCGAGCGCGGCCGGGCCGATGCTCTCGCCGAGCTGGGATACGCGGCGCTCGCCTTCGACCTGCACGGCGGGCGCTACTTGGGCGACCCGGAGGAGATGCTGGCCCGTTGCCTGCCGCTGCTCGCCGATCCCGACCGGATGCGGGGCATCGGCCGTGCGGCGCTGGACGTGTTGCGCACCGAACCGCGGACCGACCCCGACCGGATCGCCGCCGTCGGCTATGGCACCGGGGGCGCCATCGGGCTGGAACTCGGGCGTGACGGCGTCGACCTGCGGGCGCTCGGGACAGTCAACGCACTGACCACGGGCCGACCGGGGGAGGCGGAGCGCATCCGCTGCCCGGTGTGGGCCGGCGTCGGGTCGGAAGACCCGATCATGCCGCCCGCGCAACGGAACGCGTTCACCGCCGAGATGCAGGCGGCGGGAGTCGACTGGCGCCTCACGGTCTACGGCGGCGCCCTGCACGCCTTCCACCACCCGCCCGTCGACCACCCCACGGTCCCCGGCGTCGGCCACAACCCACAGCACGCGCAGCGCGCCTGGCGCGACGTCGTCGACCTGCTCGCCGAATGCATGCCCGTGTCAGAGGGCCTGGGGCACGACCGGGGTAAGTCTGCCGGCGTCGGCCACTGACCGGCCCCTCCCCTCGACGGCCGCCCCGATTCCCGCTACGCGGCGTAGAAGACCCGTGGTGAACTTGCTGGTCGTACACACTTCCTGTCCTGCGGGTCGTGCGTGCCCGGCGCCCGGTACACGCACCACCGCGGCGGCCGGCCGCCCGTACTTCCGCGTCATGCCCGGGAAGTCGTCGGCACCCTGCTCACCGCGAGGGCCTGCGCAGTACGCAGCTGATGTACGGGGCGAGGTGGGCACGCCTACCTCGCGTCCACATGCCGGACCAGTCCGTCCGTGATGAGGGCCAGCCCCGCCTCGAACGCCGAGTCGTGATCGATCTCCGGCACATCGGCCGGGAGGTCCGCCGTGTCACCTGCGCCGGTCTCCGCCTGCTCCTCCAGGACGCAGCCGACGGTGAAGCGGCCGGCCGCGAGCATCGCCATCTGCGCATGGCGCTCGGGCACACCGGACGCGACGAGGAAGTCCATCTTGCGGCGGACCCGGTCGAGGTCGGCGGTGGGTCTGCTGCCGGCGTGGAGGCGTGCACCGTCACGGCGGGCGAGCAGAGTGCGTCTGAAACTGCGCGTGTTCCGCAGGAACCAGCCGTGCCAGTCCTCGTCCGGCTCCGGCAGCGGTTCCGCCGCGTGCGGGGCCATGGCGGCCTGCGCCATGGCCGTCAGGAGATCCCTCTTCGTGCGGAAGTACCAGTACAGCGACGGCTGCTCGACCCCCAGGCGCTTCGCCAGCCGCCGGGTGCTGACGCCGTCCAGTCCTACCTCGTCGAGCAGGTCGAGCGCCTCGGTGATCACCGTCTCCCGGTTCATCTTGGTCACGTTGACAACCTATCGCTGATAGATGACGCTGGAGAAGAATCATTCACCGATAGATTCTGGAGTGAGAGCAATGGCACAGCGGTCAGGGACGACCTCCCTGCGGGTTCTCGTGGCCGGCGGCGGGATCGCCGGACACGCCCTGGCGTACTGGCTGGTCAGAGGGGGGCACCGGGTGACCGTGAGGGAGCGGTACCCGGACCTGCGGGCCACCGGTGCCCAGATCGATCTCCGGGGCCAGGGCATCGAGGCCGTCCGGCGCATGGGACTGCTCGACACCGTCCGCGGCAAGCTCGTCGACGAGGCGGGCGTCGCCTTCCTCGACGCCCGCGGCAGGCCGAGGGCGACCCTCATGGCCAACACCTCCGGCCGGGGCCGGCAGAGCCTGACGTCCGAGTACGAGATCATGCGCGGCGACCTGGTGCGCATCCTCCACGAGGCGACCGGAGACGACGTGGAGTACCTCTACGGCACGAGCGTGGACGGCTTCGACCAGGACGAGCACGAGGTGGTCGCCCACTGCTCCGACGGAACGTCCGAGACCTACGACCTCCTGGTCGCCGCCGACGGCCAGGGCTCACGCCTGCGCCGGGCGATCCTCCCGGACGGCACCGACCCGTACTGGCGGGTCGGCATCCACATGGCCTACTGGTTCGTCCCGCGGATCGCCTCCGACAGCAACATCCGCGACACCTGCATGGTCCCCGGCGGCCGCCAGATCATGCGCCGCAGCCACAACCCGACCGATACGCAGGTGTACTTCGTCCTGCGTGAGGACTCCGCGCAGGCATCGGCGATCCACCGCGAACCCGTCGAGAAGCAGCGGGAATTCTGGGCGAGCAGGTTCCGTGACGCCGGATGGCAGACCGAGCGCTTCATCGACGGCATGAGGACGAGCCCGTTCTTCTACTCCCAGGAGATCGTCCAGGTGCGCACCGACACCTGGTCCAGCGGCCGCGTGGTCCTAGCCGGAGACGCCGCGCACTGCGCATCCCCCTACAGCGGCATGGGAACCTCCGGCGGCCTGGTCGGTGCCCACGTCCTGGCCGGCGAGATCAACCGGCGCCCGGACGATCTCCCGACCGCGCTGGCGCACTACGACACCACGCTGCGCCCCTTCACCGACGAGATCCAGGGCGAGGTCAACCCGCGCCTCCTGAAGCTCGCCATGCCCATGACCCAGCGGGCGATCGACGCCTTCCTCGCCGTCACCGGCATGGCCACCAGGCTGCGCGTGCCCGACCTGGCCACCCGCTTCTCGAAGGAGGACCGGGGCGGTGCCTGGCGGCTCCCGCACTACCCGGAACTCCGGGCCGCCTGACCGCGGCGCATCCCCACGGCGGCACAGGGGCCCGGTTCGTATGCGCCCGGGTGGCGACCCTGGCGGCATGCGCCTTGGCGGCCCCCGAACGCTTGAAGATCACGGCCCGCGGCCACCGGCTCGCGGTGACCAAGGTCGTCGACGACATCGCCGAGGGCTCCCGAGAGGCGCCGGGATCACTGCCGGACGGCGCGCAGTCCGTCCAGGAGAAGCCGCAGTCCGAACTCGAAGTGTGCCGTGAAGTCCGTACTGGTGAGCACCGGCAGGGTTGCCGCGAGGTGGGGATAGGCCCCTGCCGCCACCGCCTCGCGCAGGGTCGCCTCGTCGAGGGGCCCACCGTCCCCCGGCGCGAGGGCGGCCTGTTCCTCCAGCGTGTGGCCGACGGTGAAGTTGGCCACGGAGTACAGCGCCCGTGCAGCATCGCCGTCGCCGAAGCCCGCCTCGCGCAGCACGCCGACGAGGCCGTCAGCGAAGCGCAGGGTGTTCGGACCGGTCGCGTGCGTGCCGGCGAAGACCCGTGCGCCGTCGCGATGGGCGAGCAGAGCCGTGCGCAGTGAGCGGGCGAGGCGCGCCGTTCTCTCGCTCCAGTCGCCGTCCCCCGTCGGCCCGGCGGCGTCGGCGACGCCGCCGACCATGTGCTCGGCGATCGCGGTGAGCAGGTCCTGCTTGGCCGCGAAGTAGCGGTACAGCGCACCGGCCTGGACGTCCATCGCGTGGGCGAGCCGGCGCATGGTCAGCGCGTCGAGGCCGGACTCGTTCAGCAGGTCGAGGGCGGTTTGGACGGTGCGGGCCCGGTCGAGTCGGGCGGGCCGACCTCTGGTCCGGCTTGACGGGAGGCTCATCGACATCACTATAGTGAACACCATTCACGTGAACGCTGTTCATTAAATGAGGAGGCCATCTCCGATGAGCACCGATGTGATCGTCGTGGGCGCGGGCCCGACCGGGCTGATGCTCGCCTGCGAGCTGGCACTGGCGGGCGTACGGACCCGGATCCTGGAGCGCCGCACCGAACCGCAGCGCGATTCGCGGGCACTGAGCCTGCACCCGCGCAGCGTGGAACTGATGGACCAGCGAGGGCTGCTCGACCGGTTCCTCCCGCTCGGCCGGGCCGTGCCGGGCTGGCACTTCGCGGGCCTGCGCACCCAACTGGACTTCAGTGCCCTCGACTCCCGGCACGGCTACACCCTCTTCCTGGCCCAGGCGCGCACCGAGGCGATCCTCGAGCAGCGTGCGCACGAGCTGGGGGTGGAGATCAGCCGGGGCCACGAGGTCCTCGGCGTGCGCCAGGACGGCGACGGGGTCGAGGTGGAGGTACGCGCGCCCGGCGGCGGCACCGAGACCGCGCACAGCCTCTACATGGTCGGGTGCGACGGCGGGCGCAGCATCGTGCGGCAGGCCGCGGGGATCGGCTTCCCCGGCACCGACGAGACCCTGACCGGCGTACTCGGGGACTTCAAGGTCGTCGACCCACAGCCCGGCGCCCTCGATGCCGCACGCGCCGGTGGCGTGATCGTCGCGCCGTTGGAGGGAGGGGTCACTCGGTTCGTCTACCTGGATCCGGAGCGGATACGGGTGCCGGCCCGGGAGCCGGTGTCCCTGCAGGAGTTCCGTACGTCGCTCACCCGGATCACCGGTTCCGACTTCGGTGTCGCCGAGCCCGTCTGGCTGTCGCGCTTCGGCAACGCCACGAGGCTCGCGGAGAGCTACCGCTCGGGGCGCATCCTGCTGGCGGGCGACGCCGCCCACATCCACTTCCCCGCAGCGGGGCAGGGGCTCAACACCGGGCTCCAGGACGCCATGAACCTGGGGTGGAAGCTGGCTGCCGTGGTGGGCGGCTGGGCCCCGCCCGGGCTGTTGGACGGTTACGACGGCGAGCGCCGCCCAGTCGGCCGGTCGGTGACCGAGAACACCGAGGTCCAGACCCTGCTGGCGGAGCTGACGCTGGTCGCGCAGTACCGGCGCCCGGCCGCGGCCCTGCGCAAGCTCCTCGACCAGTTGCTGGGCATGGCGGAGGTCAACCGCCGGCTCGCCGACCAGGTCTCCGCGCTCGGCACCAGCTACCCGCCGCCGGACCCGGGCGCCGATCCGCTGGTGGGGCGGCGCATGCCCGACGTCGGGCTGACCGCTGCCGGTTCGGATGCCACCCGCGTGTACGAATTTCTCTGCGGGGGCCGCTTCGTCCTGCTCTCCCTGGCCGGGGACCCGGCCCTTCGGGAGTCCGTCGACGCGGGCTGGGGCCCGCGGGTCACGGCCGTCGCCGTCGACAAGTACGACGACCACCCGGACCTCGACGGCGTGACCGAGGTTCTCGTCCGCCCCGACGGCCACGTTGCCTGGGCCACCCGGACCACCGACGGCGGCGCACGCCGCGACGAGCGCGCCCGGGCGCTGACCGCATGGGCGGGCACGCCCTCCTGAAGGACCTGCCGGCATGCGAGCGGGCACCATGCCCGGGCACCGGCCGAACTACCGGTCACCCCCCATCAGTGGCAACCCCGACAACCCGCGCAATCACCTGCGCATCCGCGACGACAGCTCGTTGCGGGCGGGCAGCGGCCGGAGCACGAGGCACTCCTCCAACATCCCGGCCGCACGCCGGAAGCCGTCCAGAACCAGGCCGCGTGCGCCGACTGCCACGGGACTGGCGTGCGCGTCGGCCGGGGGCACGCATGACGGGTGGATGCCGTCCGGTCCCGAGGCGAGGGACTGCGCGTTCGGGGAGGCGGCGGCGTTGCGTTGTACCCAGCGCAGGGCTGCCTGCTGGTCGAGGAAGCCGTAGTTGCCGGACTCGCCGCGCGCCTCCAGGGCGGGATGGGCGAGATACCCGAGGGCACTGAGGCGGTAGTTGACCGCCACCACGATCACATCACCCCGGGCGGCCAGTTGCCGGGCGCCGTGCCGCGCACGGCGCCCTTGTCGGGTCCGTACCACCGAGCCGCCCCCGTGGTCCGTGGCCGCGCGGCGGTGCCCGCCGCGGCCACGGTCGCTGCAGTGAGGCCGCGGGACGGCAGCCCCTTCGACGCAGACAGCGAGCGCGCCGAGAGAGCCGCCGTGGCGACGGGACCAACTCGCCCCGGAGATGGTGTTGCAACGAGGTCGTCGCTGGACCGAGCAGCCGGTCGCTCGGGTGCAGTCACCGGCCTCGTCGTTGGGGGCCGCCATCGCACACCCCATCCGGTTCTGTTGATGTGCGTCAGACCCTCTGGCAGGGTGACGCTGCAAACCGGGCAGGGAGTTTGATCTTGAGCAGAACCAACGACCCGGTGCCGGTCGAAACGCGGCCGCAGTCTTCAAACGGGAGGGGCCCATGCTGAAGCAGGTCGCCGAGGGTGTACTGATCCACCAGAGTGAGTTGCTCGAGAACAACACCGTTGTCGTGCATGGCAGGGACGGCGTGCTACTCGTAGACGTCGGGATCACCGGCGCCGAAATGACCTGCCTGGCGAACGACCTTCGTGAACTGGGCCGGCCCGTGGTGGCAGGCTTCTCGACGCATCCTGATTGGGATCACGTGCTCTGGCATGCCGAACTCGGCGAAGCGCCCCGTTACGGCACGGCCCGCTGCGCGGCGTTCATGCAGGACGTGTTGTCGAACGCGGACTGGAAGGCCGGCGTGGTCGAGGGGCTGCCGCCGGAAATCGCCGAGGACACACCATTGGCCTTGTACGGGCTCATCACTGGTCTACCTGCCGAATCCGTGCAACTCCCCTGGGACGGCCCCAAGGTGCGGATCATTGAGCATGTGGCGCATGCCCCGGGCCATGCGGCGCTGTTGATCGAAGAACGCCGAGTTCTCATCGCCGGCGACATGCTCTCCGATGTCTTCGTTCCCATGCTCGACGACACCGACAACCCCATTGAGGACTACCTCGTCGGGCTGGGAGTGCTCGAGGGCGTGGCGGACGACGTCGATGTTCTCATCCCCGGACACGGATCCGTCGCCAGGGACGTGGAGATACGCGCAAGGATCGAACTGGATCGAGCGTACGTGAAGGGCCTACGTGACGCCCGGGTTTCCAGCGACCCGCGGGTCGTATCGCCCAAGCCCGGCTGGGAGTGGGCAAGCGGGATTCACGAAGGGCAGGCCCGACGCCTCGCCCGAGGAAGCGAGCGCGAGGGGACGCCACAATAGAGATCCGCTTCCGCCACAGGACGACCCAGCCAGTGAACCTGTCGCCGTGGCCGTGGCCGTGGCCGTGGCTGCGGCTGCGGCTGCGGCTGTGGCTGAACACCGAGGCCACCGGAGCGGGTTGAGGCGGCCGGGGATTGTCAGTGGTTGGTGACAGGATCACAGGCATGGTTTTCGTACGCACTACTCCGCCGCGGCCCGTGGACGTGACCGCGGTCTTTCCCGAGCTGGCGCCGTTGGCCCGCCCTGCGATTCGGCTGCACCCTCGTCCCGGGTCGCCTTCGGTCCGGGAGAGCTCGGTCGGGGGGCCGTTGCTGTGGCCGGCGGAAGAGCCATGGCCACACTGCGAAGCCTCGCATCTGCACGTGGACAGCGGGTTCCGCGAGTCTCCAGCCGACGTGCGGCTCATGAGACGCATGCAGGCCCGGCAGCACCGCGATCACAACGGCCGTGGCGGGACGACGCCCGAGGAGGCGGTGATCAAGGAGCGGAACGCCGCAAGGCTCGCGGAGCGATTCGCCGCCGGCCCGCCACCCGCGGACTGCCCGGTCCCCATGCTGCCGGTGGCCCAGCTCTATCTGCGCGACATACCCCTGCTGCAGCCGCCCGGACAGGCCGATCTGCTCCAGGTTCTGTGGTGCCCCTACGACCACGAGCCACATCACAAGCCGTCGACCGCACTGTTCTGGCGGTCCGCCGCCGAGGTCGTCGACATCCTCGCGACACCGCCGGAACCGTACGAGGTGAACGTTGACGGCTATCTGCCGGAACCGTGCGTGCTGGCACCGGAAGCGATCACCGAGTACCCCAACAGCCTCGATCTGAGCCCGCAGATGCTGCTGATGGTGGAGGACTGGAGCAGATGGCAGGCAGCCGGCGCCGACGTGGACAGCTCCTACGCGGACTTTCCGCGCGACTTCTATGACCCCCATCTGGCAGACGCGCCCGGATGGAAGGTCGGCGGCTGGCCTCCGTGGGGCCGCACCGATCCCAACCCCCGATACTGCACTGTCTGCGAGGTGCGGATGGTCCCGCTGCTGACCATCGCCTCATTCGAATGGGACGGCGGTGAGGGTTACAGCTGGGCGCCTTGCGAAGAACAGGCCGCCGCTTACGCCGCCAACACCACCGGTCATTGCTGTGGCCAGGACCCCTCACAGCCGACCAAGGTCGAAGTGGGCAGCACCGACAACATGCAGATCTACTTCTGCCCGGCCTCCCCCGAGCATCCGCACACCGACCTGATCCAATGAACCACCGAGCCTGTCACACCTTTCCGCAACCGGTGACAGAAGTGCCGCCGAACCCGGGTGCGTGACAAGCCGTTTGCCTCACAGCGGCGGGACCCTCGTTGGACTCAGACATGGAGGGCAGGGCGGTAGACGAGCTCTTGGGTGTGGCCGTCGAGCGTCCGGCTCTCAACCACCCGAGATCGAAGTCGGCCGCACCCTGGAAGACAGGGGCTACGCCGGTCCGGCCGTTGATCACGGGGAAGAGCGTCACCTGGACGCGGTCGACCAGACCGGCGGCCAGCAGCGCCCGGTTCAGCGACAGGCTGCCATGCGAGCGCAACGGCACCTCGGATTCCTCCTTGAGCCGGGCGACGATCTCTACAGGGTCACCGCTCACGACGGTCGCGTCCGGCCAGTCGAGGGGTTCTTTGAGCGTGGATGACACCACCGTTGCCGGCAGGCTTCTCATCCGGGTGACCCATGGGTCACTCAGCTCGGACTCCTCGATGCCCGAGGCCAGCATCTGGCTGTGCGCCCGATATGTGTTGGCCCCGAAGACCATCAGCTGCTCCGGGTCGTACAAGGCGAGGCGTCGGTCGAGGAACTCGGGACCTTGCTTGCCCCAGTAGCCGCCCCAGTTGCCGATGTGGGCGCCATAGCCGTCGAGGGTGGAAAAGACGTCGAAGGTGTAGGTAGCGGTCACGATGCTCTCCTCGAATGCGGCTGATCAGGTTGAACGGACAGTGGCCGACGACACGGCGGGGGAGAAGAGCGTGGCACGCCGATCCACAGGTGTGGACTCCCAGGGCGCTGGTGAACGGTAGTTCAACTGCCAGCGGACCCACTGTCCGGGAAGCAGCCGAACTGCAGCCAAGGGAGCGGTCGGTCGATGGCACCCGGCAGGCGGGCATATCGGCACAGTAAGCAGGCTGGCTTGATCTTGAAGTGATCGACAGGAGGCCGTCCGCCCGCTCGCGTCTTGTGGCCGAGTTCGGCGGTCGGTTGTCACGACGTGGAGACCGGGCGGACCCCTCGGGTTCGGGCAAGGCCGCGGGCGGCAGAAGCCGCCCGCCCCCCACCAGCCTTCATCGGGAGATCGCATGCATCAGGACGGCACACGGCAGGACCGGATCAAGCAGAACCCCACCCCCCTCAACGGAGTGAGCCGACGAGGCTTCCTCGGTGGCGTCGGCACCCTCGCGCTCGCTACCGCGTCCGGGCTGCTGCTGCCCGGCACCGCCCACGCCGCCACCACCATCACCACCAATCAGACCGGCACCGACGGCATGTACTACTCGTTCTGGACCGACGGCGGCGGCTCCGTCTCCATGACGCTCAACGGTGGAGGCAGCTACAGCACCCAGTGGACCAACTGCGGCAACTTCGTGGCCGGCAAGGGCTGGAGCACCGGCGGACGCAGGACAGTCCGCTACAACGGCTACTTCAACCCGTCGGGCAACGGCTACGGCTGCCTCTACGGCTGGACCTCGAACCCGCTGGTGGAGTACTACATCGTCGACAACTGGGGCAGCTACCGGCCCACCGGTACGTACAAGGGCACCGTCTCCAGTGACGGCGGCACCTACGACATCTACCAGACGACCCGGTACAACGCCCCGTCCGTGGAAGGAACCAAGACCTTCCAGCAGTACTGGAGTGTCCGGCAGTCAAAGGTGACCAGTGGCTCCGGCACCATCACCACAGGCAACCACTTCGACGCCTGGGCGCGCGCGGGCATGAGCATGGGCCAGTTCAAGTACTACATGATCATGGCGACCGAGGGCTACCAGAGCAGTGGAAGCTCGAACATCACGGTCAGCGGTTGACGCCTGTCCGGTGAACAACGGCCCTTGTCGGTCCCGTGAAGCACCCCGGCGATTCTGATTCAGCAAGCCCGATGGTTGGCGCGGAGCGGCGGCTGGCCTCTCCGCGCCGGCCATCGAACGGCGTGGTCAGGAGAAGCGTTGGCCCTGGTCGAGCGTCAGGTGGTGGGCTTCTCCCTGAGCTTTCGGGAGAACGCCGTCGCGGACGCGCGTGTTGCCTGCTCCACGATGCTGATGCCGACCTCCTGAGTGCTGCAGTTGTTGAGGAGTACCGCCATCAGATAGACGCGACCGTCATGCTGTATCCGACCGATGCTGTTGACGTCCCATTTCTTGGTCTGAGTCCGCTTGAGCCAACCGTTCTTCAGTGCGGTCGTGCCCGAGTCGGCTGCTGCGGACACGCCCCACGTCTGGCTTCCCACGACGTGCCGCATCAGGTCCTGGATGTAGGCACGCGACGCCTCGGTCAAGGGCGACTTGTCGCCGAACACGGACTGGAGCAGGCGTATCTGATCTTCCGCCGTGGTCTGGGTGATGCCCCAGACGGTCCCTTCACCGCCCTGTGTCTGGGACAGGCCGAGCCGTTCGTTGGCCGCGTCGAGCCCGGGAGCACTGCCTATCCGGGTCCACAGAGCGCTGGTGGAGTCGTTGTCGCTCTTCTGGATCATGGCAGCGGACTGGGCGCGTTCCTCGGTGGTCAACTTCCGCCCCTGGTCCTGAGCCTGGAGCAGCAGGGTCGCCAGGATGTCCACCTTCACGATGCTGGCGGTGTCGAAGGCGTCGTGTCCGTACGTCGCCATGGCACCGCTCTCGACGTCCAGAATCGCCACCGACATCCGATTGTCGCCGAAGAGCGCGGTCACGGGGGCCAGAGCCGGTTCGAGGTCGAACGGCTTCTGCGTCGAGGTGGGCGACGGCACCGGTTCTGGCGCGTCCGTAGGCGCCTCGCCTGCCTTGGCCCGGGCCGAGACGGCCGGTGAGGACGCAGCCTTCGCCTGGTCGGGCGCCGACGACTCGTCGGAGTCGGTCCCGGTGACGGCATAGGTGGTGGCGCCGCCGATCAGGACCACGACCGCGGTCACGGTCCACGTGATGCGGCGTCGCCTGGCCCTGCGGCGACGCCGTTGCTCCCGGCGGGAGCGGCCACGTCGCCGAGCAGGTGGGTTCTCATGCACGGGTGAGATGATAATCGAATCAAGGTTCGAGGTTGCCCGGTGCCCCGGGCTTCGAAGACCCGGCGTACGGCGTCGTCGGTGAACGCCGCCGCCGTCTCGGTCGCCTGGAGGGCGACGCCGCAGGCGGAGAGCTGGACGACACGGTGGAACGCCCTGGTCGCGGCCGCCGAGCCGCACGGACAACTGCCCGGGGCACACGGCGGTCCAGGAGCCGCCCCGCAGCACACTCCCGGCCTCACGCACCGAGTCCCGCACCCGCCGGTTGAGCACTCGGTCGAGGATGTGCAGGACGCTCCGGAGACTGTCGAGTCGGTGGGGGCGGCCTGCCCTGTACGCAGCCGAGGTGTTCCCGCACGGCACCTCCGCGGCTGGCGAGAACCGGCTCAGAGTCATGGGGCCGCGGTCGCCGCGTCGGACATCGAAGTCGAACGCTGACAGACGGACTTCGCCGCAGACAGCCGCCCACGAGGAGCATCTGCCGGCGAGTCGCTCACCGGTGTCGTGCTGCGCCTGTCCGGCCCACCGGCTCCGGGCGAGGGAACATGCGCTCGACGGCGGTCACCAGTGCGGCGCGGCGGGCCGTGATAGAGGGGTCCAAGGCCTGGTCTGCGGCAGCGGCGGCGATTTCGGGCTGGCCTGCCCAGGTCATCGCGATCTGGTTGATCAGGGCGAGGACGTCGACCGGGTCCCAGGCCGGGTCGAGCAGCCCGATGCGCTGAGCGTCGCGAAGTTTGTCGAGCTTGCCGGCGATCGTGGCCTGGAGAGGGCTGGTGGTGTTGTCTGCGGACTCGGCCAGTTCCAGGCGGCCCCACGTGATCAGGCGGTAGTGGTCCGGACGGGCCGCGAAGTGGTCGAAGAGGATGCCGGCATAACCGGGCAGGTCGGCCGGATCCAGCTGAGTCGCCTCGACGAGCGCGGTCGTCTCGCGTTCGGCGACGTGCGCGTAAAGGGCTTCCTTGCTGCGGAAGTAGGCGTAGACACGTTCCTTGCTCGTCCTGGCCTGCTTGGCGATGCGGTCCACGCGGGCGCCGGCGATCCCGTGCCGGGCGAACTCCTCCTTGGCTGCGGCGACGATCCGCTGGCGCGTGGAGTCGGTGGACTCGCCCGAGGTGGCGGCGTCCGGGGTCTGACCAGGGTTGGTGGAGCGAGGCATGAGTCCAGGATAGGCGACCGAACCGTTCGGTTTGGCTCAGCGCTCCGGACAGACGTAGGGTCACACCGAACAGTTTGGTTTGGTCGGCTCTGGGCTGCCGACATGACACGAGGAGCGATCTCATGCAGCACCGCACCCTGGGACAGCAGGGACTGCGCGTCTCCGCGCTCGGACTGGGCGTGATGGGGATGTCCCTGGCCTACGGCCCCTCGAACGACGAGGACGGCATCTCCACCATTCACCGCGCCCACGAACTCGGAGTCGACTTCTTCGACACCGCCGAGCTGTACGGCCAAGGCACCGGCAGCAACGAGACGCTGCTCGGCAACGCGGTCAACGACTTCCGCGACGAGGTCGTCCTGGCCACCAAGTTCGGCTTCGACATGACCAGCAAGTCGTTGGGGAGCGGCGTCGACAGCCGCCCGGAGAACATCCGCGAGGTTGCCGAGAACAGCCTGCGCTACCTTCAGACCGACCGTATCGATCTCTTCTACCAGCACATCTCCGACCCCGACGTACCGGCCGAGGAGGTCGCCGGCACTGTCGGTGACCTGATCACCGAAGGCAAGGTGCAGTACTTCGGCCTGAGCAACGTCGGCCCGCAGTACATTCGCCGCGCCCACGCCGTCACTCCGGTCACAGCCCTTCAGTACGAGTACTCGATCTTCGAACGCGAGGTGGAGGACGAGATCCTGCCGGTCCAGCGAGAGTTGGGGATCGGCCTGGTGCCGTACTCGCCGCTCGGCCGCGGCTTCCTCTCCGGTGTGGTCAAGCCCGCCGACGAGTATCCCGCGGACGACATGCGCCGCTGGGACGAGCGCTGGCAGGGCGAGAGCTACGCCTACAACCTGAACGCCGCCGAGCAACTCCGAAAGCTCGCCGCCATCAAGGGCATCACCCCCGCCCAGCTCGCCCTGGCATGGCTGCTCGCCCAGGGCGAGGACGTCGTCCCGATCCCGGGCACCCGCAGCGCCACACGTCTGGAGGAGAACGTCGGCGCCACCGACGTAGACCTCACCGAGGCCGACCTGGCCCGTATCCGGGAATGCCTCCCCCAGGGCTCCGCAGGCAGCCGCTACCCGGCCTCGGTGATGGCCGGCTTCCGCACCGACTGACAGCCCGTACCCCAAGTTCGGCGGTCCCGGGCAAGCGGCGGCGAGCAGGCGCGCCTTCCCAGAATGCGGGCGGTAGACAAGCCACTTCTACAGATTGGCCTGCCTGACTTGTCTGTTGCCGGGCCCGTGCGACAGCCCCGACCCCCGCCGAGCGTGAGCGGCTGAAGAGGATGGCCCACGGTCAAAAGACCGAGCACCGGCTGCGTATGCGGGCTCAAGTGGTCCTGCACGCGGCGCGCCGGCTCACGGCTACTGCCTCTGGACGGGCTCAGGCGGAGGCGCGGGCGATGGTGCCTGCGGCGAGCGTGGCCAGCATCTCCTGCAGGGTGGTCACGAAGTCCAGCTTGAACGCGGTGAGCGAGGGGTCGGCTTCGTAGGCGGCGAGCATCGCTGGAGAGGGCCGTGCGTGTGCCCATACGGCGCCGACGGCCATGATCATGGCTGCGGTCAACTGCGCTGCGCTGTCACCCAGCTCAGGAAGGTGCTGGTGGGCCAACGCCGCGATGCCGGCGACGTTCACCACGGCTGCGCGCTTATAGCGAGCGGCCACCTGCGGGGAAACGTTGTGCTCCAGTACGCCCGCCTGCGCGCTCAGCAAGTCACACAGGACCTGGCGCCGGGCGAGGGAGGCCGCGACGGCCGCGGCGAACTGCTCTGCACGTCGGCTCACCGGAGCGCCCTGGTCGACGCCGGCCTGCACTAGAGCAGGCAGGTCGGCCACCCACTGCTGCCAGGCACGGTCGAGCAGCTCCAGCAGAATGGCCTCACGCGATTCGAAGTAGCGCAGCACATTGGACTTCGCCAGCCCGACGCGACGGCTCAGCTCGTTCAGGCTGACCTCGCCGATGGGCATCTCCTCGAGCATGGCGGCGGTGGTGTCGAGGATGGCCTGGCGCCGTATCGCACGCTGCTCCTCACTGCGCGCGCGCTGGAAGTTCGTCATGTCCCCAGGTTACAGACTGCCGGTCTTTTGACATCAGACCGGCGGTCTTCTACGTTTGATTACAGTCGAACAGACCGCCGGTCTGAAAAGAGGGGGCAGGTCTTGGGCTACGCCCAGTTCTGGACGGGCGACACGGCCTGGTGCGGCGGCAGTTCGGAAGAACACCGGCGACACCGACGCCTCGTAGCCAATCACGGCGGCGACCCAGTGCCGCCGGCGCCTTCAGCGGCACAAGTCTGAACGTCATCCAAGTCGTCGTCGAAGCCGCCTTCGCCGAGGACATCCCGGCATGCTCTTCCACCGCGGTGTCGCCACCCTGAGCGCCGCATGACCGAGCACACAGTCAAAGAACCCGAGGAGCGTGACGACAGTGAACCACTGGACCCCCGGCGACATCCCCGACCAGGCCGGCCGCACCGCGCTGATCACCGGCGGGAACAGCGGGATCGGACTCGAGACCGCCCACGCGCTCGCCCGGCACGGGGCCCGCGTCATCCTGGCCGGCCGCAGCCAGGCCAAGCTTGACCAGGCCGCGCAGGCTGTGCGCGCCGCGACCCCCGAGGCCCGGACGGACACCCTCGTGCTCGACCTCTCCGACCTCTCCTCCGTCCGCGACGCGGCCACCCGGGTCGCCGAGACCGAGACGGTCGACCTGCTCATCAACAACGCGGGCGTGATGAACCTGCCCGAGCGGCGAACCACCCACGACGGCCTCGAGATGACGGTCGGCACCAATCACCTGGGCCACTTCGCCTTCAACGCCCAGGTCTGGCCCGCCGTGCGCCGCTCGCCCGCACCGCGCGTGGTCACCGTCAGCGCCATCGCGGCGCGGTGGCCGATGGGCAGGCTGGACGACCTGATGAGTGAAAGGAGCTACCGCGCCATGGGCGCCTACGCCAAGTCCAAGCGCGCCAACATCGTCTACACCCTCGAACTCGCGCGCCGCACTGCAAGGAGCCCCGTCGAGGCACTCGTCGTGCACCCGGGGTCGGCGATGACCAATCTGCAGCAGCACGGCACCGGCCCCCTGAGCCGCATGGTGACCCCGATCGCCGCACGCCTTCTCATGGGTTCGGCGGAGGGCGCCGCCTGGCCCTCCCTGTATGCGGCGACCAGCCCGCACGTCCAGTCGGGCTGGTTCATCGGCCCCGCCGGACGCGACCAGACTTCCGGCACTCCCACACCCGCCAAGCTCCCCAGAGGCGCCGACGACCCCGCGGAGGGCACGCGGCTCTGGGCGGCGAGCGAACAGCTCACGGGTGTCCCCTTCGACATCGAAGCCGGGGCCGCCATCTAAGTGATCCCCAACGGCCTTTTGGCTCCAGGTCCCGCCGGTCTTGTTGAGCCGGGAGGAGGGGCCGGCGCCAGAACCGGCTACGCGTTCCGGGTCGGGAGCCAGGTGAGGCTGTCGCCGAGGCACGCGACACGGGTCGTCACGGTGTTGGCGGCCGGACGTGCCGGCGTTCCGGTCTAGCGTGCTTCGGTCCGGGGCCGGTGGTCGGTGCCGAGGCCGGCGGTGACGGTCAGGATGGACGCAGGTCCCGCCATGTCGACCGCGTGCCATGTCCCGGCCGGGTTGACGGTGGCCTCGCCCGGCCCGAGCACAACCCGGTCGGGCGCACCTTCCACATCGCGGGTGACCGTCACCGACCCGCTGAGGCAGACGACCAGTTCGTCGCCTGCGGGGTGGCGCTCCCAATGGTCGCCGGGGCCGTCGCCGTCGAAGATCGTCACCATCCGGCCCTCGGCGCCGTCCGCCGCCACCGCGGCGCTGTAGGCACGGAGCACCTCCGGGGCCCAGGTGAAGCCCTCGACGGGTTTCGCTCTCGACCCCAGCCCGAGGTGCACGGGGGTGGTGCGCAGGTCGATGGCGTTGGGTTCGTGATTGACGAGTCTCATGCCGACGATCGTCACAGGACGGCAGGTGGGCGGTCTTGAAGGAAAGGGAACAAGTCCGACGCGGTGGGCGGCCGGCCGGCCGCTACCCGGTCCCGAGCAGGACTTCGCCGCGACGCCATGCTGTCGGCGACCGGCCTGTGAACTCACTCCAGTCCCGGACGAGATGGGCCTGGTCGGAGTAGCCGGAGGCGGTCGCCACGTCGGCCCACGGAAGCGGGTCGCGCATGGTGGCCAGTTCGTGCGCGTGCTCGAAGCGCAGAACCCGGGCGAAGGTCTTCGGCGACAGGCCCACCTCGGCGCGAAACCGCTCGGTGAGGTACCGACGGCTCCAGCCCAGTTCTGCGGCGACCTCCCCAACCTGGACGCGGCCCCGCGCCGCCAAGAGGCGGCGCAAGGCCTCGGCCACCTCGGGCCGCACCCGGGACACAGGGTCGCCGCCGACGGCGCGGTTGGCGGCTCGCAGGAGCAACTCGTCCAGCGCCGCGAACCGCGCGGCCCACGTCCTCGCCGTACGAAGCCGGTCGACCAACTCGACGCCGAGTGCTCCGAGAAGCTCGTCGAGGGGGACCAGTTGGTGGGCGAGGTCAGCGGCGGGCAAGCCGTAGACGGCCCGGGCCCCGAGCGGTGTCAGGGACACTCGCACGCCTTCCTGGCGTCCGTCGTGGTGGATCGCGACGGACCGGCGCATCAGACCGCCGGCCACGCAGTCGAATCGGGTGACCGGTGACCCGTCGTCGACGCCCCCCGCCACCTCCAAAGGGCCGGACAGACTGATCACCGCAGTGAGGTCGCGGCCCGGAGGACCGCAGTGCACCCCCGCCGGGAACCCGCGAAGATCGAAACCGACATACGAGCCGACGTATCGCCGCAAGGCGGGAGCCGGACGTGCAGAGATCCTGGTGGCCGTATGGTCTTCCACCCTCGCAGTGTACGAACCGGCGCTCTACTGGTGGGCCCGTCGTTGGAGCGTCGTCAGCGGCGGGTCTCCCACCACAGGAGGAGCAGCGTTACTGCACCACTGCCGAACTTGTATGCCGCACCCCTCAGGAACTCTCCCGGGACGCTCTGCCCTTGCCGGCCGACCCGTTTCCGCAGATGAGCTGCGTTCTCCGCGCACCGCCAGGCTGGAGTCGCCGATGGATGTGACCGAGTCAGGGCATGCCGCGCGAGTGTCCGCTTACGCGGCCGTGGGAGCACGGCTGTCCCTGTTGAGCGACCGTCGGCTTGAGGATGCGGTGTCCGCCGCGCCGAGCCTCGGCCGCGGTATCGGGGGTAGGCCGGCGGAGTTGGAAGTAGAGGGGATGCGGGTCTTCGTCAAGCGGGTCCCGCTGACGGACATCGAGTTGCAGTCGGCGCACGTGCGGTCGACCGCAAATGTTTTCGATCTTCCTCTCTTCTACCAGTACGGTGTGGGGTCGGCGGGGTTTGGTGCCTGGCGTGAGCTGGCCGCGCACATCATGACGACGGGGTGGGCACTGAAGGATGAGTACGCGGGTTTCCCGCTGCTGTATCACTGGCGGGTATTGCCTGACAGTCCTCCTGCCGGCTTCGTTGACGGGTTCGGCGGCGTTGAGGGGGCCGTGGCACATTGGGAGGGATCGTCAGCCGTGCGTCGTCGGCTGGAGGCCATCGGAAGCTCCTCCTTCAGTCTGGTGCTCTTCCTGGAGCATGTGCCACAGACGCTCGCCGAGTGGCTGGTCGACAGCCGTGATGCGACCCCGCAGGAGTCGGGAGGCGAGTCGCCCTATCGGTGGGTCGAGAATGCGCTGTTGCGGGGGACGGAGTTCATGAGTGCGCGCGGACTGGTCCACTTCGACGCGCACTTCGCCAATCTGCTCACTGACGGCCAGCGGGTGTACTTCGCGGACTTCGGGCTCGCGTTGAGCCGCGATTTCGAACTCTCGGCGGAGGAGCGTGATTTCCTCGACGACCACCTCGTGTACGACCGCTCCTACGCACCGAACCATCTGCTTCGCCACCACCTGCCAGACGACGTGCGTGGTGGCACGGAGCACGGAACCTTCCTGCGCGAATGGGTCGACGGCTACCAACCCGCTGACATTCCGCCCGACATCGGCGCGATCATCGACCGTCACGCTCCGCACGCGGTCGTCCTGGACGACTTTCATCACCGACTGCTTACACAGAGCAAGCGCACTCCGTTCCCCGCCGCTGAGGTCAAGCGGGCCCTGGGGGCGCATCAACGCCAGGTGAGTGAGAGCCTTTTGCTCCATTAGGCACCCGCTACAGGTATCCCGGCTCGCCGTTGGTGACGAACCGTGTCAGGGATCGTTCCAGCAGTTCGAGAAACTGCCGCAGGTCATCAGCTACTCGGTCGAGTTCGGGCTCGTCCAGCGACGCCGTTCGCGTCCGCTGGATCATTCCGCCAGACAGGCCGCCACCGTTCGAGCCGATGACCAGGCCGCGGTCCTGCTGGTCCGCGCCGACATCGACCGTGCCGTACTGCCTGAACCGCAGAAGGACATCGGCTGCCGGGTCGACGAAGTAGCCGTTGCCGACGTCCGCCCAGGTGACCTCGCCGATGCTGTCGTAGAAGGTGACCAGGTCAGCAGGGACGAGGCTGACCTGGGCGAGCGTGCGAGCCGCGGCCTGGTCGGCGTGGTCGGCCAGCCGGACCTCGTTGGCTCCCGGGGTGAAGCCGTGCCGGCGTTCGAACTCGTCTGTCATCGCCTTCAGGCTCTCCGAGACCCTGCTGGTCCACGAGGCCAGCCAGGCGGGAGAAAGTGAACGGTCCCTCATGAGGCCGGATCATGCCACGGGCGGGCGGACATTCACGGGGCACCCAGCAGCCCTGCAACGAAGGTCAGCACAACGTCCTGAGCTGCCGGTGGGTGATGAGGCAGTGTTGACGACAGGCCGCCTGTTGATGCGGTTGTTCGGGCCGGTGGGCGCGGGGGATGCCGTCTGCGGCGATGCCCCGGCCGACGGCTCGTTCGTTCTCGTCGGCCGCGGCGGTGTCGATGAGGCGGTAGCAGGTCTCGAGCGCGTCCTCGACCGCGTGCTGGGTCTGGTCGTCAGGGGTCGGGAAGACGCCGAAGCCGAGGAGCGGCATCTGGTCACCGTTGTTGAGGACGACGTGGGGAGTTTGCACGGTCATGGGGTCTCTCTCCTTCCGCTGAGTCGGGTGAGTGGTGTGGTGGTCAGCGGTGCAGGATGCCGGGCTGGGCGCCGGGGGCCAGGGTGGGAGTGGTGACGGGTACGTCGCCGAGGGCCTGGTCGACGGCCGCGATCAGGTCGTCCGACAAGTGGACGCCGGAGGCGGCGGCGTTGGCGTGGACCTGTTCGGGGCGGGAGGCGCCGGTGATCGCGGAAGCGACCTCGGTGCGGCGCAGCACCCAGGCGAGGGCCAGGGTAGGCATGCTCATCCCGGCCTGCTCGGCGATGGGGACGAGGCGCTGGACCGCTTCGAGGGTGGCGTCGCTGTAGACCAGGTCCTGGGAGACCGCCATGTCGGCGGAGGCGAAGCGGCTGCCCTCGGGGACGGGCTGTCCGGGCTTGTACTTGCCGGTCAGGACGCCCTGGGCGAGCGGGGACCAGACGATCTGGGAGATGCCGTTGGCCGCGCACAGGCCGAAGACCTCGGTCTCGGGGGCCTGCCACAGCATGGAGTACTGCGGCTGGGAGGAGACGAACAGGCCGGGTCCGGCGATGTCGATGCCGGCCTGGATCTGCTCGGGGGTCCACTCGCTGAAGCCGATGTGGCGGGCCTTGCCCTGCTCGACGACCTTCTGGAACGCCTCGACGGTGCCCTCGATTGGTACCGAGGGGTCGAAGCGGTGCGCCTGGTAGAGGTCGACGTGGTCGGTCTGCAGGCGGGTGAGGGAGGCGTCGATCTGCCGGGCGATCTGCGCCGGGGACAGTCCCTGGTCGGCTGGGTCGTCGGACATCGGGCCCCAGACCTTGGTGGCCAGGACGTAGGAGTCGCGCGGGTGGGCGGAGAGGATCTCGCCCCACGCGGTCTCGGCTGCGCCCTGGCCGTAGACGTTCGCGGTGTCGAAGAAGTTGATGCCCGCGTCGAAAGCCGCCTCGGTGCAGGCGCGGGTCCGGTCGGCCTCGATGCCGCCGGAGTAGGTCAGCCAGGAGCCCAGGGAGATCTCCGAGACCTGAAGGTCCGAACTGCCGAGCTTGCGGTAACGCATGGTGTGCTCCTTCGGGGAGAGGGGTGTGGTCAGCGTCGGCGGGCCGACGGCGCAGGAGCGGGACCGACGCGGCCGGCATCGGCCGGATGGCCGACGGCGAGGTCCTGGCCCGCTTGTTCGCCCGGCCCGCCCGGTGCCGCCTTGCGGTTCGTGGCGGCCAGCAGGCCGAGCGGTACCAGGGCCAGCAGGGCGAGGACCGTGCCGGCCAGCGGCGGGCCCTGCAGGTTCAGGGCGGAGGTGAGGGCGGCGCCGCCGGCCAAGGAGCCCAGCGCGATGCCGACCTGGAACGCGGACGTGGCCGGCGCCATGGGGCAGGGCCCGGCCGGCTCCGGCGACGCGGACCACCTCACCGACCACGACCGGGTTGGTCGCGAAGCCCGCGGCTCCGAGGAGTACGACCAGGACCACGGCCACGACGCTGCTGGTCGCCCACAGGGTGAGCGCGGCCAGGACCGCGGCGGTGACCGCGGTGGCGGGGACGAGGGTGCCCCGGGGCTTGGCGTCGCCGCGGCGTCCGCCGAGCGCGGTGCCGGCCAGTGCTTCGGCGCCGAAGCCGAGCATGGCCAGCGGTACCGCCGCCGCGGCGAGGCGCGCGCAGTCGGTCATGCAGCGGGGCGACGTAGCTGTAGAGGGGCCATGATGCCGCTCTGTATGAGCGCGATGGCCAGGTAGACCAGCCACAGGAGCGGGCGCCTGAGCGATGACGTCTCGGCGCGCAGGGTGCTGTCTGCCCCGCGGCGGGCGGCGGGCACCCGGCGGACGATCACAGCGGCGGTGGCCACCGCGAGAGCCGCGAGCGCCCAGAACGGGGTCGGCCAGCCGGACAGCTGCTCGGCGGCCGTGCCCAGGGGCACGCCGAAGACGTTGGCGAGGGTGGTGCCGCCGACCATGACGCCCATGGCGCGGGTGCTCGCGGCCGGGCCGGCGGCGGCGGTCGCGAGCACCGCACCCACGGTCCAGAACGTGCAGTTGCCCAGCGCCGCGGCGAACCGGCCCGCCAGGGCCCCTCCCAGGCTGGAACCGAATGCGCCGGCGACGTGGCCGGCGGCGAAGACGAGCAGGGCCGCGATCAGGACGGTGCGGCGCGGCAGGCGCAGGGTGGCCACGGTCATCGCGGGCGGACCGATCATCATGCCGACGGCGAAGACGGTGATCAGCATGTTGGCGCCCGCCACGCTCAGGCCAAGGGCTGCCGAGAGCTGCGGCAGCAGGGCGGTGACGATCATCTCGCTGGTGCCCATGACGAAGGTGATGGCGGCCAGCAGCCACACCACCGGCGGCAGCTTGGCCTTCCCGGCGCGGGCGAGCTTCCCGCCGTGCTGTGGCGGAGCGCCGGCTGGAGCGTCTTGCCAGGTGGGGAAGGAGATGCGGTGAAAGCCACCGGGATCCTTTCGAGCAGGCGGCGCGCGCCGGGGCCGCCGGGAAGCGGCAGGCGAGGGCGGACGTGCCGAGGGGACGTACGGTCGGCGGCGTTCAGACCCCGCTGGCATCTACGGAACCAGCTGCGGCCCACGGCAGACAGCGACGCTCGTGGCCGGCAGCTTCAGAGCGTCGGCAGCCGGGGTCCCGGGATCGGCGCTGGAGGGCGTCCCCCACAAGAGGAGTGATCAGTTCTGTGCCGGAGAAGGATCAGTGGCTGCTGGTGAGGGCGGCCAGGACGCTGTCGTAGGAGCCGTTGGTCTCGGCGTGGCGCAGGGGCTTGACCTTCTCGACGAGGATTTCCTTGGCGTCGGGCTCGCTGTCCAGGAGCGTCAGGGTTTCGTCGAGGTAGTCCTCCAGCGGCATGGCCGTCTCGCTGTCCTGTTGCCCCATCAGCGTGGTCCGCACGGCCGGCGGAACGAGTTCGATGACCTGGACGGAGGTGCCGGCAAGTTGGACGCGCAGGCTTTCGCTGTAGGAGTGGATCGCGGCCTTGGTCGCGTTGTAGGTCGCGGTCAGCGGCAGCGGCACGAAGGCGAGCCCCGAGCTGACGTTGAGGACGGTCGCCTCGTCCTGGGCCCGCAGTTGGGGCAGTAGGGCATGGACCATCCGGACGGGCCCGAGGAGATTGGTGGCGACGGTGTTCTCCGCCACCTGCAGCGAGGCGGGGTCCGTCAGGTTCTCGGGGAGCATGATGCCCGCGTTGTTGATCAGGACGTTCAGCTCGGGAAAGGCGCCGACCGCCGTTGCGCAGGCGTGGGCGATCGACGCCGGGTCGGTCACGTCGAGGACGAGGGACTCGATGCCCTCGTGCTCCGCGGTGATCGAGTCGAGCAGTTCCTTGCGGCGACCCGCGACGATCACACGGTTGCCCGCCCGCTGGAAGCGCAGGGCCAGGCCGAGCCCGATGCCCGACGTCCCGCCCGTGATCAGAATGGTGTTGCCTGAGGTCTTCATGACCGCGCCCTTTCGTGGCCTGTCAGTGGCATGGATGGTCGGAACGGCAGGGATGTCCAGCCGCCACCGCGGGTTCCGGGTGTTACCGCAGGCGGGTGCCCGTCAGTTCTTCGGAGGTCCGCCAGACGCGCTGGGCCTCATCGGCGCTGCGCAGGCGGGAGTAGAGCTTCTGTTCTCCGGGCGGGCCACCCAGGTGGCCGGGGCCGCTGGGGCCGTAGAATCCGCCGGGCTTGGCATCGGGGGAAGTAGCGGCCATGAGAGCGGGAAGTTTCGCGGTCTCCACGGCCCCCACGATGGCGCCGCGGGCAGACATGGCCCGGATCATGCGAACCAGCACGGTGTCCTTGTCCCGGCCGACCTCGGGGCGGGCCGCGAGCAGGTTCGTAGGAGCGACCCCGGGATGGGAGACATTACTGGAGATGGCCCAACCACCCGCCTGGCTGCGCCTGTTGAGTTCCAGAGCGAAGAGCCCGAGGGCGATCTTCGACTGGCTGTAGGCCTTCCTGCCGTTGTAGGAGCGTTCCCAGTTCAGGTCGTCCCAGTTGATGGCGTGTTGGTTGGCCGCGATGCTGACCTGCGAGGTGACGCGTGCTTGTCCGGCCCGCAGGAGCGGCAGCAAGTGGGCGACGAGGGCGAAGTGCCCCAGGTGGTTGGTGCCGAACTGCAACTCGAATCCGTCGACCGTGGCCTGCCTCTCGGGCGGGGTCATGACGCCGGCGTTGTTGATGAGCAGGTGGATGGGCTGGCCCTCCGCCAGAAGCGTCTCGCCGAGCGCGGCGACGGAGGCGAGCGAGGACAGGTCGAGGCTGCGCAGCGACACGTCCGCGTCGGGGGCGTGCTGACGGATCTTGGTCAGCGCCGCCTCACCCTTGCGTGGATTGCGGACGGGCAGGATGACCTGCGCGCCGGCTGCGGCCAGGCGGATCGCCATACCGAGTCCCATCCCGTCGCTCGCTCCGGTGACGACGGCCCGCGTGTCACGCAGGTCGGGAATCGTGATGTCAATGGGTCGACGTGGCATGTGAGATAGCTTCCTGAGGAGTCGGTTGGAGGCAGCGGGACGCCGCCGGTCACGCCGGGGCGCCACCGCTGCTGAGCAGGTGCTGGCCGCTGACCCAGCGGGCGAGCGGGCCGGCGAAGTACTCGGCGGCGCAGGGCGGGCGCAGGGGCGCCGAGAGAGGGGGCGGGGGAGGGCGGGAAGAGTCCGGAAATCAGGTCGGGGGAGGCGCCGGCTCGCAACGGCGTACCGGAAGGCCGGACAAGCCCATGGCGATCATGGAGCACGTTTCTCATCCTGGGCCCGCACCGCACGTCTCACAATGCGTGAAGGGGGGATCAAGAATCCGTGGATATCAAGAAGCACCTCAGGTAGATCTATGTAGAGAACGGGCCAAGTACGTCACGGAAGGCGTGGACAGTGATCGATCGATCCGGTCTGGCACACTTCCTACGGCATCGCCGGGAGGCTCTGCAGCCCGAGGACGTCGGCCTCCCGCGCGGACCGCGCCGCAGGACCAGCGGGCTTCGCCGGGAAGAGGTGGCCGCGCTGTGCCACATGTCGACCGACTACTACGCACGCCTGGAGCGAGAGCGCGGGCCCCAGCCGTCCCAGCAGATGATCGTCTCCATCGCGCAGGGCCTGCATCTCTCCCTCGACGAGCGCGACCACCTGTTCCTGCTGGCCGGACACACCCCGCCCCCGCGGGGCACGGACGGCGAGCACATCAGTCCCGGCCTGCTGCGCATCCTCGACCGCCTCGACGACACTCCCGCGGAGATCGTCACCGAGCTCGGCGAAACGCTGCGGCAGACCCGGCTCGGCATCGCACTCACTGGCGACCAGACCCGCTACAGCGGCCCGGCCCGCAGTATCGGCTACCGCTGGTTCACCGACGCCGCCACGCGACAGCTCTACCACCCTGACGACCATGCGTTCCTGACCCGGATGTTCGCCTCCGGCCTGCGGGAGGCGGCCACGCTGCGGGGCCCCGGTTCACGCGCGGCCCACTACGCCGACTTGCTCCTTGCCCAAAGCGAGGAATTCCGCCAGGTGTGGAAGGACCACACGGTCGGTATCCGGCCCAAGGAGGTGAAACACTTCGTCCACCCCGAGGTCGGCGCACTGGAGTTGACCTGCCAGACGCTGCTCGATCCGAGCCAGGGGCATCTGCTTCTCGTCTACACCGCCACGCCCGGCGGCGAGAGTTACGAAAAGCTCCGGTTGCTCTCCGTGATCGGCGCACAGGCGCTGCGATGAGCCTGGGCGAAGACCCATTCCGCCAACACCGGCACCGCCTGCCCGTCCGAGGCGACGCGGATCTGCATCGGCTCCACGTTGTCCCAGTCCGCGACGATCATGAACCGGTGCCAGGTTGCAGGGAGAGAGCGAGTCAGGCCATTCGTCAACCGCGCCGCGCCGCGCGGCCGGGATGTGACTGTGCTGCTCAGAGAACTGTCAAGATGTATTAGTAATTAATGCGTGGCAATATCATAGGTCCGCGTTCGCGCCCGCGGCGCCTACCCCGCGCGCCTCGCGTGCGCCTGATGTCTAGGAGATGGCGGCATGGCGGCCTACAGCACCCGCGGCGTGCACGGACAGGTGGTCCAGTCGCTCGGAGCGCGCATCGTGGGTGGCGCCGTACCCGAGGGCACCACGCTTGATGTGCGGGCGCTGGGGGAGGAGCTCGACGTCAGTCTGACCGTCATGCGGGAGTCGCTGAAGGTTCTCGCCGGCAAGGGGCTCGTCGATGCACGGCAGAAGCGGGGCACGTTCGTCAGGGCGCGCAAGGACTGGAACCTGCTCGATGCGGATGTCATCCGTTGGCGGGTAGAAGGAGGGGCCGGCGAGGATCTGATGCGAGACCTCGCCGATGTCCGGTCCGTCATCGAGCCTGCCGCTGCCCATCGTGCCGCCCTGCACAGGACCGAGGCCGACCTCGATGCCTTGGAGGCGGCGCTCGGCCTCATGGGGCGGGCCCGAACGGGCTCGTCCGACGCGGCCGAGGCCGACGCGGCCTTCCACCGCGCGCTTCTGGTGGCCACCGGTAACGAGATGCTGGCCCGCATGGACATGCTGCTTGAACCGGGCCTGCGGGAGCGGGACCGCCTCGTCCATGCCCATGCGTCCGTCGATGACCCCGTGCCCAGCCACCGCGCCGTTCTCGATGCTGTGCGCGACGGCGATGCCGCCCGAGCCGAACTCGCCATGCTCGACCTGTTGGCGAAGGCGGTCGAAGACTTGGATCAGGTCGCCGGGCGGCCGGTCGACACCGCGGGCCGCAGATCCTCCCGGACCCGCTGATCGAGCGCCTGTCCGACGCGCCGCCGCCGGTCACGGGGGTGGCGCGTTCCTCGTTTGCGATCGATGCTTCGTCGAGACATCTCGGCGTCCCTCAATAATTCATATTTAATATCCATGAGGAGGCGGTCATGGCCGCCGACCGCAACCGTCCTGTCCCGCCCGCCCCGCCCGCGCCACAGCATTCGGAGCCGCTCATGCCGTCCATGTATCCGCCGCCTTCCGGGGCCGGGCCCCGTTTCGACGGACGCGTCGCCGTGGTCACGGGCGCGGCAGGAGGGATCGGTGCGGCTGTGGCCCGACGGCTCGCCGACGAGGGGGCCCGCGTCCTCGTCGCCGACATCGACACGACGGAAGGGGAGCGCACGGCCCGCGCCATCCGGGACGCCGGTGGAGAGGCGATGTTCCACCCGACCGACGTGAGCGACGAAGAGTCCTGGGCCGCGACGTCGGACGCCGTTCGCGGAGCCTACGGCCCCGTCTCCGCTCTCGTCTCCAATGCCTACGCCGTGCGCGTCGCCCCCGCCCACGACACCACACTCGACCAGTGGAACCAGCAGCTCGGCGTCACGCTGACCGGCGCCTTCCTCGGCTTTCGCGCCTGCCTGGACGACTTGCGCGCCACCCGTGGCAGCGCCGTCCTGATCTCCTCGGTCCATGCCCTCGTCGGGCTGCCCGGTCGCCCCGCCTATGCCTCCGCCAAAGCCGGACTCACCGGACTGGCCCGCCAGTTGACCGTCGAGTACGGGCCCGACGTCCGGGTCAACGCGCTGCTGCCCGGGCCCGTCCTCACGCGCGCCTGGGACGGTATCGGCGAGGAGGACCGGCGGCGCAGCGCCGAGCAGACCGTCGCCGCGCGGCTCGGCCGACCTGAAGAGGTCGCCGGGGCCACGGCCTTTCTGCTGAGCGAGGACGCGTCCTTCGTCACCGGCGCATCGCTGGTCGTCGATGGCGGCTGGAGCGCCTACAAGACCTCATCCTGAACCGTGCCAGTCCCGCGGAGGACGCCCGTGTCGGTATCCCGACCTGCCGACGGTGTCCGACCGCACCAAGGAGAAGCATGAAGATCACCCGCATCGAGACGTTCGCCGTGCCGCCGCGCTGGCTGCTGTGCCGTGTCGAGACGGACGACGGCGTCGTCGGCTGGGGCGAGCCCATGGTCGAGGGCCGTGCGGCCACTGTTCGCACCGCCGGGCAAGAGCTGTCCGAACTGCTCGTCGGTCAGGACCCGTTGCGTATCGAGGACCACTGGCAGACATGTCCAAGGGGTCGTTCTACCGTGGGGGCCCCGTCCTCTCCAGCGCCGTCGCCGGACTCGACCAGGCGCTTTGGGACATCGCCGGCAAGGTGTACGGCGCCCCCGTGTACCAGTTGCTCGGCGGCCCCGTGCGTGACCGGGTCCGGGCCTACACCTGGGTCGGCGGCGACGAGCCCGCACGGATTGCCGAAGCCGTCCGGGAGCAGGTGGAGGCGGGCTTCACCGCCGTCAAGATGAACGCCGGCGGCCGGATGAACCGGCTGGCGACCGTCCGCGACATCGACGAGGTCGTCTCCCGTGCGGCGGCCCCGGGAAGCCCTCGGCAACGACCTGGACTTCGCCGTCGACTTCCACGGCCGCTTCACGGACGCCAACGCCGCCAGACTGCTGCCGCACCTCGCCCCGTACAACCCGCTGTTCGTCGAGGAACCCGTACTCCCCGAGTACACCCACCGGTTGCGGGACCTGACCGCGTCGTCCCCCGTACCGCTGGCCCTCGGCGAGCGCCTCTACTCGCGCACCGACGTCCTGCCCGCCCTCACCGCCCAAGTGGCCGTCCTCCAGCCCGACCTCTCGCACGCCGGCGGCATCTCCGAGGTCCGCCGGATCGCCGCGCTCGCCGAGACCTTCGACGTACTCATGGCACCGCACTGCCCGCTGGGGCCCGTCTCGCTCGCCGCCAGCCTCCAGGTCGCCTTCGGCACCCCGAACTTCCTCATCCAGGAGCAGAGCATAGGCATCCACTACAACGTGGGCGCCGGTCCGCTGGACTACCTGGTCGACACCACGCCGCTGCGGTTCCACGACGGCCACCTGCTGCGCACCACCGTCCCCGGCCTCGGTATCGAGGTGGACGAGAAGGCGGTCCGCGCCGCCGACAACACCGTCGCGGACTGGCACAACCCGGTATGGCGGCGCACCGACGGCTCCTTCGCCGAATGGTGACCCCGCCCGGTGCCCCCCCGCCCGACCCCGACCTTCCTGGACGTGACCATGAACGCCCCGCAGCCCCGCGCCACCGACAGCTTCTCCGCCGTGCTGCGGCGCACCCGGCTGGCCGCCATCGTGCGCGGCCCGGACCCCGACGCCGCGCTGCGCACCGTCCTGGCCTGCTCGACGAGGGCGTGTCCCTCGTCGAGGTCTCGCTCAACACGGCCGACGCCCTCGGTGTCATCCGGCGGGCCGTGGCCGAGGCCGGCCCCACGGCCTTCGTCGGCGCGGGCACCGTGCTGACCGAGGACGACGTCGCCCGCGCCCGGGAGGCCGGCGCGAGCTGGATCGTGACCCCCGGGCTCACCGAGTCCGTGGCCGCCTCGGTCCGCGTCGGACTGCCGGTCCTGGGAGGAGCCCTCACCCCGACCGAGGCCGTCGCCGCCCGGCGCGCCGGAGCCGACGGCGTCAAGCTGTTCCCCGCCTTGATCAGCGGCCCCGCCTACCTCAAGGCACTCCGCGACCCTTCCCGGACCTGCCCTTCGTGCCGGTCGGCGGGGTCGACCTGACCGGTGCCGAGCAGTACCTCGCGCACGGCGCCGTCGCGGTCGGCGTCGGCTCCCCGCTGGTGGGCGACGCCGCGCGCGGCGGCGACCTGGACGCCCTGCGCGAACGGGCCCGCCGCTTCACCGCGCTCTGCGCCGCCGACACGTCACGGGGGCAGGCATGAGCACCGGTCCCCACACCGGGCAGGCCGCCGCCGACGTCCTCACGTTCGGCGAGACCATGCTCGCCGCACAGCTGCCCGAACCGCTCGCCATCGGTGCCGAGGCCCGCACCACCATCGCCGGTGCCGAGTCCAACGTGGCCATCGGCTTGGCCCGGCTGGGCCACCGGGCCGCCTGGGCGTGCTTGGTCGGCGACGACGAACCCGGTCGGCTGATCCTGCGCACACTGCGCGGCGAAGGCGTCGACACCGCCCACGCCGGCGTCCGCCCCGAAGCACCCACCGGCGGCATGCTCCGTGAGCGACGCGTCGCCGACCTGGTCCGCGTCCACTACTGGCGCCGCCACTCCGCCGCCTCCCTCCTCGCCCCGGCCGATCTCGCGCCCGCCCTGCACGCCGGCGCCCGCATCCTGCACCTGACCGGCATCACCTGCGCCCTGGGGCCCGGCCCGCTGGAGGCGGTGCGCGAGGCCGCCGCCCACGCGCACGCCCACGGCTGGACCGTCGTCCTGGACGTCAACCACCGGCAGCGCCTGTGGACGGCTGAGGATGCGGGCAAGGCCTTGCTGCCGCTGCTGGAGCACGTCACCGTCCTGATCGCCTCCGATGACGAACTGTCCGTCGTCACCGGCGCCTTCGCCGAACAGCCGCACGGTGAGGAGACCGCCGTGGACGCGCTGCTGGCGGCCGGGGTACGGGAAGTCGTTGTCAAACGCGGGGGAGCGGGAGCCGCATTCTGTGACCGGGACGGATCCCGGTACGCAGTCCCCGCCCTCAGGGTGCCCGTTCGGGACACCGTGGGAGCGGGCGACGCGTTCTGCGCCGGCTACCTCTCGGGACTGCTCGACGGCCTGCCCCCGGACGGACGCCTGGACCGCGCCAACACCCTCGGCGCGTTCGCCGTCGCCTCGGACGGCGACTGGGAGGGCCTGCCCCGCCGTGACGAACTGGGTCTGCCTCCGCCGCCCCGGGCACCGCGATCCGCTGACCCGCCCACGACCACTGGAGCGCCTCACCATGACCGATCCGGCGCCCTTGGACGCACCGGACCGCCTGGAGCCGGGCGAGGGCATCCGCTGGGCCGACGGCCGGCTCGTCTGCGTCGACATCCTCACCGGCCGCCTGCTCACCCCGGACGATGACGGCACGGCCCCGCTGCGGACCCTTGCCCGCCTGGACGCACCGCTCGGCGCCGTGGCCCCGGTCGCCGGCCGGCCCGGGACCTGGACCGCGGCGGCCGGCACCGGCATCTGCCTGCTCACCCCCGGCACGGACCCCGAGTGGCTGGCCGGCCCCCGAGCGGTCCGCGCCGACCGCGATGCGCATGAACGACGGCTGCGCCGACCCGCACGGCCGCTTCTGGGCCGGGAGCATGGCCTACGACGGGACACCGGACGCCGGCTCCCTGTACCGGACCGGCCCCGACGGCTCGTCGCCCGGGTCTCTGACGGCATCACCATCCCCAACGGTCCCGCCTTCGACCGGAACGGCACCACCGGCACCACCATGTACCTCGCCGACAGCGCGCGCGGGCTCGTACGGCGCTACTCCGTGGACCCGCGCGACGGAGACCTCGGCGAGGGCGAGGAGTTCGCCCGCGTCACCGAGGGCAGCCCCGACGGCATGACCGTGGACGTCGAGGGTGCTCTGTGGACGGCGGTCTGGGGCGCGGGCGAGGTCCGCCGCTACCTGCCCGACGGCACCCCGGCGACCGTACTGCGCCTACCGGTGACCCAGCCCGCAGGCGTCTGCCCCGGCGGCGACGACGGACACACCCTCTACGTCACGACGGCCCGGGTGGGACTCACCGTCCCCGGACCGCTCGACGGGGCCGTCTTCCGTGCCAGGGTGGAGGTGCCCGGCCTGCCGACGGCCGCCTACCGCTCCACGGCGACCTGACCGCCGTACGCCTGACACGCCTGTGCCCGGCACCTCGGCGAACCCGAGGTGCCGGGCACAGGCGTACGGGCAAAGGCTCAGCCGGGCAGCACCGCCACTGCGCCCAGGACGTCCCTTCCGCAGCACACCTCCACGCGCACAGCTCCCGGATCCGCCCGCAACGGGGTGTCCAGCACCAGGGGCGCACCGGCCCCGCACTCACCGACGGGCAGCCGCCGGAGCGCCCGGCCGGCCGTGTGCCGCAGCAGTACGGCCGCCGGGCCGCCGCCGGACGGCACGCACACGCCGGTCACCTTCCCCCCGGCGTAGGTGAGCGGCTCGCTCCACCAGGCGTGCGCGCCGACCGAGGTCACCGCGCCGAGCCGGGGACCGAGGGACACGGTGCCGTCCAACGTGGTGGTGTCGCCGGGCGCCAGTTCCCGGTACGGGCCGAGCGCCTCGCACTCCACGACTCGGTGACGTGGCCGCAGGCCCCCCAGGTGTTCCAGCGGCGCGTCCAGCGGGTGCTCCATCCACACCTCGGCCCGCGAGCCGTCGTCCGGGTACGGAGCGGCGAGGTCGACCGGGAAGCGGTAGGTCCAGGTGCCGGCCGGGCCCACGTGGGCGATCCACCCGGCCGCACCGGGGAAGCCGACCTTGCCGACCACGCCCTGCGCCGGGACGTGCAGGACGTCGCCGTATTGCACGACGCGCGGCCGGCCGGTGCCCGCGACCCGGTCGGTGACTGGCGCGCCCGCCCCGGACGTCCCCAGCCACACCCCGTCACCCGGCCGCCCGGCGGGGTGCCCCGGCAACTGGGTGACGTTCCACAGCGCCCACCGGACGGTCCGCGGCGAGACGTTGTCGGCGCTGAGCCCCAGCGCGAAGTCGCACCGGCCGGACGCGAGAGCGATCCGACGGGTCAGGCGCAGCCTGGTCCGCGGATCGTCGCCGCTGGTGAGGGTGATGTCGGCGCGCGAGCCGTCGTCAGCGACGTCCACCTCGCAGGCGTACGCCCCCGAGTCCAGGACGGGGTCCGGGGGACCCGCCCACTCCTCGGGACCCGACCAGCCCTGAGGGGCAGGCCAGGTCTTGTCGCCGCCCCAGTTGTGCCACGCGGACATCGGGCCGTCGTGGGGGCCGACGGCACGTGGGTGCCGGGCGTTGAGCGCCTCGTCCAGGAGTTCCGGGTTCCGGTGAAGGAACTCGCGGCCGTCCCGGACCGCCGACAGGAGGCGGCCGCCCAACGCGGGGCTGAACACCAGGCTGATCAGGCCGTTGTCCACCTCCACGATCTCGTGCCCGGCGCGCGCCCGCCGGACGGCGCTGACCCGGACCTCGCCGGCTCGGTGTGCGGGTGTACTGCTCACGGAGGTGCTCCTCGAAAGGCGTGCGGTCAGTCCTCGAAGACGAGGCAGACCTTGCCGGCGGCGCGACCGGCCGCCGCCTCGTAGGCGCGCTGGGCCTCGGCGAGCGGGAAGCGGTCGCTGACCAGCCGCTCGGGGTGCAACTCCTGACGGGCGAGCAGTTCGGCCAGCCGGGTCATGCCCTGTACGGAGGTGACCCAGGAACCGGAGATGCGAGCCGGCCGCGTACCCGCAGTGCCTTGAGGGCGAGGGAGCGGGCCGCGGGATGACCGGAGCAGTCCACGGCCGCTTCGACACCGGTGCCACCGGTCAGCTCCAGCACTCGGTCCAGTGGCTCGGCGGAGGAGTCGAGCACCTCGTCGAACAGCCCGAGCGAGCGGGCCCACTCCATCCGTTCGGGGACGACCTCGGCGCCGTACACGGTGCGCACACCGAAGGCGCGGGCGACCATGGCAGCCGCCGCGCCGACCGGGCCGAGCCCGGTGACCAGCAGTCGGTCCGCACCGCTCAGCGCGATCCGGGAGAGTGCCTCGTAGACCGTGCCGATGCCGCAGGCGATGAAGGCACCGTCGACGTAGGTGAGCGGCTCGGGCAGCGGGACGCAGGTGTTCTCCTCGGCGAGGAGGTACGGGGCATGGCCACCGTCGCGCTGCCAGCCGTAGGCGGCGCGGGACTCCGAAGTGCAGCCGATGAAGTAGCCGCGCGCGCACTCGTCGCACTGGCCGCAGCCGGAGATGTGGTAGACGGCGACCCGGTCGCCGGGCTTGAGTCGCTTTCAGCCGGGGCCCACGGCGATGACCTCACCCGCCGGCTCGTGGCCGGCCACGACGTCGTCGTAGCGGGCGCCGCCTTCGCCGATGTGGCCGTTGTAGATGTAGTGGATGTCGCTGCCGCAGATTCCCGAGGCGCGCGTGCGCAGGACGACCTGGCCGTGGCCGGCCCGGGGCCGGGACGTCTCGCACAGGTCGACGGTGCCGTCACCGGGCAGGAAGGCGCCGGTCATCGTGACGGTGTTGGAGTCCGTGCTCATGTCGTTCCTCATTGCTTCGAGTGGTGGAGGCGGGGGAGAGGGCGCGGTCGGTCAGGACGACTGGAGGTCCTTCGGCGCGAGAAAGACCGCCGGCTCGGGGCCACCGGCGCGCCGCGACCCCGGGTCCTCGGGCACGTCCAGGTAGCGCCAGGTGAGCAGGGCGCCCGCCAGGTACATGCAGATGTAGACGATGACGACGCCGATGTGGCCCACGAGGGGGTCGACGACGGAATACGTCAGCGGCCCGACGAAGGTGGAGAGCCCGGCGGCGAGGCTGTAGATGCCCATGGCGTTGCCCTTGTCCTCCTCGGGCACCAGGGACGGCAGCAGCGCGGACAGCGGGATGTACCCGGCGAGCATGATGCCAAAGACGACCGTGGCCAGCAGGGCGACGGCGTAGTTGCCGGGGCACCCAGTAGACGAGCGCCACACCGAGCGCGCAGCCGACGCCGCCGGCCCAGGCGATGGTGGAGCGCCAGCCCAGCCGGTCGCTGATCCGGCGGAAGAACGGGTCGGCGAGGATGCCGATGACACCCATGAACGTGACAGCAACTCCGACCGGAAGGAGAAGCCCGGGGCCGTGGTGTCGACCATCGGCCGCGTACCGCGTGCCTCCCTGACGGCGAAGGAGCCGATCGCCGCGCCCACCGCGACCAGCCCCAGGGACAGCCAGAAGGTGGAGTAGGCGCCGACCAGGGGGATGCTGACGGCGGCGATGGCGGAGCCGATGGTGGGCAGCCCCGCGCTGTAGGCGAACCAGAACCAGCCCGCGGCGGAACCGCGCAGTTCCCTGCGGGCGGTGAGCTGGATCCACAGCAGGAACGCGTAGGCGAACAGCGGATAGGCGATACCGCGCAGGCCGTAGAAGACGTAGACGAGAACCTGGTTCTCGCTCGGGAGGGCCAGCGTGAGGAAGAGAACCTCGAAGACGATCCAGAGCACCGCGCCGATCCGCATGACGCGGCGCGGTCCCCACACGTTGGACAGGGCGCCGGAGAGCCAGGAGCCGAGGGCGACGAAGGCTCCGTAGACGCTGATGACGAGACCTGCTCCGGAGGAGGTGAAGCCGCTGTCGCGGAGGTACGGCTCCAGGTAGTTGGACTCCACGCCGTCACCATCATGAAGATCAGGACCGCGACGT
The DNA here is from genome assembly GCF_042730645.1 of Streptomyces sp. NPDC059906. Lineage (NCBI taxonomy): Bacteria > Bacillati > Actinomycetota > Actinomycetes > Kitasatosporales > Streptomycetaceae > Streptomyces > Streptomyces sp. NPDC059906. The sequence goes on from NZ_JBHWKU010000006.1 coordinate 378,138, forward strand.
ACCCCCACATCAGGGGACGGGGGATGCCTATGCGCTCCACCCAGGGCAGCGCGCTGCGCGACACCGTCGGCGCTCCGGGGGCTGTGCTCATCGAAGTTCCGGCCTCATTCGTCGGTGGCCGTCCGAGGCAGCCTGGAGGGTCGCTTCGCCAGTGAAGTTTCCAGGGGGTGCGTGAACACCCTGTGGCCGGGCACAAGGGTGTCGCACCGAGATTCTGACGTTCGGGGCCGGTAGCGATCTACCAAGTGACAGACGAACTCGGGCTGTTGTGGAGCCTGTGCGCCCACGCGCCTGAGCCGCGATTGAGGATGGGGTTTGAAATGATCATTCTTGGGCTAATTCTGCTGATCATCGGCCTGCTTGTCGGCATGGGTCTGCTGACGACGATCGGTGGCATCCTCATCCTGGTGGGCGCCATCCTGTGGATCCTGGGTGCGACCGGTCGCGCGGTCGGTGGACGCAAGCACTTCTTCTGAGGCCGGGGTGCTTCACCGGCATCCCGCGGGCGAGACGCTGCCCGCACGCAGCGTGCCGCCTGCATGCCGGCACCGGCAAGGACCCTGGCGCCCCCCCCACGCGGGCTTGTCACGGCTGGCGTACCCGGCGTACCCGGCGTACCCGGCGTGCCCGGGCCGGGGCCCTGTCCGGCCCGGACGTCGTGACGCGAGCCGATCCGATTGCCCTGGCAAGCCCCGCCCGGGAGATCACCCTCCCGCGGCTCACCGCCACCATGACGGACGCCTCAGGTGATCAGCCCAGCGCTGATCAGCCAGATGTGCTCGCAGGTCGCCGACGCCTCCTGAAGCTTCTCGCGGGACTCCTGTGAGGCGTGGTAGAAGCTCCGCTCGATCATCCAGCACAGGGCACGTGCCATCGCTGAGGCTTGTTCGGGTGCGGTGCCGGACTGAACGCCGGCCCGCTCCAGGACAGCGGTGATGGCCGCGATGAACAGGTCAGCCGTGTGATTCCACAGCTCGCCGATCTCCGGCACGGTCAACGACAGGTCGATCGCCGTGCGCATGACCAGACCGTGCTCGTCCCACAGCTCGACCGTGCGCTGCATGGCTGCCGCGATGGCCTGGCGCGGCTCGTCCGTCTGCGCGGTGACCCGGGACCGTTCCCACAGATGCTCGACGGTCCGAGCCACGAGTGCCGCGACCACTTCGTGCTTGGAGCCGAAGTAGAAGTACAGGGCACCCCGTGTGATGCCCGCGCCCTGGGCTACGTCGCCGACGGTCATGGCGTCGTAGCCCTTGTCCGCCAGCAAGGCCTCGCAGGTGTCGAGGATGGCCCGTTCCCGGACATCGCCCTTGCGCTCGGTGCCGCGACGACCGAGCGGGGAAGGCCGGCCGGGCATCAGAGCTGAGCACCTTCGGTGAAGTCGGTCGTACGCGAGAGCGCCTCCCACGCGCGGATGTCCTCGTCCACTGCCGTGCGTGCGGCGGTGACCAGTCGCAGCGCGTCCGAGCCCAGAACGAGGTGGGCCGGCGGCTGATCGACCGAGGTGATGTGTACGACCGCTTCCCCGGCCCTGGCCGGATTGCCCAGCTGGTTCCCGCTGGCCTTCTGCCGCGCTTCCCGGATGGGAGCGAACAGCTCGTCGTAGTCGTCGACGGTCCGCGCGGTGCGCGTCATGGACCGTCCGGCCCAGTCGGTGCGGAAGGAGCCGGGCTCGATCGCCGTCACATGGATTCCGAACTGCGCGACCTCCTTGCCCAGCGCCTCCAGGATGCCTTCCAGGGCGAACTTGCTGCCGCAGTAGGCGGACATGCCGGGCACGGCCATGAGCCCGCCCATGGACGTGACGGCCATCAGGTGTCCGCGGCGGCGCGCGCGCATGTGGGGCAGCGCCGCCTGCAGGGTGGCCATCGCCCCGAACACGTTGACCTCGAACTGCCGCCGCACCTCGGACAGTGGGGTCTCCTCAAAGGTTCCCTCCAGGCCGTAGCCGGCGTTGGCGACGACGACGTCCAGTGGGCCGACGCTCCGCTCGACCTCCGCGACCGTGCCGGAGACGGCGTCACCGTCCGTCACGTCCAGGATGCGGCCGTAGGCGCGCCCGGGGCCGAGTTCTTCGAAGGCCCGCACGTCGTTCTCGGATCGGACGCTGCCGACCACGGTGTGCCCGGCGGACAGGGCGGCTTGCGCGAAAGCGCGCCCCAGGCCGGTGCTGACGCCGGTGATGAGCCAGTTCTGCCTCTGCACTGTTCCTCCAGCAGGTCTTGCGAGGAGCCGGACCGCCCCCTGAGCAAAGAATCTACACCCTGTCGATTTTTATCGTGACGGCGTCGATTCTGATGGGGCGCGCGGGACGGGGTCCTCGCGATGAAGGCCGGGGCCGAGGAGCCGGTCGTGCGCTCGACGACGCGGCGGAAGCCACCCGGGCCTGGGTGGGAACTCCAGGCCCCGGGTATGTGGCCCAGGCCATCACAGAACCCTTGCCACCAGGAACCGCCTCGCCCACCGACGGGGAGGCACGGGGGGACATCGAGTGGGCCCATGGAATTTCTGGATCACAGCCAGAGTCGGCGGCGCGGGAGCCGAATCGGCTC